>JAAYFC010000013.1 GCA_012728435.1 Clostridiales bacterium | reverse complement strand
GGCGATGTAGTAGGCGGTGGACAGGTCGTGGGTGATGTAGATGAAGGAGACCTTGTACTTGTCCTTGAGCTCCTTAAACAGGTTAACGATGTTCATCTTCAGGCTGGCATCAATCGCGGCCACCGGCTCATCGGCGATGATGAGCTTGGGCTTGGTGATCAGCGCCCGGGCGATGGACACGCGCTGCAACTCGCCGCCGGAGAACTGGGCCGAATACTTGCCCTTGACCATTTGCAGCGACAATCCGACATCCTTGAGGGTCTGGTCCACCACCTCGTCCGCCTGCTCGCGGTTCTTGGCGATGCCCAGGCGCAGCGCCGTGTTGTACAGGTAGCTGTCCACCGGCTTGCGGGCGGAGAAGCTCTCATAGGGGTTCTGGAAGATGGGCTGCACATCCAGGCGGAAGCGCATGGCGTCATAGCTGCGCTTGTCGGCATAGTCTTTCCCGTCCAGGTGGATGCTGCCCATGTCGGGCGGGTAGACGCGGAGGATCATCTTGCACAGCGTGGACTTGCCGCAGCCGGACTCCCCCACGATGGAGAGGATCACCGGCTTGCCGCTGTCGATGGACAGGCTCACATCGTCGATGGCGGTCAGCTTCTTGCCGAACAATAGGCTGCCGATGCGGAAGATCTTGGAGACATTTTTGAGCTCGATCAGCTTGGCCGTGTTCTCAGGCATGGGCGCCCACCTCCTCTTTGAGCAAATGGCAGGCGGCAAAGCGACCGGGCCTGACCTGAATGAAACGCGGGACCTCCTGCGTGCAGCGCTCAAAGGCTTGCGGGCAGCGCGGCGCGAAGCGGCAGCCGGGCGGCGGGTCCTTGAGGCTGGGCGGACGGCCGGGGATGCCCACCCGCTGGCTCTTGTCGCCCACCACCGGCAGCGCGCTGATCAGCATCCGGCTGTAGGGGTGCAGGGGCTCGGCAAAGAGCTCGGCCGTCGGCCCCAGCTCCACAAAGGAGCCGGAATACATGATGCCGATGCGGTCGGTGATCTGGTAGTGCACGCCCATGTCGTGGCTGACGATCACCAGGGTATTGCGGTATTGCTTTTGCAGGCGGGTGAGCATCATCAGGATGCCGCGCTGCACCACGACATCCAGGGCCGTCGTCGGCTCGTCGGCCAGGATGAGGCTGGGCGCCATGAAGGTGGCCAGCGCGATGATGGCCCGCTGGCGCATGCCGCCGGAGAGCTGGAAGGGATAGGCCTCCAGCACATCGGGGGAGAGGCTGAGCTCCTCCAGGTAGGCCTGGACGCGCGCCAGGGTCTGCTCCTTGCTTTCCTCGCCGCGGTCGGACAGGGGGATGCTGTCCAGGAACTGCTCCTTGAGCTTCATGATGGGGTTGAGCACGCTCTGCGCCGCCTGCGGCACGTAGGAGACGTGCTTCCACCAGGCCTTGCGGATGTTGCCTGTCTCGGCGTGGAAGGGCTGGCCCTTCTTCTCGCCGCTGAGCACCACCCGGCCAGAGTCGATCTGCAGCGGGTAGGCGATGATGTCATAGAGCACGCGCAGCAGGGTCGTCTTGCCGCAGCCGGATTCGCCCGCGATGCCAAAGACCTCGTTATCAAAGATATCAAAGTGGACATCCTTGACCACGTGGACCTGGCCGTCGATGGTGTGGTAGGAAGCGCAGAGGTTTTCGATCTTGAGCATGTCAGCGCCCCCTCTTCATCTGCAGGTAGTCGTTATAGCCGGTGATCAGCAGGAAAAGCCCGATGAACAGCAGCACCGTCGCCACGATGGGCGAGCCGATCCAATACCACTGCCGGGCAAAGATGGCGTTGCGGTCGCGCGCCCACTGGATCATGTTGCCAAGCGACAGCAGGTTGCCCGGCGAGAGCCCCAGCACCGCGAGGGAAGACTCAGAGGCGATGGCGCTGAGGGTGGCGTTCATGAAGTTGGACAGCGACCAGGTCAGCGCGTAGGGCAGTATCTCGGTCACCACCACCTGCATGGTGCCCTCGCCTGAGAACCAGGCGGTTTGTATGAAGTCCCGCTCCTTCATGGACAGCGCCATGGAGCGTATCTGCCGGCTGGGCCAGGCCCAGGCAAACATGGCAAGCACCAGCGCCAGCAGCACCACGGTGGAGTTGCCGCGCATGAGCGCCGTCATCAGCACCAGGATGGGCAGCGAGGGGATGACCACGAAGGTATCGGTGACCACCATCAGGGCCCTGTCGGTCAGGCCGCCTGAGAAGCCGGCAACCAGACCCACCAGGACGCCGACCACCGTGCCGATGGTGGCGACGATCAGGCCGATGGTCAGCGAGTTGTGGATGGCCTCGATCAGCAGCCACATGACGTCCTGCCCCAGGCTCGTAGTGCCCAGCGGGTGGGTCCCGCTGGGGGGCAGCTTCCGGCCGTAGGTGTTCTGGAAGAAGGGGTTGACGTGGGGGATGTAATAGATGACAAAGCCGATGAACAGGAAGATGGCTGTCATGATCAGGCCTGTCTTCAGCCTGCCATTGGCGTTGCGCCAGAACTTTTTCATGTCGTCTCCCCCTAACTGTAGCGGATGCGCGGATCGATGAAGGGATAGATCAGGTCCGCGATCAGGGTGGCCGTGGCGATGGCCACGATGGAGATGGTGATGCAGCCCAGTATCATGTTGTAGTCCGACTGCAGGATCGCCTTCTGGATCAGCGTGCCCACGCCCGGATAGCTGAAGATGATCTCGGTCATGATCGCGCCGTTGAAGGCGCCGCCCAGGCTCATCGCCAGCGCCGTGATCTGGGTGAGGATGGAGTTGCGCATCACATAGCCCGTCCCGATGCGCCCTTCGCTGAGGCCCCGGAAGCGCGCGTACTGGACGAAGTCCTCTTCAGCGGTCGCGGCAGAGAGGGACTTCATCGAGATGATCCACCAGCCGGTGCCCACCAGCAGCAGGGAGGCCGCCGGCAGGGCCGAGGCGCGCAGCAGGGAGCTCAAGTAGGCGCCCAGCCCGCCCATGGAGTTGATCGTGGACTGCAGCGGGAACCAGCCCAGGATGAAGGCAAACACGATCTGCAATATCAGCGCCACCAGGAAATAGGGGATGGGGTAGATGCAGATGGCGATGGCCTCCAGCACCTTGCTGGAGCGCTTGTCCTTGCGGAAACCCGCCAGCAGGCCGATGATGTTGCCCACCACCCAGGCCAGCAGGGTGCTGGTCAGCGACAGCAGCAGCGTATAGGGCAGATAGGTCCCGATGATCTCGCCCGCGGGCGTGGGAAAGCTCATCAGCGAGGGCCCGAAATCAAAGCGCAGCAGGCCCTTCTGCAGATAGTTGACATACTGCTCCCACAGGGAACCCTCCAGGCCGAACTGGAGGCGGAGCGAGCGGCGCAGCGCCGCCATCTCCGTCGGGTCCATCTGTCCCGAGCGGTTCTGGATCTGGCCGATCATGTTCTCCACCGGGTCGGTGGGGAACATGCGGGGAATAAAGAATATGAAAGTGACGCCGATCAGGATGGTCAGCGCCCAGGTGACCAGACGCAGGCCAAAGTACTTGCGGAATTTCATGCGGACACCCCTTCTTTGCGCCCTGCGCGGTCTGGGTCATAGAAAAAGGGGGGAGGCCCAACCACAAGGTATGGATTGTGCCTCCCCCGGATCACCGGGTCTTACTTGCTGACGGGAGAGATCTCGGTCGTGATGTACTTAAAGCAGCTCCACCACCACCAGGGGCCGTTGTAGGCGTTCTCGGCGCTGGGGTAGTTGGTCCAATAGGTCGTGTTGGTCGGCACGAACTTGACGCCGGAGTGGAAGCCGATGAAGGGGATGTCCTCGATGGCGACCTTCACGAACTCCATGCCCAGCTCATAGCTCTTGGGATCCTCGGGGCTGATCTTGGCCAGCTCGTGGATGATCTCGGTGGCCCGCTCATTGTTCCAGCGGCTGGCCTGTCCGCTTCCACGCTCGCCGATGGGCACGATCAGGTCGGCGTCATAGCCGTTGATGACGCTGTATAGGTCCTTGGTGATACCGCCTGTCGGCCAGTAGCCGCCGATCTCGTAGTTGCCAAGCGCGGCGTTGCTGTCCCAGGTGGCGGAGGATTCGCTGACCAGGTTGCAGTCCAGGCCGAACTTCAGCAGCTGGTTGTAGGCGGAGATCAGGCCGCGGCCAGCCTGGTGCTCGGTGTTGGCCAGGTAACTCATGTTGATCTTGAAGGGCTGGCCCTCAAAGAACCACTTGCCGTCCTTCTTCTCCAGGCCGGCCTTGACCAGCAGCTTCTCAGCGGCTTCCGGATTGTAGGCGTAGCAGGCGATGCCGAACATGTCTTCCAGCGCGGCTTCGTCGGTGGGGATGTCGCGGCCCTCGGCACGCAGCTTGTCACCGATGCGCTTGGCATAGTCCATGTCATAGGCCTTGGCCTTGGTGCCGTCGCCCAGGTCGATCTCCAGGTTGGCCATGTACTCCTTGAGGGGCTTCAGATAGAGCTCCTGCATCGCCGTGGTGGCGGTCAGGATCGGCAGGGCGCTGGCGCGGCCCACGCCGTCAAAGATGTCCATGGTGGTCTCGTCAAAGTTGAGGGCAAAGCTGATCGCCCAGCGGAAGTCCTTGTTGTTGTAGGGGGCCTTGCCCATCATGAAGCTGATGCCCTTGGAGCAGGGGTCATCACTGGTGGCGTAGGGGAAGTCCTTGTACCAGGCGGCGATGTTGGGGTTCTGCTCCTTCATCACTTCCAGCACTTCGGGGGTCACTTCCACCATGATGTCGACCTGGTTGGAGATCATCAGCATCTGGCGGGTGCTGTCATCGCCCAGGGCCTTGAAGAGGACATACTTGGCCTGGGGCATCTTGCCGGTGACGACGCCGACGGTGCTGTTCTGCCAGTCTTCGCGGCGCTCATAGAGCACCCAGACGCCCAGCTCGTCGTAGGCCTTTACGGTGTAGGGGCCGGCAACCACGGGGGCGGAATCCTTGAAGGTGGTCACATCGTCCAGCTTGCTGTAGATGTGCTCGGGCACGATGCGCAGGTCGTTGCCCCAGATGGTGACGCCAAAGCGCAGCGCCAGGCGCGGGAAGGGCTCGTTGGTCACGATCTTGACGGTGTAGTCATCCACCAGCTCGATGGACTTGAAGACCACATTATAGTAGGCGCTGGCGTTGATGCCCTTGGTGTCGCGGATCATGTTCATGGTGAAGACCACGTCCTTGGCGGTCAGGTCAACGCCGTCGGACCACTTGATCCCCTTGCGGATCTTGACGATATGCTCGGTGAAGTCCGCATTGGACTCCGGCATGCCCTCGGCGACCTCGCCGAACTGTTCGCCCTTGATGGTGTCCATTTCCCACATCATCGCGGACATCAGCTGATGGATGCCGAAGCCCATCGAGGTGCCCTGCATGTAGGAGTTGAACTGGCCGGGCGTGTCGGTGGGGATCTGGGTCTCCACGATCAGGGTCTCATTGCGGGGGGTGCCCACAATGGTGGTTTCTGCCGCAAAGGCCGCGCTCACACCGAGCATCATGGCCAGTACCAGCAGAAGGGAAACAAGTTTACGCATAAGATACCTCCTGTTTTTTATATCACAGCGCCCTGCGTAGGTGCTGCGTTATTCCGATATGCCGTGCGCCTTCTTGCGCTTGCTTAAACATGCTAAGTATACCATGGACACGAAAACCGTGCAAACAGCGCGGGGCATACCGAAATCACCATTTTTGACAAATGATAGAACATCCTGTTTGCCAATCAACCGCAAGTTTTATATGGTTTTCTCTATTTTTATTTCTGCTTACCCGGCTCATAATCAACAAAAATATATTTGTTGTTTTGGTTTTATTTTCCGACAAATACTACAGCCTTGTTGTATTTTTACGAAAACTGGATAGCCCTTCCAGCTTGATGATTTTTTGCTTGTACTGTGCAGGTTCATTTTGACAGAAGTTCAGGTTTCCCTGCATAATGGGGATGGCAAACGACTGTTAAAAGGAGCGCGGAATTGAAGTTCTTTCATCTGTCCGATCTGCATTTAGGCAAGATTGTGCATGAGTTCTCCATGACCCAGGAGCAGGAGCACATCCTGGGTGAGATTTTGGCCGCAGCGCGCGTGGAGCGCCCGGACGCGGTGCTGGTTGCGGGCGATGTCTTTGACCGCAGCGTCGCCCCGGCGGAGGCCCTGCGCCTGTTGGACGGTTTTTTGGTGTCGCTGTCCCAAATGGGCATTCAGGTGTTTCTCATCGCCGGCAACCATGACTCGGCGGACCGCCTGGCCTTCGCAGCGCAGCTGATATCCACGTCCGGCGTTCACATCGCGCCGGCCTATGATGGCAGCGTCATGAAGCACACGCTCACAGACGAATATGGTGAGGTGGACATCTTCCTGTTGCCCTTTTTGCGGCCGGTCATGGTCAGGAAGGCCTTTGAGGAGGAAAAGGTTGAGACCTGGACGGACGCGGTGCGCGTGGCGCTGTCCAAGGCAGAGCGTGTGCCCGGCCGGCGCAGCGTGCTGCTGTCCCACCAGTTTGTGACCGGCGGGCAGACCTGTGAGTCCGAGGAGCTGTCCGTTGGCGGCGCGGACAACGTGGACGCCTCCGCCTACTTGGGCTTTGATTATGTGGCGCTGGGGCATCTGCACGGCCCGCAGACAATGGGCCAGGCGCATCTGCGGTACTGCGGCTCGCCCATCAAATACTCCTTCTCCGAGGTCAGCCACAAAAAATCCCTCACGGTGGTGACGATGAAGGAGCCCGGGAACATCGAGATTACGCCGGTTCCGCTCACCCCCCTGCGCGATTTTGCGGAGGTGAAGGGCAGCTATGAACAGGTGACCAGCAAGGCTTTTTATGACACGCAAAACCGGGACAATTACTACCGGATCACGCTGACGGATGAGGAGGATCAGCCCGGCGCCATGCAAAAGCTGCGCGTCATCTATCCGCATCTGATGCGGCTGATGTATGACAACAAGCGCACCCAAAAGGAGGGCGAATGGGGCTGGCGGGAGAGCGGGGAGGCGCTGACCCCGCTGATGTTGTTTGAGAAGCTGTTTGAAACCCAAAACGGGCAGCAGCTGTCGCAGGAGCAGCGCGACTATATTTCAGGGCTGATTGATGACATCAGGGAGGACGCGCGATGAGGCCCTTATCTCTCACCCTGTCCGCCTTTGGCCCGTATGCCAGCGTGACGACGGTGGATTTGTCCCTTTTGGGCACGCAAGGGCTCTACCTCATCACCGGCGACACAGGCGCCGGCAAGACCACCCTGTTTGACGCCATCACCTACGCCCTGTATGGCGAGCCCAGCGGGGACACCCGCCGGGTATCCATGCTGCGCAGCCAGTACGCGGCGGCGGATTGCCCCACCTTTGTGGAGATGACCTTCCAATACGGCGGCCGCGAGTACAGGGTGCGCCGCAGCCCCGAATATCAGCGCCCCGCAAAATCTGGCAAAAGTCGCCTGGTCAACAAGCCCGCTGAGGCCGAACTGCATAAGCCGGGCGGCCAGGTCATAACCGGCGTCCTGAGCGTCAATGAGGAAATAAAGAACCTGCTGCGCATCGACCGCGCGCAGTTCACCCGGGTGGCGATGATTGCGCAGGGGGATTTTTTAAAGCTGCTGGTCGCCAGCACCGAGGAGCGCAAGCAGCTGTTCAGGCAGATTTTTGATACCCAGCTGTATAACGACCTGCAAGAGGCTTTGAAGGCGCAGACCGCCGCGATGAAGGCGGAGTACGACGGCCTGGAAGCGCAAACGGGCTTTCAGCTTGGCACCATCTCCTGCAGGAGGGAGGACCCGCTGTGTGAGGCAGTCAAGCAGGCCAGGGAGATGACACTGCCCCTGTCCCAGGTGCAGGATGTGCTGCGCCAGCTGATTGCGCAGGACCTGCAGGAGGAGGCGGACATCAAGCAGCGGCAAGGTGAGTTGGCGCTGCAGCTGCGTAAGATCAAGGACCAGCTGCTCTTGCACGGGGAACGGCAGAAGACCAAAGCAGACTACGAGCAAGCGCAAGCATCGCTGGCAGCCTTACAACACGCCTTGCCGCAGCTTCATCAACACGCGGAGGAGGCAAAGGCGCAGCTGCCGCAGGCGGAGGCCAAGGCCCGGCAGATGGCGGAAATCACCGCCCAATTGCCCCAGTACCAGCAACTGGAAACCCAGCACACCGCCTTAAAGCAGGTGGACGAGGACATCAAGGGGGCGCAGACCGCGCTTGCCGCGCAAGAAAAGGCGCTGAGTGATGCGTCAACGCAAGTGCAGGACGGCCGGGATGAGCTGAGGCTTGTGCAGCCCGCCGCCGCACAGCTGGCGGAACTAAGCGGCCAGATTGACAAGATCAAGGAGCGCGTGGAGCGGGTGAGCAGCCTGAGCGGCCTTATGGATGAGTACAAAAGGCTGCAATCCATTCTAAAACAAGTACAGGCAAGCTATGAGCAGGCCGCCAAGGCGGAGGACGCGGCCCGGCAGGATTATCACGCCAAAAACCGCGCCTTCCTAAACGCCCAGGCAGGCATCCTGGCGCAGGGTCTTAAGCCCGGTCAGCCCTGCCCGGTCTGCGGCGCGCTTGCGCATCCAAACCCCGCCCCCCTGCCCCAGGGCGCCCCGACAAAGGAGGCGGTGGAAGCCGCCAAAGACCTCATGGAACAAAGCGCCGCCACGGCGGCCAAGCACAGCAAGGACGCCGCCGCGCGGCACAGCGCGCTGTTGACGCGGGAGGTGGATATCAAGCAGCAAGCCCAGGCCTTAGACCTGGATGGAAGCGCCAAGCTGCGCCCCCAGCTAACCGCGCTTCATGAGGCACTTGAACAAGAGCAGGAGCAAAAGAAGGCGGAGCAGAAACAGGCAGACATCCAGGACAAGCGGCGGCAGGAGTTGGACATTCTGCTGCCGGACTGGGAAAAGGCCCAGGAACACGCCCGGGAGCAGGTGAGTGCGCTGGCGCTTCGCCTCACCACCCTTAATACCAAACAGGCAGGGCTTGCGGAAACCCTGGCAGCGCTGCGCGCGCAGCTGCCCTATGGACACATCAAGGCGGCGCAGACGCAGCATGACCAACTCAAAGCAGAGCGGGCCGCCCTCATCAAGCAGGCGGAGGATAGCCATCAGGCCTTGATTGACCACGAAAAGCAAACCGCGCAGGCACAAAGCCGCGCTGCCACCTTCGCCCAGCAATTAAGCCAGGCGCCGGTCATTGATGCGGCGCAGGTGATGGCCAGGGAAAACGAATTGACCCAGCAGCAGGACACAATCACACAGAACCTGCTTGATTTGCACACGCGGCTGAAAGCCAACCAGCAGGCGCAAAATGAACTCACCCGCTTACAAGCGCGCCTCAAGCTTGTAAGCGAGCGCTGGATCTTTCACAAAACCCTGTCAGACACAGCCAACGGGATGCTCAGGGACAAGGAGCGCATCGTGCTGGAGGCCTTTGCCCAGGGCTTTTATTTTGACAGGGTACTGTCCCGTGCCAACATCCGCTTCATGACCATGTCAGACGGCCAGTATGAGCTGCGCCGCGCGGATTTATCGGGCGATCTGCGCCGGCAAAGCGGCCTTGATTTGCAGGTGCTGGACCATTACAACGGCAGCCTGCGCGATGTTGCCAGCCTGTCCGGCGGTGAATCCTTCATGGCCGCCCTCAGCCTGGCCTTGGGGCTGTCAGACGAAATCCAATCCTCCTCCGGCGGGATCCGTCTGTCCACCATGTTTGTGGATGAGGGCTTTGGCTCGCTGGATCCGGTCGCCCTTTCCCAATCCATCAAGGCGCTGTCCACCTTGTCAGAGAGCCATGTGCTGGTGGGCATCATCTCCCATGTCGCGGACTTGCGCGAGAAAATTGACAAGCAGATTGTGATTACCAAGGACCGCACGGGTGGCAGCCGGGTCAGCATCATTAGCTAAGGGGGACAGCACATGAGCAAACAGCAGCTCCTCATCGCCCTGATACTGCTTGCAGGCAGCTTCATCAGCCTGGTTTTGACGCAGCTAAAAAGGCGCAGGCTGCGCGGACTGCGCCTGAGGGAGGATTTTGGCCAGCCGCCCAATCCGGCGCTGTTTGACGCGGACACCCTCCCCCATATCAAGGAATACTGGCGCGTAATGCGCGCTGAGGACCATGCGCAAAGCCAGGTGGATGACATCACCTGGGGCGATTTGGACATGGACCATCTGTTTATCAGCATCAACAAGGCCATGAGCAACGCGGGCGAGGCCGTGCTGTACGCCATGCTGCGGGAGACGGACGCCAGTGAGGAGACGCTGCGCCGCAGGGACGCCTGGATGCGGGCGCTCACACAGGAGGCGGAGGCCAGGGCCGCCCTGCAGACCCGCCTGCGCAAATTGGGCACCAGCCATCACCACAGCGCCTATTATTTCCTGCGCAATCCCAGCGACAAAGCGCCCAAGCACGCCTGGGTTTACCTGCTGCTGGGTGTGATGCCCCTTGTTTTCCTGGCCCTGGGCTTTGTACACCCCGCGTTTTTCCTGGGCATCGCGGCCTCCTTCGCGGTCAACCTCTTCATCTTTTACAGGACCAACGCCATCTGGGAAACCGAGGTGCAGGCCATCAGGCACCTTGCCAGCGTGTTACATACAGGCAGAGGATTGTTAAAGCACCCTGTCCCGGGGATGGAAGAGGGCTTTGCCCGCCTGGGCAAGCTGTGCGGCGCGCTCGCCCCCATCCGGCGCTGGAATGCCCTCTTTGCGATGACCAAGGTTAACAGTGCTGATTTTATGACCGATTATCTGCGCATCGCCTTCATGCTGGACATGATCTGCCTCACCCGCCTGGCCGCCTTTATCACCAGACACCTATGGGAGGTGAAGGAACTCTATCAGCTGGTTGGCGAGATGGACGCGCTGATCTCCCTGGCCTCCCTGCGCGCCAGCCTGCCCCACTACTGCGTGCCTGTGTTTCACAAGGAACAAACCGTGCGCGCGGTGGACATTGCGCATCCGCTTCTTACCAATCCCGTTTTAAACAGCGTGGACTGGACCCGCAACCTGCTGATTACCGGCTCCAACGCCTCGGGCAAATCCACCTTCATCAAGGCAGTCGCCCTCAACGCCATCCTGGCGCAGACCATCGCCACCTGCTACGCGAGCGCCTTCACGCTGCCCCGCGCACAGGTGATGAGCTCCATGGCGGTGCGCGACATCATTTTAGAGGGGGAAAGCTATTTTGTGGTGGAGATAAAAAGCCTGCGGCGCATCCTGACCGCCACATCAAAAAACCGCTTCCTTCTGTGCTTTATCGATGAGATTTTGCGCGGCACCAACACCATTGAGCGCATCGCCTCCTCTGCCGCGCTGCTTAGCTATTTAACCAGCCAGCCGGTTTTGTGTATGGCGGCAACGCATGATATTGAGCTGACCCAGCTGCTTTCTGACTACCAGCAGTTCCACTTCCGGGAGGAGATGGGCCCTGCAGGCATGACCTTCCCCTACCGCTTAATGGAAGGCCCCAGCACCACGCGCAACGCCATCCGCCTGCTTGAGCAGATGAAATTCCCGGACCAGGTCACCTCCCGCGCGGACAGCCTGGCCGCGCATTTTACAGACACCGGCAGCTGGGAGAATCATCTTAATGTCCCACAGGCAGAAGAAAACAAATAGAAGGAGAAGCATTCCATGTCTGTCGCGTTTATGGATAAGGATTTCCTGCTCACCACCAGCATCGCGCGCACCCTTTACCACACGCACGCAAAGCAGATGCCTGTCATCGACTACCACTGCCACATCGACCCTCAGCAAATCGCCCAGGACCACGTGTTTGAGAACCTCACCCAAGCCTGGCTTTTTGGCGACCACTACAAGTGGCGGGTGATGCGGGCCAATGGCATCAAGGAGCGCTTTATCACCGGGGACGCCTCTGACTATGAGAAATTTGAAGCCTGGGCCCAAACCCTGCCCGGCCTGATTGGCAACCCCCTGTATCACTGGACACATCTGGAGTTGCAGCGGTATTTTGGAATTTTCGAGCCGCTGACGCCTGCGACCTGCAAAAGCATCTGGGAGCGCACAGGCAAACAGCTGCCCCATCTATCCGTCAGGGAGATCATCAGACGGTCCCGCGTAAAGGCTTTATGCACCACGGATGACCCGGCGGATGACCTGCGCTGGCATCAGGCCCTGCAGGATGACAAAGACAGCCCCTGCCTGGTGCTGCCCGCCTTCCGGCCGGACAAGGCGATGAATATTGAGAAGCCTGG
Organism: Clostridiales bacterium; assembly: GCA_012728435.1. GTDB lineage: Bacteria > Bacillota > Clostridia > Christensenellales > Aristaeellaceae > UBA6115. The sequence goes on along the minus strand of JAAYFC010000013.1, from coordinate 6,105 downwards.
CTTTATAAAGTATCTTAAAGCGCTGGGTGATGCGGCGGGCATCGCCATTTGCAGCCTGGATACCTTAGAGGCGGCGCTTGATAAGCGGCTGGATTATTTTATCAGGATGGGCTGCAGGGCGGCGGACCACGGGCTGGATTATGTGATGTGTGCACTGGACGGCGACGCAAACGCCATTTTGCAAAAGGCCATCAGGGGGGACGGCATCAGCCGCCTGGAAGCGGAAGCCTTCAAGACCCATCTGCTCTGCTTTTTGGCGCAGCGCTACGTGCAAAAAGGCATCGTGATGCAGCTGCACTTTGGCGCGGTGCGCAACAACAACCCCACCGCTTATAAAACCTTGGGGCCGGACACCGGCTTTGACGCCATCTGGGGCGCCCCCAACACCGGCGCGCACTTGGGCGCGCTGCTGGGCAGCATGGAGGACAGGGGCGGGCTGCCCAAAACCATCCTGTATTCCCTCAACCCCACAGACAACGCGCAGATTGCCGCCATGATCGGCTGCTTCCAGACATCAGAGCACAAGGGCAAGATCCAGCACGGCAGCGCCTGGTGGCTTGACGACAGCAAAACCGGCATGACAGAGCAGATTGTCAACCTGGCCAGCCACTCCATGCTGTCGCACTTCATCGGCATGCTGACCGACTCGCGCAGCTTCCTCTCCTATACCCGTCACGAATATTTTAGGCGCATTGTGTGCAACCTCGTCGGCAGTTGGGTGGAGCGGGGCGAGTACCCGCTTGATATGGCGTTTTTGGGACAGATGGTAAAAGACATTTCCTATTACAATGCGGTGCGATACTTTGGGCTGGAAAACAGCCTGGATTAGGCGGTCAACCCATGTTTGAATGCCGGTTTACGCCTCCAGGCTGCCCTTTGTCACCCACAGGCCCAGGGCGGGCTTGCTGATATAGTAGATTTCCTCGCCATCAGCCAGCCGGTTAAAGCCTTCCTTTAACTGATCAACCGGGTAGCGCCTGATGGCCTCTTCATAATCCAGATAACGATAACCCACGCCCTCAATCTCAGCCCTGCTTAGCAATCGCGCGGCGTAGGTGATGCGGAAGCGGCCCTCGCTGCTGCCGTGGATTAAGTGGGCGGCGGCGGACAGGTTCTCCCGCAGCGCCATGCTTTCCTCCGTCATTTTTAGCACGCTTTCAATGCCCCGGTAGCCATGTTTGCGGATCAAGGCGTCCACCGCCTTGTCCTCACCAAATTTATTAACGCCCGGCGCCAGCACAATCAGTTCGCCCTTATCCGCGATTGCCATGCGCGTGCGGTAGATGGCCTTGTTGCCCAGCCAGGTGGAACCAAACTCCTGCTCGTCTAAATACACCACCACTTTTTGAAGCGGCTGGTTTAGGTGGGTGATGTTCTTTTGTTGGGATAAAGCTACGGCCCCCTCAAACCAGCGGCGGTCCCGCCCCATGAACAGGCCCTGCGTACGGATCTCACCGCCCGGGGCGTCTGTCACGGTGAGGATGTACTGAAGCGGCATATCCTTGATAAAATGCGCGCTGGCATAATCCAGCACCTGGCGCACAGGCGTCCTGTCGCGCCCCATCACGCGCTCCATGCCGTACACCGCGCCCAGCATGTGGCTGATGTTGATGATGCGGCTGCCGCCTAAGCCCACGAAGATGTTCTTGCTTTGGTTGGCCATGCCCACCACCTCATGGGGCACCACCTGGCCAATGGAGAGGATCAGGTCATAGCTTGTGTCCAGCAGGCGCTTGTTGATTTCCACCGTGATGGGCATGTCCATGCGGCCTTCTGAAATCTCCCGCACAAAGTCCGCTGGCACCTGGCCGATGTCCACCACCTCCGTGCGCCAGTTGTGCAAAAGCATGCGGGAATAGGGGATGTCCCCAAACATCACCTCCCACTGCGCCTGGCTGACCGGCACATGGGTGCCCAGGGCGGGCATGATGTCCACCTGGCAGGTGGGCGCAAGCAAACGGTAAAGCACCTGCGTGATGAAGCCCGCGTTGGAATAAACGCGCGTAAAATCCGGCGGGATGAGCAGCACCTTGTTGAGCTGGGGCAGGGAAGGCGCAAGGGCGGCTGTCAACGCGCCCTTGATGTCCTGCGCGGACAGCCCCTTGTCTTCCTTGGCGTACAGCGCGCCTTCCAGCAAGCCCATTAATTCAGGCATTATAGGTTCCAGAGGCCGTATCGCCGCCCTCCCCCGTCCAGTTGGTGTGGAAGAATTCACCACGCTTGCGGTCCACGCGCTCGTAGGTGTGCGCGCCAAAGTAGTCGCGCTGCGCCTGCAGCAGGTTGGCGCCGCCGCGGCCTGTGCGCAAGCCGTCAAAATAGGTGAGCGCGCTGGTCATGGCCGGCAGCGGGATGCCCTGGGCAATGGCCGCTGCGCAAACCGCGCGCCAGGCTGCAACAGCCTGCTGCATTTCGTTTGTAAAATAGGGCGCCAGCAGCAGGTTGGGCAAATCAGGCTGCGCGTCAAAGGCGTCCTTGATCTTGCCCAAAAAGGCGCTTCTGATGATGCAGCCGCCGCGCCACATCATGGCGATGCCGCCGTAGTTGAGGTGCCATTGATAGGTTTCACCCGCCGCCGCCATCAGCAGATAGCCCTGGGTATAACTCACAATTTTGCTGGCGTACAGGGCCTGCCGGATCTGCTCAATGAAGGCCTTTTTATCCCCTGTAAAACTGGGTTTCTCCCGCGGTATCGCCTGCTCGGCCAGCAGCCGGCCTTCCTTGTCGCTGGACAGGAAGCGCGCGAAGACGGCTTCTGAAATCAGGGTAAGCGGCACGCCTTCATCCAGCGCCGAGGTAGATGTCCACTTGCCGGTGCCCTTTTGCCCTGCGGTGTCCAGGATTTTGTCCACCAGGGGCGCGCCGTCCCCGTCCTTGGCCTGTAGGATGTCCGCCGTGATCTCAATTAAATAGCTGTCCAATGCACCCTGATTCCACTGGGCGAAAACCTTGGCCATCTCCTCCGGCCTCATCCCCAGCAAATCACGCATCAGCAGGTAGGCCTCCACAATCAGCTGCATGTCGCCGTACTCGATCCCGTTGTGCACCATCTTCACAAAATGGCCGGCACCGCCCTCCCCCACCCAGTCGCAGCAAGGCTGGCCGTCCACATGCGCCGCGATGGCCTGCAGGATGGGTTTCACATGCGCCCAGGCCTCCTTGGAGCCGCCCGGCATCAGGCTGGGGCCGTGCAATGCGCCCTCCTCACCGCCGGACACGCCGGTGCCGATGTAGTACAGGCCCCGGCTTTCCACATAGGAAAGCCGCCTGGCCGTATCCGGGAAGTGGCTGTTGCCGCCGTCAATGATGATGTCACCCGGCGCCATAAGGGGGAGCAGCAGCTCAATAAAATCATCCACCGGCTTGCCCGCCTTGACCATCAGCATCACCTTGCGCGGGGTTTTAAGCGACTGCACCAATTCCTCCAGGCTAAACGCGGGGATGATGTTCTTCCCCTTGGCGCGGCCTTGCGCAAAATCCGTCACGCGGCTTTTTGTCCGGTTGAAAACGGCCACGGTAAAGCCCTTGCTCTCCATGTTCATCACCAGGTTTTCCCCCATGACCGCCAGGCCGATGAGGCCAATATCTGCTTTTTTCATGTACATCTCCTATCTGTATCCGTCAAAGGTGTTCATGCGCCAACTAATAAGGCACGGCAAGGGTGAATAGACCCCCTCTGCCATTATCTTACTACGCGGGCCTTGCCCTCCCAGACATCCCATACCTGTTGCTCATTGATGGGGGAGGCGAAGTCCTCCAGCATCGTGGTGGCCAAAGCGCCGGCAGACCAGGCAAACTGCAGGCAGCGCTCCCCCGTCCAGCCCTTTAGGATGCTGTACAGCAAGCCGCCGACAAAGCCATCCCCGCCGCCGATGCGGTCCAAAACCTGAATCTCCCGCAGCGGTGCCTCATGCCAGGCGCCGTCCATATACAGCAAGGCGCCCCACAGGTGGGTGTTGGCGCTTTGCACCTCACGCAGGGTGTTGGCAAAGACCTTCACCCGCGGGTAGCGTGCCTGCGCGGCCTTGATCATGCCGCGAAAACCCTCCTGCTGGGCTAAGATGCCCTCCCCGCCAGCCTCGGGCCCCTTGATGCCCAGCGCCAACTGGTAGTCCTCCTCGTTGCCAATCAAGATGTCCGCCTGGCCTGCAATCTGGTGGAAGGCCGCGCGCAGTTCCGCCTCCCGCCCTGCCCAGAAGGATGCGCGGTGGTTTAAGTCAAAGCTGATGAGGGTGCCGTGTTCCCGCGCCTTTTGCGCCAGCTTCAGGCAAAAATCCGCCGTGTTCTGAGACAGTGCCGCAAACAGGCCGGAGAAATGAATCATCCGTGCGCCTTCCTGGCCAAAGATGGCATCCAGGTTAAAGTAGTCCTCATTTAGCAGCAGCCCCACCTCCCCCGCGCGGTCGTTGTGCACGCGCGGCCCGCGCACGCCAAAGCCTGCGTCCGCGATGTTGAACTGGTGGCGGTGTCCCCAGGGGCCGCCCATGGCGATATCCGGCCCTTCAAAGGCGATGAAGCGGCGGCCCAGGTCGCGCTTGATGAAGTCCGCAATCGGGCTGTCCTTCACAAAGGCCGTCAGCACCTTGGTTTTAAGGCCCAGGGAAGCCGAGACGTTTAACACGTTGCTTTCCGCGCTGGTTGAGTGCATCAAATAGTGGTTGCCCATGCCCACCGGCTGGCGGTCCAAAGGTGTCAGGCGCACGCCCATGCTGGTGGCTGTGATCAAATCATATTTTTTCATCCCATCCTCCTATACCCCGGAATAGGCCATGAACCCGCCATCCACCGGGATGGTGATGCCGGTGACGTAACCCGCGGCCTCCTCCGACACCAAAAACAGCAGCGCGCCCAACAAATCCTTCGGCTTGCCCAGGCGGCCCATGGGCGTGGCAGCCAGAATCTTCCCGGTGCGCGCGGTGGGGCTGCCGTCCTTATGAAACAGCATGTCCTTGTTTTGCTGTGTCAAGAAAAACCCCGGCGCGATGGCGTTCACCCGAAGCCCGCTGCCCGCGAAATAGGTGGCCAGCCACATGGTGAAGTTGTTGACGGCCGCCTTGGCTCCTGAATAGGACATCACCTTGGTCAAGGGCTGGAAGGACGCCATGGAGGAAATGTTGACAACGCAGGCGCCGGGCATGCCCACCATCTCCCTGGCAAACACCTGGGTGGGAATCACCGTGCCCAGGAAGTTCACGTCCATCACCTGCTTGATGCCGTCCGGATCCAATTGGAAAAAGTCCTTGACCGCTTGGACCCCTGGTTGGTACTGCTCATCATCCGTGGTCGCCATGGGGTTGTTGCCGCCAGCGCCGTTGATTAAGATGCTGACCTTGCCCCATTGTTCATGAATGGCGCGCGCTGCTGCGCGCAGGGACGCGATGTTCAGCACATCTGCTGAGAAGGCCAGGGCCTCCTCGCCGATTTCATCAGCCACCTGCTGCGCCTTGCCCAGGTCACGGCCCAAAATGGCCACCTTCGCGCCGCAGGCCGCCAGCGCCTTTGCCATCTGTGAGCACAACACGCCGCTGCCGCCGGTCACAACCGCGATTTTACCCGACAAATCCACAGTGAAGGGAAGTTTCATCCATCTCTCTCCTTGTGTGTGTTTTATCCATCCGCACTCCCTGCATTATAGCACAGGAAGGCCGGCACAAAGCAGCGCCAGCAGCGGAAGGGGCATTAAGAACCAGGCCGCGCGCCAAATTGTGCTATAATCATGGCAATCATCCCCGCTGGCCGCATCCATCCCGATAATGCTTTCACAAGCGCCCCAGTTTTACACATAAGGAGATGCCCTTGCCGCCCCTGAACCTTTTGGTCAAGCCCGCGTCGGGCAGCTGCAACCTGCGCTGCGACTACTGCTTTTACCTGGATGAGATGGACAACCGGGAGACCGCCTCCTATGGCTTCATGCGCCCGGATACCGCGCAGATGATCATCCGCCGCGCGATGGCCTATGCCGAGCAGGCCATCACCTTCGCCTTCCAGGGCGGGGAACCTACCCTGATGGGCGCGTGTTTTTACCGCGAGTGGCTGCGGCTGGTCAAAAAACACAACGCGCGCCGTTTGCCCGTTCACTACGCTCTGCAAACCAACGGGGTGGCAGTG
>JAAYFC010000114.1 GCA_012728435.1 Clostridiales bacterium | reverse complement strand
ATCCGTTGACGCACATGTGCGTCCTGTGATAATTTGTCCATGCAGAGAGCTCCTTTGGCAGTTTTTGTTGGCAAAACTATTCTACCAAAGTCTCTCTGCTTTTTGATCCCTAAGTGTTACCTATGTATCGTACCTCAACAGATTGGGTTTCAAATCTATAACAGTTCTGTGTATCAGTTCTGCCTGTATGTTACATATAAAGCATCAAACGGCTTAGCCCCCTTGTGCGCCGTCCTCCTTCGCCATCAGGTGCAGTGCGGCGACCGCCTGTGACAGGGTGCTGACCTCAATCAGCTTCATCCCCATTGGCGCTTTGATACTTCCGCGTTTGCCCTTGGGGCAGATCACCTGCATAAAGCCCAGCCGCGCGCATTCGGTCAGCCGCCTGTCCATAAAGGGGATGGGCCGTACCTCGCCCAACAGCCCTACCTCGCCCATTGCGGCGACATCCCGGGGCAGGGAGGTATCCGACAGCGAGGAAGCCACCGCCAGGCAGACTGCCAGGTCCGCTGCGGGCTCATCCAAACTTAGCCCGCCGGCTACATTGATGTACACGTCCTGGTTGTACAGCCGCAGGCCTGCGCGCTTTTCCAAAACAGCCAGCAACAGGGCGACACGCCCTTGGTCCATCCCATTGACGGTCCGCTTGGGCGAGGGGTAAAAGCTTTGCGCCGCCAGCGCTTGCAGATCCACCAGCATCGGGCGGCTCCCCTCCATCCCGCAAAACACAACAGAGCCGGAGATGCCGGCTGTCCGGTCGCGTAGCAAGGTTTCCGATACGCTTTCCACCGGCATCATGCCCTCGCCCGTCATCTCAAACAAGCCCAGCTCATTCACCGAGCCGTAGCGGTTCTTGTTTGCGCGCAGCAAGCGGTACTCGCGCTGGTGGTCGCCCTCAAAATACAGCACGACGTCCACCATGTGCTCCAGCACCCGCGGCCCCGCGATGGAGCCTTCCTTGGTGACATGCCCTACCAAAAAGATGGGGCAGCCTGTCGTTTTGGCGTATCGCATCAGCATGGTCGCGCTCTCCCGCACCTGGCCGACAGAGCCCGGCGAGCTGGCCATGTCCGGGCGGTACATGGTCTGGATGGAATCCACCACCGCGTAATCCGGCGCGATAGCATTCAGCTTGTCTGACACGGCATCCATAGCGTTTTCCGCCAGCACCAGCACGTCCTCCTTGCCAGCGCCCAAGCGGTTGGCGCGCAGCTTAATCTGCCGGGCGCTCTCCTCCCCTGTGATGTAAAGGACACGCTTGCCCATCCTGGCCAAATGAGCGCAAACCTGCAGCAGCAGCGTGCTTTTGCCGACACCTGGCTCCCCGCCGATGAGCAGCATGGACCCCTCCACCACGCCGCCGCCCAATACCCGGTCAAACTCCTTTATGCCGGTGGACTGATGCAGCGTGATATCTGCGGTAATGCTGGCCAGCGTCTCCGCCTCCGCCCCCGTGCCGGAGGGGCGCTTTTGCGCGGCTGCCTTGCCTGTAACAGCCGCCTCCTCCACCATCTCCAAAAGGGTGTTCCAGGCGTCACAGGAGGGGCATTTACCATACCAGCGCGGGGTTTCAAAGCCGCAGTCAGCGCAGACGTACATGGTTTTCTTTTTCAATGGGGTTCCTCTCTTTTAGACGGTTTGATACAATAGTACTGTCAGGAGGCAGATATGGCAAGGGGAACGGCATACATCATTGGGGCGGGCGATTTCTGCGGGTTGGGGCTCTTTCCCCGCACTGGTGACATCCTCATCGCGGCGGACGGCGGATACAACCACTTGAACAAGGCGGGTATCCAGCCTGATTTGCTGATTGGGGACATGGATTCCATCAAAAAAGTACCGCTTTGCATCCCGCGGCTGTCTTATCCCGCAAAAAAAGACGATACGGACATGGCCTTGTGCCTTGACGTGGCCCTGCGCCTGGGATACCGGCGTTTTAAGCTGTACGGCGCGCTGGGCGGGCGAATGGATCATTCGCTGGCCAACCTGCAGCTGCTGGCAGACCTCGCAAAAAAGGGACACCAGGCGCGCATCATTGATCACAATGCAATAGTTTATGCTGTTTATAACGGCAGCCTGGCGCTGCCGCCCCTTGAATCAGGCAGGACAGTCTCCGTTTTCAGCTGGGGTGATCGGGCTGATGGCGTAACCCTCAAAGGGCTGACCTACGCCCTGAAGGATGCCACACTCACCAATACAAAGCCCCTGGGCGTCAGCAATGAGGCCAGGGGCAAACCGATCAATATATCTGTCGATTCGGGCATCTTAATCGTGGTGGTTAAAAGCAGGCCTTAAGAATAGCGCTTGACGTACTGATGCACCATCTCCTGCAGCTCGTCCTCCCGCCGCTCAACATCGCGCAGCAAGGCCATCTGCGCCCGGGCCCGGATTAAGTTGTGCTTGGGTGAATTGACCTTGAAATACAAGTCCCCATCCAGATAATCCGTCAAAAAGCGCATTGCCAACTCGCCCGTTAACACCTTGATACCAAGGGGCAGGCGGGTTAATTCCTCGTCAGAGAGGATTCCGGCGGTCTCATTCACAAATCCTTTGGTGAACGCCTTTGCCTTGTCCATGTCCAGGGCGATGATGCTTGTGTCCTCCTCATCCTCCTTGGCGGTGGAAGCACCAAAGCGCACACCGTCACCGTAATCATACAGCGAGGAGCCCGGCATGACCGTATCCAGGTCAATCACGCACAGGGCCTTGCCGGTATCTTTGTCCAGCAGCACGTTGTTGGATTTGGTGTCGTTGTGGGTGACACGCAGGGGGATGACTTTTTGATCCAGCAGGCGGACGATCTCGCCCAGCATGCGCCTGCGGTCAAAGAAGAACTCGATCTCCTCCTCCACCTCGCGCACGCGGCCCGCCTTGTCGTTATCCAGCGCGTGGACAAACGCGTAGAAGCGCTTGGTGGTGTGGTGAAAGTGCTGGATGGTTTCTGACAGCTGATCGGCCGGGAAATCCGCCAGCTTGCTTTGGAACCGGCCAAAGGCGCGCCCCACCTCTTCCATTTGTTGGGGGTGCTCCACCACATCCAGCGCCAGTGCATCGGAGATATAGGTGTAGGCGCGCCAGACACCCTCCCGCCGGCTTTGGTACACCACATCGTTGTTGACGGTGCGCACCAGCTCCAGCACCTGACGGTGGGCATCACCACCGCTTTTTTGCATGGCTGCCTTCAAGTGATCTGTGACCAGGGCAATGTTTTGCATCACGCCGATGGGGTCACGGAACACATAGGTATTGATTTGTTGGAGGGTATAATAGCGGGACTCGCCGCCGTCTTGATATTCCAGGACATAGGTGCTGTTGATGTTGCCGCTGGTTAATTCCTCGGATCCTACATATTTACCCTTGAATTGAAACTGCGGCAGGATTTTTTTGATGTCATTATAAGCCATAGCGTCTCCTTAGCATTGTGAAAACAACTGTATTTGTACCAGTATAAACATCGGTTTTGCGGATGTCAATCAACCGGAGCCAGAAATGCCATCAAGCTGCCCAAGCTGCGCTCCGCAAGGAGCAGTACTGCCAGGTCATAGCCCGCGGCCCGCTCCTCAAAGCCTGTGTAATCACGCGTGAACATCATGCTGGATGCTGCTTTCGCCAGATAGGGAAACAAGGCTTTGCCAAAGGAATCCCGCGCGACATAGATGCTGGGGCCGGCGGCATCCGACATGGTGCGGATGGTCATATCGTCCAGGCTTCGCATAGGGGCTGCGGTGCGATAGCTGCGATGCAGGGGCGGCAGAAAATCTGTTTGGGGGTCTTCAATACCCGGCAAAAACAGTGGCACAAGGTCACCCGGGGCGGGCTTTGGCAGGTTAAAATCAGCGGGCAAAAAACCGTATGAATCCGTGAAACCCGCGCTCTTCATCAGGGTCTGGAAGGCCAGGTTGGCGCCATAGGCATTCCAATGGGTGTCCGTTTTGAGATATGTTTTTGTCTCTTGTGCGGATAACATCGCCTGCAAATCCGGCGCCAATACGTCTCTTTGTTTCAGCAGGGAGATGAGCTGTGACCTGTCCGTGTTGTAGGAGGCAGCCGGGCTTATATACCACGGCAAATACTGTGGATACACCCCGCTTTTGTCTGGCGCAATCAAAAGCACAAAACGCGTGCCTTGCCGTTTTAGCCGCTCTGAGATGCCGGCCAGCCTGTCTGCTAAGGCGTCCAACTCATGCTGCTCCATGCGCCGCGCCCCCAACACACTGTCCAAAGCGGGTGTAAAGAACAAATAGCCGTTCCGGCCTTTCACCACCTGCGGGCTGCCGGTGTCAAGGATGGCGCCATGCAAGCAGCCCCAGCCAGTCACCAGCAATTGATTGAGGCGCTGATTATCCAGCAGGAAATCCAGCTGACAAAACGGCAAGGCTGCTTTTTTGCCGATAACATCACTTAGATAAACCTCGCTTGGCAGCAGCAGAACCAGGACAACCAGAACAACAAATAGTTTCTTCATCATACTAAAAAGCTGTATATATAAAGGGCAAATGGCTGCCGCCAGCGGCAGAAAGCAGGCTGATTAGGGCTTGCTGAAAAACCCGCAACACGTTGAAAACACTGGATAAACCGCTTGTTTTATGGTATACTGAGCGCATAGAAAACCGGTCAAAATAACGTGTTTGGGGTGTCTGATGTACAGAAAACGGGACAAAGCGCAGCT
>JAAYFC010000113.1 GCA_012728435.1 Clostridiales bacterium | reverse complement strand
CTGCCACCAAGCCTTTGTGCGCATCTGAGACGATCAGGGATGGTTTGGTCAACCCACGCTCCTTCAGCTTCTCAAACAACTGTTTGTAGCTTTCCCTCGATTCTTCCAGCATCGGTTCGATCGCCAGCACTTCCCGCTTGTAAATGTCTATGCAACATCCATTGTAGCGGAGTCCCGGTGGCTTGCCCATTCCTCATCACCCTGGGCAAAGTTGCGAACTTCAGTGTACTCTATCCTACCTTGGGCGGCATCACACTGGACATGCGCAAGCGCTTCACCAAGGTGCTGTCATTCAACGAGATTGACCAGACCATCACAGTGCAGGCCGGCATCTCTGGCCCTGACCTGGAGGAGGCTTTAAACGAGGCGCCGGAGCGCTTTGGCGCCAAGCGCCGTTACACCTGTGGGCACTTCCCGCAATCCTTTGAGTACAGCTGTGTAGGTGGGTGGGTGGTCACCAGGGGCGCAGGACAAAACAGCACCTATTACGGCTGCATCACTGACATGGTGCTTTACCAGCGCTACGCCACCCCTGTGGGCGACCTGAAGACCAGCCCCTACCCCCGGGAGGCCACTGGCCCAAACCTGAACCAGCTGATGATGGGATCTGAGGGCTGCTATGGCGTGCTGACGGAAGTTACATTAAAAGCTTTCCGGTATATGCCGCAAAACCGCAAGCGCTTCTCCTTCATCTTTAAAAACTGGGCAGACGCGCGGGATGCCGCGCGCGAGATGATGCAGTGTGAAGCCGGCAACGCGTCCGTCTTCCGCCTGTCAGACCCGGAGGAGACTAGCCTGATGCTGCATCTGTACAATGTGGATGACACGCCGCTTCATGGGCTGCTGGACATCCGCGGGTATAAGGATATGGAGCGCTGCCTGTTCTTAGGTTTCACTGACGGTGAGAAAGGCTTCTCCCGCAATGTAGCGAAGAATATCAGGAAGATCGCCAAGCGCCATGGCGGCATGAGCCTGACCAGTTTTGTCACACGGAGCTGGGAGAAGGGCCGTTTCACAGATCCCTATTTGCGGGATACTATGATGGACTTTGGCGTGGTCACCGACACCCTGGAATGCACCGTCAACTGGTCCAACATGCTGGCAGTGCACGAGCAGGTGCGCGAAGTCTGTCACCGGCTGCCCAACACCATTGTCACCACGCATATGTCCCACTGCTATCCCCAAGGTGCCAACCTCTATTTCATCTTCATCACCAAAATGCATGACCATGAGGAGTTTTTCCGCTATCACCGCACCATCCTGGACGCCATTCAGAAAAGCGGCGCAGCGCTTTCCCACCACCACGGCATTGGCAAGATGTTCGCGCCCTGGCTCAAGGGTAGCCTTGGGGAGAACGCCTATAACATCATCAAAGCCCTTAAACAGCACTTTGATCCCACCAATATGATGAACCCAGGTGGTACACTGGGGCTGGATCTGCCAGAGGAGCAGGTAATTGCCTTAGATCAGCCGCTGAGCGACCAATAGGAGACAAATCATGCCTGAGCGTGTTGTTTTAACCCTGGATGTAGGCACCCAGTCCACCCGCGCGCTGATCATCAGCCGCAGGGGAAAAATCCTGCACAAAGAGCAGATTAAGCATGAACCTGCCTATTTCTCGCTTCAAGCGGACTGGGCGGAGCGGCACGCCGACTTCTATTTTGACGCCATCTGTACAGTCTGCAAGGCGGCGCGGGAGGCTGTTGACAACAGCCTGTGGAAGCGAATTGCAGCAGTTTCTCTGACCACAATCCGCGCAACAACGGTTTTGGTGGACCAGAAGATGAAACCCCTGCGCCCTGCCTTTTTGTGGCTGGACAGGCGCAAAGCCTCCGGTATGCCGGAAATCTCCGCCATCAACCGGATGCTGTTTCGCGCGGTTAATATGGAGCAGGCGGTGATTGAGCAATGGAAGGTCTCGCCCGTGAACTGGGTGAAGGAAAACGAGCCTGATTTATGGGAAAAGACCTATAAGTTCCTGCTGTTAAGCGGATACTTAATCTACCGCTTAACAGGAGAAATGAAGGACAGCGTCTCCGCCCAGGTGGGCTACGTGCCCTTTGACCACCGCAACCGCCAGTGGATGGCCAGGGGCAGCCTCACCCGCTTCCTGTTTGACATTGAAAAAGAAAAATTGGTAGATACTGTGGAAGCGGGACAGCAGCTGGGGCATATCACACAAGAGGCGGCGCAGGCAACCGGCCTGTCCCCGGGCCTGCCCCTGTATGCCTCCGGCGCTGACAAGGCTTGTGAGACCATTGGCCTGGGCTGCATTGACCCTAGCACCGCAGCCCTTAGCTTAGGCACAACCTCCACCGTCACCTTTACCATTGGCCGCTACGTGGAGCCGGAGCGGTTTGTGCCGGCCTACGCCTCCATGCTGCCGGGCGCCAGCAGCCCGGAAGTGGAAATTTTCCGGGGGTATTGGCTGCTCAACTGGTTTAAAAAAGAGTTTGCATCCAAGGAGCTTGCCCAAGCGCAGCAGATGGGCATCAGTGCCGACCAGTTGCTCAACGAGCGGCTCAAGGAAATCCCCCCTGGCTGTGATGGCCTGGTTTTTCAACCCTACTTCACCCCCAATCTGACCATGCCTAACGCCCGTGGGTCTGTCATTGGGTTTTCCGATATCCATACCCGCATCCACATCTATCGCTCCATCATCGAGGGCATCAATTTCGCGCTGATGAGCGGGCTGAATACCATGGAAAAGCGCGCGGATGTGAAGGTGGAGGAGCTGCGGCTGGGCGGCGGCGGCTCCCAAAGTGATGAGATTTGCCAGATTACCGCTAACATGTTTGGCATCCCTGCCGTGCGCACCCAGACCCATGAGGTATCGGGCATCGGCAGCGCCATGGCTGCCTTCGTAGGCCTTGGCGTGTTTAAAAGCCTGAAGGATGGCATACAACATATGGTGCATCGGCAGGATGTGTTTGAGCCCAATATGCAGGAGCACAAAATCTACCGGGACATCTACCAGAACATCTTCTTGCAGGTTAATGACAAATTGGCACCGCTCTACGCCAAGCAAAAGGGTATTATGGGCAACAAACGCAGCAGGATGAAAGCTGACTGAAAGGACATAACATGGCCGCGCCACGCAAGGAAAACACCGAGGAACTGATCCTAACCGCAACAGAGCAGCTGCTAAACGGGCGGCTGCTTCGGGATATTTCACTGGCCGATATCGCGCGCGAAGCGGGCATCTCCAAGGGCACAATCTATTATTACTTCAAGGCCAAGGAGGACATCCTCTTCGCGCTGATGGATAAGCACCTGAAAAAGCAGTGGGATGACCTGATTGTCTGGAGCGAGAACCCGCAAAAGGACACCTCCCTGCCGCGCATGGTGCGTTACATTATCCAGCGGGACATCGAGGCATCCACCCTGCGGCTGCAATTTTTCTGCGACGCGATGTCAGGAAACGAGCAGGTAAAGCAGGAGCTGCTGCGCAGGTATCAAGATTTTGCCAGGCTGATTGGCAACAAGCTGGCTGAGCGGACCACCCGGATGGAGGACCGCTACCTAAGCTGGCTGCTGCTGGTCATCGCTGACGGCCTGCTGCTGCAAACTACGCTGGACAACCCAGAATTGGATGTCTCCGCTTTCCTTGATCAAACGCAGGAACTGGTCAGGACCATGCTGCTGCGCGAGAATGATGCCTGAAACAAAAAATACCATCTAAGGAAAAAATCGTATAAAGCTCACCCAGGTCAAAAAACAGGGAGCTGGTTAACTACTTATCGCGGATACCGTCCGCCTGATACGTTTTTGAACGGCAATGGTGAAAGGACGCCTCACCCCCAGCTTCTGTGTAAAGCCGGGCAAGGTGTCCAATGTTTTGCTGCCGATTTTGATATGACGCGCACAGGCATAATGACACCATCCGCAGGAGCAGTCATGCCCCCGCGGACGTATTAAATCTCCCTGAGACAACTGGGAGAAAAATGTCCTGTTTTATTGGGCAAGCTTGTAAATCTTTAGCACATCTTGCCAGTCCAGCTTCTTCAAGCCGCCGATTTTGCCCTCCTGCTTGTAGTAAAAGCCGGTGCATTTCTGCGCCATTTCCTCCAGGCGGCTGTCATCAATACCCAGCTCTTCCAGGGTTTGCGGCAGACCCATGCGGCGGTAGAACTCCTGCAAGCGCGCGATGGCCTCGTTTACCAGGGCTTCCTTGTCCCTCAACCCCTTGGAGACACCCATCACGTTGATTGCAAACTGCGCAAACATTTCAATATTGTCCTTGTACACATACTTCATCCAGGCTGGGGTTAAAACAGCCAAGCCTGCGCCATGGGCGACGTCATAGGCGGCGGAGAGCTCATGCTCCATGTTGTGGCAGGCCCAGTCCTGCTCACGCCCCATGCCCAACAGGCCGTTGTGCGCGACGGTACCGGCAAAGCCGATCTCTGCCCAGGCGTTGTAATCCTCTGGGTTTTCAAGCAGTTTGGGCGCGTTGGAGATGATGGTGCGCAGGGTGGTCTCGCACAGGCCATCGGTTAAATCCACGTTGACGGTGTTCGTAAAATAGCGCTCGAAGATGTGGCTCATCATGTCCGCAACGCCATTGGCAATCTGGTTCTTGGGCAGGGTAAAGAACAGTTCCGGGTTCATGACGCTAATCAACGGGCGCAGGTGCGGGCTGCCATAGCCATACTTGCGGCCGGTCTCCTCATTGGAAATCACCGTGTCGCCGCTGGACTCACTGCCGGCAGCCGGGATGGTCAGAATGATGGCAACAGGCAGCGCCTTGTTAATCGGCAGCCTCTTTTCATACATATCCCAGACATCGCCATCGTAATATACGCCCATGGCGATGGCCTTGGCGGAGTCAATCGCGCTGCCGCCGCCCACTGCGAGGATTAAGTCCACGTTTTCATCCCTGCACAGCTTGATGCCTTCGTGCACAAGGGATAGGCGCGGGTTGGGCACCACACCGCCCAGTTCCACAAAGTCAATGTTGTTGTCTGAAAGAGATTTTACAACGGTATCATACAGGCCAGTGCGCTTGATGCTGCCGCCACCATAGTGCAGCAGCACCTTCTTGGTGTACGGCTTGATGAGCTCGCCGATTTTCTTTTCAGTATCAGCGCCAAACACTATGCGCGCCGGCATGTACATATCAAAGTTTAACATCGAAACATCCTCCTGATTTTGGTTTGTTGTTTTCAATCATACCATCACTTGAAGCATCCTTCAAGCGTCTGCCGTTTGAACGATGTTTTTTTGCCACCGGCCGGAATACACCAGGATTAAGCCAATCACACACTTGAGGATGACAGAGGCCTGGGACAGCAAAAACAAGGACACGATGGGAAGCTGTGTCATTGTCGCCAGCGCCCTGGTAAAGGGAATCAAAAAGATCCAGGTGAAGGCGCTGTCAAACAGGAAGGTGATGAAGGTGGAACCGCCGGAACGCAGCGTAAAATAAGCGCTGTGCGCCAGGGAATGGAAGGGCATGAGCCCCGCTGTAATGAGGATAAAGGCCGCCGCCAGGTTGCGCGACTCCTGCTCCACATTGTAGAAATTGGGGAACAGACCGGACAGGGCTGATAAAATGCCGCCAATGCCCATCGACATCACAAAGCCCAGGAAATTGAGTTTCCAGGCATCTGCGCGCGCCTTTTTAAGGTTACCGGAGCCCAGGGAATGGCCAATCAGCACCGCGACTGCTGTCCCAACCCCGTAGTAGAAGACATTGAAGAGGTTGGTGACGGTGGAGGAGATGTTTAAACCGGCAAGCACCAACAGCCCGCGGATGGAATAGGACTGGGTCAGGGCCACCATGCCCAGCGACCAGAGCAACTCATTAATCAGCAGCGGGAAGCTTTTCTGAAAGACCCGGGTCATGAGCTTTCGCGGAATGCGTATTGTTTGATAGATTTTTTTAAAGAAAGAGAAGCGAACCGCCCGGTGCGCGGCGTACACCAGGATGCTCATATCCACGAAACGCGAAATGACCGTTGCGATGGCAGCACCCTTCACCCCCATCTCCGGGAAGCCGAGGTTGCCAAAAATCAGCAGCCAGTTGCCAAGCAGGTTCGTCAATACCGCTGCAATGCCGGATTTCATGGGCAGCAGGCTGTCGCCCGTCTCGCGGATGGTGGTGCCATAGCTCATCGCCATACCAAATGGCAAAAGGCCAGGAAGCATGTACCACAGGTATTCGCGCGCGTACGTCAGCATCTCCTCCGCCACCGTCTGGCTACCCTCCCCCTGCAAGAACAGAAGGATCAGCGGGTTTTGCCAGATCATTAGCACGCCAATCGCCAGGAAGGACAGGGTGACCGAGATCCATACCTTGATGCGGAAGGTGTTACGCAACCCGTCCATATCCCCCGCGCCATAAAACTGCGCGCCGAAAATGCCAGGCCCTGACAACCCGCCAAAAATGCATAGATTAAACACGAAGATCAGCTGGTTGGCGATGGCCACACCGGACATCTGTCCCGTTCCCAGCTGACCGACCATGATGTTATCCAACAGGTTGACAAAATTGGTCACGCTGTTTTGGATGACCACCGGAATCATAATGGCGAGCACACCCTTGTAAAAGGCTTTGTCACCGATGAAAACACGTTTGAATCGACTCATGTGTACCTGCGCTTGTAAAATGTTTGGCTGCTCCTTCTTTAAAAGGAACAGCCTGTTGATGGTGCCATGACTTGCCCAAAAAGGCAAATCACATACTGCAAGTAAGTTCCAATACGAAACACGTGAAGGAAGGCGAACAGGAGGCGTAGAATTTATTGTCTCCGCTAAATCGGGTGAAGGAGGCGTAGCCGCGGTGCAACCTTGACTGAATGAGATAGCGCGGAGGCAAAAAAGGACCGGCTCATGGAAGCGTTCATGAATGCGTTCAGTATCACTGCACAGCCGCCATCGCCTGGGTCAACTGCCCCATGGCGCCTGCCAGGGTTTCCAGACTTGGATTGCTGGTGATGACTGCGTTTAAGTTGTTAATCGCGTTGAGCAAATACTCATACTCCGCACTCCCCGCCTGCAGGCCAGCCAATTGGTTGGAAGCCTGAACAATCAGGTTTTGCGCGTCTGGCAGCAGGGTGTTGGTGACCAGGGTATGCTGGGCGTCCCCGGGTTGCTGGTGGATGGAGCAGGTCTGCGCAGACAGGAGCGCCGCGTTGGCGTTTTGGTTGTTGGTAAAGCGGATGGTGGCGTAATTGCCCAGGTAGTCAGACAACACATTGGAATAGCGGGAGCCGGCGAAAATCTCCAAGGGGTGTCCCAACGGCAGCACCATCACACCTCGCGTGGAGAGCAGCTCTTGCGGGCAATAGGGGCCCGAGATTTGGTTGCTGGCAGTGCAGACCGTCATCTGGTGGTGCATCTGGCACTGGACCTGGGGGACAGCATCTTTTGGGAAGTAGTCAGTCACAGTTTTATAACCCATCGCGTCATGGCGGCAGGCATCCGTCGCCAGCTGACCGGACACGCCGCAGGTGGTCACCTTGACCAAGCCGTAGCTATCGGCGCCGCCCTGCATAATGTCCTTGTTTTCCAGGTTCTTTTGCTTGTGGATGCGTTCCATAAAGGTTTGCCATAATTTGGCTGCCGAGTTGCCGCCTGTGGTACGGCTGGAGAGAGCCTTGTAGTTGTCATGTCCAATCCAGACAGCGCCGGAGTACCAGCCGGTCATCCCGGCGAAAAAGACGCCTTTTTGCTCGGAGTTGGTACCTGTCTTGCCAGCCACAGTCTGGCCGGTGATGCGCGCTGCGCGCCCCGTCCCCCGGGACACCACTTCCTTCATGATATCCACCATCAGCCAGGCAGTGGAGGGTTTGAACACCTGACGGCGCTCCTGGTTGGCGTGGGCATCGTAGAGAACTTTGCCGTCGCGGTCCACAATTCCCAGGATGCTGATGGGCTGCTGGTAGACACCGCCGTTCGCCAGGACCCCAAAGGCGACCGCCATCTCAAAGGGTGTGATGCCCGAGGAGCCAAGGGAGACACCAAAAGGCGTCGGGTTGATGTGGCTGTCCGCGATGCCCAGTCGGCGCATGTAATCCACAGAGCGTTCAACACCCACATAGTTCATCAGCACCGATGCAGCGGCCGTGTTATCCGACTGGACCACCGCGGTACGGAAGGTCTCCGGGCCGCGATAGTTGCTGCCGCCGTAATTCTTGGGCCAGGTGTCGTTGCCGTCATTGCCTTTCCAGCCCGGGATGGGCAGCGGCATATTGTAGGCTATGGAGCCCGCACCTGCGCCCATGTCAATGGCAGGGGCATACACACCGATGGGCTTGATGGAGGAGCCAACCGGCATGTTCATATCCACTGCGCGGTTTAAGGTTTTGCGGGTGGTGGGCTGCGTCCTGCTGCCAACGATGGCCTTCAGCTCGCCCGTCCGGTAGTCGATGATAGCGGCGGCGGCCTGAGGCTGAATGATGTCGGTAAAGGTGCCGTCCGCGTTGCGGGAGCGGAATGTTTCCGTACCCGGATCACGCAGCTTGGGATAGTCTTTGTAATTGTAGAGCGTATCCTCCAGCGTGGTCTGCATCATGGTGTCCAGCGCCAGATAGACTTTGTAGCCGCCAGTGCGCAGTTCCCGCTCCATCTTGGCGCGGTTTTGGGAGGTGTTTTCCAGTTTTCTGAGTTTCAGCAGCACCTGCACCGTGTCGCGCACGGCATACTCCAAATAATGCACATAGGGGTAAAGCTCCCTGGACTCCGGGTCCTCCCTGAGCACATTGGCTGTTGCCGGGTTTTGCGCGTCGGTGAAGTCCTTTTGGGTAATCATCTGGTGCTCGTACATCACACGCAGCACATAGTCCGTGCGGTTGTTGGTCCGTGCGATATAGTCAATGGCATCTGAGGTACGCGTATACAGGTTACGCCTGGCGTTGTAATAATAGGGGTTGGTGGTCAGTCCCGCCAGCATGGCGCATTCACGCAGGGTGAGCTCATTGAGCTCTTTACCAAAATAGCCCATGGCCGCCACCTTGACGCCATAGTAGTTTTCACCCAGGTAGATGGTGTTGAGGTAGGACTCCAGGATCTCTTCCTTGGTGTAGCTGGCTTCCAGCTGCATGGCCAGGTAGGCTTCCTGAATCTTCCTTTTATAGCTTTGCTCGTTGGAAAGCAGGGTGTTTTTAATCAGCTGCTGGGTGATGGTGGACCCGCCCTGCTGGGAGCCGGAGATGAAGTTGGTGACAAAAGCGCCCACAATGCGCTTGACGTCCACCCCGCTGTGGGCATAGAAACGGACGTCCTCCGCGGCGATAAAGGCATCGCGCAGGATGTGCGGCATGGTGTTAATGGACACCATGATGCGGTTCTCCGTGCCTTTGTAATCGGTAATCAGGTTGTTGTCCCGGTCATAAAAAAACGAGGTCTGCGCCTGGTCGTCGATCTTTGTGATATCCAGCACAGGCGCGGTATCCACATAGGTCTTGGCAATCCCGGCAACCGCGCCGATACCGGACAGGCCGATGACAAGAATCAGCAGCGCCATTAGCCGGACGCAGTTGATGACAACCGCCAGCACAAAGCTGGGCTTGCGTGTGCGTTTTTTGAACAAGCGGGAGCGCCTGTCCTGCACCTCCTGCTCTTCCTCCTCTGGCTGTGACCGCTCAATCACTGGCGGTCCCTTGAACAATCTGTTGATAGGCTATCCCCTTTCTGATGGTTCAGTGCAATTATATCACAGGCCAAGTATTGGTTCAAAGTTAGAAAATGATGCATCTTGGGTGCAAAAAACGCTGTATCTCCTTGTGTTGCTTGACACTTTGCATCCTGTGCAGTAAAATATACCAGACTAGACATTCCAGCCAAAGCGCGCCTTGTGCGCGCCGGAAGGAGGACGGGTGTGATGAAACCACACAAGATCCCGCTACACCGCTTTTTATTGATCAGCTTGCTGGTCCTTTCAATGCTCATCCCAGGGCTCTCCGCCTTCGCCCAGGCGGCGGATGACGGGTTAACCTTCACCCTCAGTGTGGAGCCCGCCAGCCTGACAAAACCAGGCACGGTCACCGTGTCCGCCAGGGTATCCAATGCTGGGACAAGCGACCTGAATACCCCCATGTCCCTGTATGACCCGGACGGCAAGCTGGTGACCGCGTTTTCTGACGGCGGCAGCCTCTTAAGCCTGCCCTCCGGCGAGAACTACCTGTGGTCTGGCCAGTATGAGGTCAAGCAAAGCCAGCTGGATGACGAAAAGCTGGTCTACACCTTGCGCTACAGCGCCCAGGACGCCAGCGGCAACCTGATTGAGAAGAACCTGCCTGCCACCGCGCAGATTAAGTTTACCGGTGAGAAGGTGGATTTGCGGGTCACCCGCACCATCACGCCGGAAGTGGTGCGCCGCGGCAAAGAAGTGACCGTCATTTATGAGCTTGTCAACCAAGGCAACGTGAAGTTAAACAACATCACCATCCGCGAGAACCGCCTGCTTTCCACCCGCACGCAGACCGTTAAAAGTCTGGACCCGGGCACGAGCGAGAAAATTACTTTTACCAAAAACAACGTAACCGCAGATATCAGCAGCTCGGCGCTGGTCACCTACCGCAAGGAAGGCGACCGCAAAACCCAACAGCTGACGATTGAAGCCGTGGACATCCCCTTAGCCAAGCCTGGTCTTCAGTACACGCTGACGAGCGACAAAAACCAGCTGAGCATCGGTGAAACCGCCACCCTCACCCTGACCATCAAAAACGCCGGAAATATCAGCTATTCCAATATAACAGTGACGGATCCTGTCTTGGGTGAAGTCTTCACCAATGTCCAGATTGACGCTGGGCAGACCAAGGAGCTGACCAAAGAAGTCACCCTCAACCAATCCTCCACCTATGCCTTCTCCCTTAAACTGGAGGACAACACCGGTACCACCCAAACTGAAAAAGTGCCGGAGTTAAAGCTGTCCGCCTACGCGGAGGGGCAGATGCTGCGGCTGAACCTCATGCTGACCGCAAGCAGCGAGACCATCCACGCGATGCCGGGTGAGATTACCTTCAATTTAACGGTCACAAACGACAGCAATACCCCCGCGAAGAACATTCGCATCAAGCACGCGAACACAGACATCTATACCATCAAGGAACTGGCACCCGGCCAGAGCATGGTGGTATCAAGGGTTTTTGCCCTGTCCCAATCCGGTAAATACCAGTTTACCGCAAGCGCCTTGGACTCCATGGACAACAGGGTGGAGTTTGATTCCAACGCCCTGACCATCAGCTATGCAGCGCCAACCGCGGCACCCACGCATGAGATTATTGTCACCATACCGCCTGCCGTTACCCATTCCCCCATCCCGGCGGATTATACTGCCTCCGGCGGACAGACCAAGGACATCCTGTTCATGCTGACATTGGCTTTGGGCGCGCTGTTTGGGCTGGCGGTCATCCTGCTGGGTATCAGCGCAATTGCCCGTGCAAACGCCCGTGCCAAGAGCAATGCCGCATTTGACACCTTTGAATTGGCCGGTGGCGCGCGGGATTACACAGCGGAACCAGATGAGGACACGCGGGCTGTTGAAACCTTGGTGGAGGAAGAAAGCGACATCGTTTCCTCCAAGGTAGAATTAGACGAAGAACCCCCGCACAAGAAATACCTGCAAACAGATGAAGATGCGGAAAAACCTGTCAAGGCTGATGAGGAACAAACCCCCATCACCGTTGATGAGGACGGAACCTTCCGCTTAACCCGTGAAACCCAAAGCACCGAGGACGATACAGCGGTGGAAACGGAACGCCGCAGCCGCAGGGCGGAACGCCACAAAGCGGATGAAACGGATGAAACGGAGAAACCTGAAGACATTTAATCACACAAGGAAAACAGAAGCGCTCAAAACTGGGCGCTTTTTTTTGCCCAAAAAGAGCGCCCCGGTCTGCCATCAGTTTACTATCACCAGCGTACATGGTATGATTTTATTAGAAATTGAACAGATATCCTTTGAACCACAACGACTCGTTGGAAAGGAACCATCCTATGAAGAGATGCGTATTGATCAAACTGGTCTGTTTGTTTGTGCTGTGCCTGCTTGTGGCACAAGCACAGGAAGAGTTTATCGTTGACGCGGAAACAGGGATGCTGACCGCTTATCACGGCCAAACGGCGAAGGTGGAGATTCCTGCTGTCATCAACGGTATTCCCCTGCGCGCGATTGACAAGAATGTGTTTGGCCATAATAAATCTATTAAAGAGGTCGTGATTCCAGAGGGCGTAACGCACATTATGGACAGCGCGTTTTATGCCTGTGATGAGTTGGAAAGCGTCACCCTGTCCTCCAGTATCCAAAGCGTTGATGGTTTTGCATTTTTCCTCTGTCAAAAATTGGAACGCATTGTCCTGCCAGCCAACTTGGTATTTATTGGCAGCAACGCGTTTTCTGCCTGTGATTCATTAAAGGATGTTACTTTCCTGGGAGATGTCCCCTTTCTTGGCAAAGAAGTCTTTGAAATCGGGCCGGAAGAGCGCGTGTATACCGTGCCCGAAAGCGCCATGGCCGATTATGAGCAACTGCTGGGCAGCCGCGTTACAGCAGGAGAAAGAGGCCAGCTAAGCTATACAGAACCCGTCTTTGATTTTGACAGCGAAAGCGGCCTGATCACGGGCTATGAAGGATATAGCGCCAAACTGACCATACCAGGAACGATGAATGGCCAAAAAGTCACTGGAATAAAAGACCGGGCCTTCTTCGCGCATAAATGGGCGCGAGTCCTGACACTGGAGGAGGGAATCCGGGAGATTGGCCACAGCGCCTTCTTCGCTGTGCCGCTGGCTGTAGTCCGTTTGCCTGGTACTTTAGAGCGCATCGGCGAGCAAGCCTTTCTTGGTTCCCTCATTGAGGAAATAAACTTTCCAAATTCCCTGCGAGAGATTGGTAAAGGTGCCTTTCAGAGCGCGAAATTTACCGAAATCACTTTGCCCGAAGGCATGAGCAGCATTGAGGACAGCGTCTTTGAAGCCTGTTGGAACCTGGAAGATGTCTATCTGCCAAGCACGCTGTCAAAGATAGGGAGCCGCGCCTTCTTTGGCTGCAGTGTCTTAAATTACATCGTCTTTGAAGGGGATAGCCCGCCAAGCATTGCAAAAGACGCTTTCCTGGACTGTCCGAAAATTAATGATATTGATCTTCCCTGGAACGCAAGTAAAGTACAGGCGCAGGCTTTCACAGACGCCTTTGTGCAAGCGGGTATCCCGCAGGAACAGTTCAAGGTGTGGCGCGCGAACAACCCCGCCGCTCCGCCTTTCTTGCGTAAAACCACAATGCAGTTTGATGAGGAGACCCAGCTGGTCATCAGCTCGGCTGACCAGGTAGAAGCGCTGCACATGTATTACAACTTCTGGAAAAAAGATGCCAGCGGGCTGCTGCCTGTCAAGGGAATCGCAGAGGGTATCTTTGAAGGCAGCAGTCTTAAAGAGTTTTTTGTGCCGCATAACGATCAATTTGTGCTCATTGGCAAGCGGGCCTTCGCAAACAGCGCGCTTGAGCGCATCGACCTGTTTGACAGCGTAGAGGTGATTGAGGAGGAAGCCTTCGCTGGCTGTACTCATTTAACGCAGATCAGCATCCCTGACAGCGTCCAGCGCATAGGAGACAGGGCCTTCGCGGGTTGTACCAGCCTTCAGCGCATCGTCTTTGAGGGGGAGAGCATCCTTTTAGGTTCACAGCTGTTTGAGGGCTGCGACGCGCTGGGCAGCGTCGTTCTGCCAGCCGGGACACAGGTTGTTAGCAGCCTGGGTATAAAGCCGGAATTGATCCGGGTAGCGGATACAGCCAATGACGAGCAGATTGCTGCGCTGCATAGCGCGCTTGGTATGGAGATTTATGAGGACTTGCTGCGGGAGAGCGAGGTAAAGGCACACACGCCCATGCCGGACAGCTTTGTCCCCAACGCAAAGGGCGAGTTTGATTTTAACGCGGAAACCGGCACCATTAACAGATATATCGGCGCCTCAGAAACCGTTGTCATCCCCAGCCAGATTGATGGCGTAACCGTGCGCGAGATTGCCTTTAATGCCTTCTCCAACCTCACGGTCTTCAGCGTGCTGGAGGGAACACAGGACAATATCAGCCTGAAGCATATCGTCATCCCAGAGACAGTCCAAGTGATTGGCGACAGCGCCTTCCTTAGTTGCAAGAGGCTGGAGCGTGTGGATTGCTATGGCAGCATCCATTACCTGGGCGTGCGCGCTTTTGAGGAATGCAGCGCGCTTTCAGAAGTGCTGTTTTACAACAACATCTACGAGATGGGCGGCTACACCTTCAACCTGTGTGAGCGCCTG
>JAAYFC010000012.1 GCA_012728435.1 Clostridiales bacterium | reverse complement strand
TCATCATAAGGAACAACACCCCTTTGTTTCATGCCTTATTATACCATATAACCCCCAAATTCCCTTGAATTTACTCACTATTCACCAAATAAAAGTCAAAATCCCAGCCGCTCGGAGCCGGGACTTTGTCTTCAGTCTGACCTGCCAATGTGGATACATGGCAGGTTTTTTAAACTCAATTAAGTGAATCGCTTATCGTATGAAGAAGAGCCACATGACCAGCACCATGATGCCGATGACGATGAGCGCAGCGGGGATGAACACAAGGAAGGCGGATATCAACATGGCCTTCTTGTCTCCCTTTTCCAGGTAGATGTCCAGGTTATCCTCTCCGCTGGCGGCATCCCGCTGTTGTCTTCGCTCTTTGACCAGGTTCAAGGCCTGTTCAACGCGGCGGCGAAACATCATTGAATGCTGCCCTCAGCCTGCTCGGCCTGGCTTTCGATAAATTTTGTCTCGCAGGTGCTGGCCAGGCGGTGGTGACAGGCCACCAGATGCCCGGGTACCACTTCGACCAGTTCCGGCACCACGTGCATGCAGATGTCCGTGGCGTATTTGCAGCGGGTGTGGAATTTGCATCCCGGCGGCGGGTTGACGGGGGAGGGGATGTCCCCTTCCAAAATCACCAGCTCGCGGGCCACGTTTTCGTCCGCTGTGGGGATGGCTGACAGCAGCGCCTCGGTATAGGGGTGCATGGGGCAGGCAAAGATGTCCTCGGTATTTGCCAATTCCACGATCACACCCAGGTACATGACCGCGATGCGGTCGGAGATGTACTTCACCACCGCCAGGTCATGGGTGATGAACAGGTAAGTCAGGTGGTCCCTGTCCTTTAAGGTTTGCAGCAGGTTGATAATCTGGGACTGAATGGACACGTCCAGCGCCGAAACCGCCTCATCGCACACAATAAACTTGGGGGAGAGGGAGAGCGCACGGGCGATGCCGATGCGCTGCCGCTGCCCGCCGGAGAACTGGTGGGGGTAGCGGTGCAGGAAATAAGGGGCCAGACCGCAGTCTTCCATGACCTCCAGCACCCGCTCCTTCATCCGGTCATCGTTGCGCTTAAACTGCTTATGCGCCAGCATGCCTTCGCCAATAATCTGGCCCACTGTCATGCGGGAGTCCAGAGAGGAGTAGGGATCCTGGAAGATCAGCTGCATGTCCACTCGCAAATCACGCATCTCGTTGTAGGTGAGACGGGCCAGGTCAACCGCGCCTTCGCGGTCCGCGTCATACTCCAGGAAGAGCGGGTCATTCAGATAGGGCTCGCGCATTTGCTCAATCTTCATCACGATGGCGCGCAACTGCTCATCCTTTTCAAGCATCTGCTTGACGATGACTTCGCGATCTGCTTCCAAGGTCTTAATCTTGTTCTCGCGGCTGGCGGACGGCTTGTGCGCGTTGCGGTAGCGAATGTCCTCCAGGTCCACCTTGTTGTTCTTGCGCTTGACGTAAAGCTTTTTATGCTCGCGCGCCACATCCAGCAATTCCTGGTAGACCGCGATCACCGGGTCCAAGTCGTCCAGGACGACCAGGCCGCCGATGATGCTGGTGATGTCAAAGGTGGCGTCAAAGGCCAGCTTTTTTGCTTCAGCAAGCTCAGCCAGTGCCTTGAAGCGCTCTTCGGTTTCAGGCGCGTCAGCTTCCAGCCAGCCTTTTTGCTTGATCTGGGCTTCCTTGCGCCCGTGTTCATCCTGCAGCCGGAGCATCTTGGCCTTGGCAGCTTTCAGGTTTTTGATGGTGGTAAAGGCGTACTGCGGGGCGACCTGCAGCAGCGTGCGCCCGTTGTACATAATCTTGCCATCTGTGGCGTTATACAGCTTGAGCAGCGTGCGCCCCATGGTGGACTTGCCGCAGCCGGATTCGCCTACCAGGCCCAGGGTTTCCCCCTCATAGATGTTCACGGTGATGCCGTCATTGGCTTTGACGTACATTCCCTTGCTCTTGAGTGGGAAATACTGCTTTAAGTTGGTAATTTTAAACAGAATGGGATTCTCAGCCATGGCGCTTCTCCTTCTCGGGATAGAAACAACGGATCTCTTGGTTCTTGGATACTTCCACCATCTGGGGTTCCTCTTCTCTGCACTTATCGGTGGCGTACTTGCACCGGGGCGCGAACTTGCAGCCTTTGGGCAAATCCAGGGGATGGGGGACAGCGCCGGGGATGACCTCCAGCTTCGCGTTGGCGGGGGTATCAAGGCGTGGGATGGACAGCATCAGCCCCTCAGTATAGGGGTGCGAATACTTGGTTTTTTTGTCAAAAATCACGCGCACAGGCGCCTTCTCTACCACCTGGCCGCAGTACATGACCGCGACGTCATCCGCCATCTGGTTGATGACACCCAGGTCATGGGTGATGAACATGATGGAGGTCTTGCGCTCGTTCTTCAACTCGTTCATCAGTTTCAAAATCTGTGCCTGGATGGTGACGTCCAACGCGGTGGTGGGCTCGTCCGCAATCAGCAGCTTGGGTTTGCAGGCCAGGGCCATGGCAATCATCACGCGCTGGCGCATGCCGCCGGACAACTGGTGCGGGTACTGCTTGGCCACGATGTGCGGGTTGGGGATTTTTACGTCCCGCAGGATTTCAACCACCTTCTCCAGGGCCTGTTTCTTGCTCATCTTCTGGTGGATAATGAAGGTCTCCGCCACCTGGCGCTCCACGGTGAACAGTGGGTTCAAGCTGGTCATGGGCTCCTGGAAAATCATGGAGATGTCGTTGCCGCGGATCTTGTACATTTCCTGCAAGCTCAAATGGGTGATGTCCCGGCCTTCCAGCAGGATTTGACCACTCTCGATGTAGCCGTTGC
>JAAYFC010000112.1 GCA_012728435.1 Clostridiales bacterium | reverse complement strand
TACGGTCAGGCCGCATGGCAGCCTGGGCGGACGTCCACCGGCCCCGCAGAGTATCCTTCTAACGGCTTGATGAGCAAAACACAGGCTTCCTCACCGTTCAAGGGTGGCGAACCTGCGGTTCACCATGAACGCGCTGCGCGCACCCTTGAGCGCCTCGGCATCCTGTGTTACGATGTGGCCAAGCCTATGAAGGAATGCGGGTGCCAGGAAACGGTCTTTACTAACTCACTGGTTGGTACAAAGACTGGGGGCAGACCAGGTACTGTGGCTGTTGTAGCTGGCTTCCTTGGCGGGTTGACGGTGATATTTAGTTTTCTAACAAAGACCTACAAGCCAATCAGAGAGTGGATGATAAGACGGGCAAGGAAGACCCTCAAGGTTCTTGATATTGAGACCTTTATGACGGATAACTTTGAGCGACTGGAAAATGCTTAGAGCGCACATGCCTCAGCACAGTAGAAGGAGTATGCGGTTATAACGGGACAAAACCAAAGTATCGAAGAGGGGATGGAAACATTAATTAAGGCGATTGATGAGATTGCCGAGAAAATGCGACTGTCAGACGAAAGCAACAAGGGGTTGCTCAGGGACAGTATCACAAAGACTTATTATAAATACAGGAGACGCAAATAGATTCCTATTCATGAGATGGAGAATATCGAAAGGTTGTTTGACACTTATCAGAAGTATAAGGGAAACAGTTATGTGCTCGGTATTGTAGATGCCATGAGGAGTTGGGAAGAACTATCCGGCGAGGACGTTCCGGTGGTTGAAGATAAGTCTCGTAAATAATCGTCCGAGAGGGGGTGCATCAAAATTGTCCAGAGCCTGGGCTGCCATCACGATTCATGCTGAGCGGCTGGCCCAGACCCCCATGTTGAATGAACCATGGGACAATCTGGAGCCGCAGACAAGGATTTACGAGATGAGTATAAGAGCCGAAGTAGAAAGGTATTTTATGTCATTGGGTTATCCTGCAATGATCAGCACCGACTACATTCTTAAACGACACAGGCAGAAGGGAGTTGCCGATGCCTAACTACATGGGGCCATGTGGGAGTAATCCTGCGTGGCCCCCTTTTTTTTATTTCGTGAAATCACAAATTGTGACGGCACAAATATTGGGTATTATTTGTCAGTTTTGATAAATAAAAAAATACGCCGCATCTCTGCGGCGCGAATATAACAACTCCTTTCTCAAAAGAACGGAGATTATTTTCAATTGTAAGCACTGCCTTTCAGTGTAATTTTATGAGTGTTTTCAATGAGTTTGACCGGATTTTAAGTCCCCTGCGTCTGCCATTCCGCCACTCCGGCGCACCGATTGAATTATAAGGCAAATTCGCGAATACTTCAACCACAAGATGCGGGGGAGAGTGTAATTTCCCGGGTTTTGATTTTATCCAGAAAGGCGCGCTCATGCTCAATGAACACCATGGTTGCGCCTGTGTCGGACAACATGTCCTCAATCTGTTCGCGGCTTTCCGGGTCAATGTCATTGAGCGGCTCATCCCACAGGTACAGATGCGCCGGCTGGGCAAGCGTAGTCGCCAGCAGTACCTTCTTGCGCTGGCCCAGGGAGAAGCCCCGGATATCACGGTCAAACAGCTCGCGCGCGAAATCAAACTTGCGCAGCAGTGCAAAAAACAGCGTCAGATCGAGCCCGGTTTGCAGGACAAGTTCCCTGGGCGTTCCGGACAGGTGCGCGCTGGTCTGTGGAAGATATGAAGTGATGAGCCCCCTGGGCTGCCAGATGTTGCCGGAGCTGGGCGCGATATCGCCCTTCATCAGCTTGAGCAGGGTGGTCTTGCCGCTGCCGTTGTTGCCGGTTACTGCCAGGCGATCCCCGGGTTTTAGTACCAGGTCCATTTGCTGAATGAAGGGCTTGTCCCCATAGCCAAAGTTTACCTTGTCAAAGCGCATCACCACCGGACCCATGGGCGGCAGTGGCTGCAGCTTCAGTGAGGCTGTCTGCTCCATATTCTGAAGCAGGGATTCCTGCTCCTTAATCTGCCGGGTAATGCGGGTTTCAATGGCCTTGGAGCGCTTCATCGCCTTGGCTGCCTTGTGCCCGATAAAGCCGCGGTCACAGGCGCCTTGACCGATTTTAGTGGCTTCCACCCGATCACTCCAATCAGCTTTTTCCCGCGCGGACTGGCGTAGGCGCTTGATATCCGCTTTGATGCGCTCGTTTTGCTCGCGTTCCAACTCATCCTGGTTGCGCTTGTTCTTCCGGTAGGTGCTGTAGTTGCCGGCCACCACGCGCGCGCCTTGCTTTTCCAGCGCCAGGATGTGCGTGCACACCGTGTCCAACAGGTCCCGGTCG
>JAAYFC010000011.1 GCA_012728435.1 Clostridiales bacterium | reverse complement strand
GAAGAACAAAGATTTTCCAGAAATCCTGTCACCAAATGTGCTATCATGTCCATGGGGAATGTTTCCTTTCGTTGTAGTCTAAGCAACAACAATGTACCAAGGAATCATTCCCTTTTCATGTCTTTTTTCACCCGCCCCCGCAGAGGCGGGTGAACCTGCCCGGGGACCGGGCTGCGTCACCCTGTATGGGGAGGTTCCCGCCTACAACAACTTTACACTAACCTCTTGAGCCGGTGGAGGCACTCATGCTAAAATAGGACAATTCAGAAAAGCCCTGGCCAGATTACGCGTAAAGGATTATGTTTTGATGAAAAGATACTTGTTGTTAATCATGTTGGTGGTAATGATTAGCCAAAGCGCGGTATGCGAAACCCTTGCTGTTACGGTGCCAAAGGAGGCGGCATATTTTGATGATGCTGTCTTCATCGGTGACTCGGTGGGCAACCAGCTGCGCCATTATATTTTGAACCTGCGTAAGGAAGGCAATGAAGTCCTGGGTGATGCCCAGTTTTTAACGGCGGGTGCCTATACCGTGTACTTGGCTAGCAGGAATTTTATTCCAAAGGATATGCCCGCACTGCAGTACCGCGGCAGGGCGGTCACGGTCAGGGATGGGCTGATCGCACTGAATCCGGGCAAGGTTTTTATCATGCTGGGCCTAGCAGATGAGCCGGGACGGGATGTGGACCGGGATATCGGAAGCTACCGCAAGTTGATTAACATCATCCGCGATGCGGTCCCTGACATCAAAATCACAGCCATGTCGGTAACCCCAATTACCAAAAGCGGTGAAGGGGGTCTGCTAAAGCAGTCGAACATCAATTTGTTCAACAAGCATCTGGAAGCTTTTTGTGAGGAAGAGGGAATTGGTTATGTGGATGTGGCTAGCTGGCTAAAAAATGATCATGGTTTTCTTAATAGCGAATACTCCAATGATAAGAAAGTCCATTTAAACCAACATGGCATAAAGCTCGTGGTGCAGGCGCTGCATTATTATGCGGCAGAGCAAATGGAACTTGAAGCGCGGCTCGCCGAGACAGCCGGCGAATAAGACCTGCTCCAAGCTAAGCCCACAAACCTGTCCAACACGATGGGGTGTCAAGTGCTCTGCTTCTTCAATCCGACAGCATGCAAGTACCAATTAGCCAATAAATGCCACAGACGCAAACATGCACCTGGCTTCCGGCTTTTAAAAGAAATGATGTAAAAGCATAAACTGGGATCGACTTTGTCATATCACAAGGAGCTTTACCTGATGAAAAATCTTGGCGTGGAATTTACGATAAAAGAAATATTCGATGAGAATGAAAAAGAGAGAATAGCAGAAGATGTTCTAAACGACCTGCCTGAATGGTTTGGCATGCCAGAAAGCACACATGAATACATCAACGATTCAAAAAGTAAGCCGTTTCTTGCTTGCTTTGATGGTGAAGCGACTGTCGGCTTTGTCGTGCTGAACGCCACCAGCAAAGATTGTGCAGATATGTTTGTACTAGGCATTAAGAAAACATATCACCGTTTAGGGCTTGGAACGAAGCTAAACGAGGCGTATGAATCTCTTGCAAAAAAACTGGGGTACAGCTATTCACAGGTAAAAACTGTGCAATCCGGTCATTACAAAGAGTATGATATTACAAACCGTTTCTATGTCTCAGTGGGCTACGTAGAACTTGAATGCTTCCCTACACTATGGGATGAATGGAATCCTTGCCAGATCTATATTAAATACCTGGGGAATCAATAGCTTGCAGTTTGTTATACTTGTAAATACCATCCCCTGATGTCACGCTCAAAGCAATAACAGGGCATTGACAGCATCAGCAGAATTGGCCTTACCAGGCTACTGTGCTGTCATTCATTGGTCGCTTTATCCTCTCTGGGCGGGTTAGGGCACCTTTTACATCCCTTCCGCTTGCGTTTCCCGCTCAGTCCGCGCGCCGTAATCTTTCCAGCGCCCCAAAAACATGGTATACTCTATTATACTGGGGAGGTGTGTGAAGAATGCGCAGCATGACGGGCTACGGCAAGGGTCAGTCCAACAAATCGGGGCTTAACCTGATTGCGGAGGTCAAAACGGTCAACCACCGTTACTTGGACCTGTCCGTGCGCCTGCCGCGTTCCCTCGCCGCCCTTGAAATCCCCCTGCGCAAGTGCCTGACGGAGCGCTTTACCCGGGGGCGGATTGAACTTAGCTTTACCCAGGATGTGTCCGGCGCACCCGCTACCTTGGTTCGCGCCAATCTGCCGCTTGCGCATGAGTATGCCCAGGCTGCGGAACAGATTGCTGCGGCATCTGGGCTGAAAAGCAACCTCAAGCTAAACACCTTGCTCGGCCTGCCGGAAGTACTCACCTTAATTCCGCTGGAGATGGAGGCCGAGGCCATGAAGGAGGCAGCCATG
Source organism: Clostridiales bacterium (assembly GCA_012728435.1). Taxonomy (GTDB): domain Bacteria; phylum Bacillota; class Clostridia; order Christensenellales; family Aristaeellaceae; genus UBA6115. The sequence goes on along the minus strand of JAAYFC010000011.1, from coordinate 25,676 downwards.
GCAGCCCTGGATTTGGCCTGTGAGGCCGCACTGGCCGACCGACTGCGTGAGGGCAAGCAGCTGCAGGCGTTCTTCCTGGAACATCTGGATGTGCTGGACGAAACAATCGACCAGTTAAAAGAAGCAGCGCTCAATCAACCGCTGCAGGCGCAGGACAAGCTGCAAAAGCGTCTTTTGACCATGCCAGACCTGGCGGTGGATCCGCAGCGCTTAGCGCAGGAAATCGCTTTGTTCGCAGACCGCTGTGACATAACGGAGGAGATGAACCGTTTTTCCGCCCATTGCGTGCAGATGCGGCAACTGGTCGCACAGGAGGCATCAGTTGGACGTGAGATGGACTTTTTGGCGCAAGAGATGAACCGCGAGGCCAACACCATCTGCAGCAAATCCGCTTCCTTGGCGGTGACCCAGCTGGGGCTGGTATTAAAGGCTGAAACTGATAAAATCAGAGAGCAGATACAAAACGTGGAGTGAGGGACATGAAAGAAAGCAAGACGCAAATTGATTTAAAGCCAAAGCCGGCCCCCCCTGCAACTAAATTAGCGCGGGAGGGTATGCTGATCATCATCTCCGGCCCTTCCGGGACCGGGAAAGGCACCTTGTGTGACCGGCTGATTGCGCAGGATGACAGGATTTGTTTCTCTGTCAGCGTAACCACCCGGGATCGCAGGGAAACGGAGACACACGGCGTTCACTACCGTTTTGTATCGGAAGAAGAGTTCATGAAGCTCAGGGACGCGGGCGAGCTACTGGAGTATGCCACCGTCCACGACCACCACTATGGTACGCCCAGGAAGATGGTGGAGGAAAAGCTGAAAGAGGGGTATGATGTGCTGCTGGACGTGGACAGCCAAGGCGCGATGAGCGTCATGAAGCAAATGGAAAACACCGTTTCCATTTTCATCCTGCCCCCGTCCTATGCCTCGCTTAAGACCCGGCTGCATACCCGCAACACGGATGATGAGGCGGAGATTGAGAAGCGTCTCAACAACGCGCGGGGCGAGATCGAGCGCTATTCCCACTATGACTATGCCTTAATCAATGATGAGTTGGAAAGCGCCTTTTTGCGCATGTGCACCATCATTGAGGCGGAGCGTATGCGCACCCTGCGCTTTCACCCAGAAATCCCTGAAGAATAATTGGAGGAAACCACATGGCAATCAACGAACCCGGCATCCAATCCTTAATCGGCAAGGCCGATAGCGCATATACCCTGGTCGAGATGGTGGCCAAGCGCGCCCGTCAGATTGTGGATGGTGCGCAGCCATTAATCGAAGGCGACGACAGAAAGCCTTTGGCGGCCGCCATCGCGGAGATTCAGCACGGCATGATCACCTATCACCGCAACCTGGAGGATGAGGTCTAAACATGTCTGTGGCTGCTAAAACGGTGGTGCTTGGCATCACAGGCGGTATCGCTGCCTACAAAGCCTGCGAGATTGTATCCCGGCTTAAAAAGGCGGGCATCAACGTGCACGTCATCATGAGTCGGAATGCCTGTGAATTTGTCCAGCCGCTGACCTTACAGACGCTGTCGCAAAACCAGGTCGCAGTGGACACCTTTAAGGCCCCCGACGCGATGGAGGTGGAGCATATCTCCCTGGCCAAAAAGGCGGATATGCTGCTTATCGCGCCCGCAACAGCCAACATCATCGCGAAGCTCGCCCTGGGCATCGCGGATGACATGCTGACCACGACCGCGCTTGCCACAAAGGCACCCTTATTCATCGCGCCGGCCATGAATACCATCATGTGGCAGCATCCTGCCACCCAGGCCAACCTGGCCACTTTAATCAATCGCGGGGCGCAAACCATAGGGCCCGAGGGCGGCATGCTGGCCTGCGGGGATGTGGGTGCCGGGCGCATGAGCGAGCCTTCGGATATCGTAGAAGCCTGCCTGAATGCGCTTCACAACAAGCAGGATTTGCATGGGCAGCGGGTGCTGGTTACCGCTGGGGCTACCCGCGAGGCATTGGACCCGGTTCGCTACCTGACAAACCGCTCCAGCGGCAAGATGGGCTATGCCATTGCCAAGGCCGCACAGGCGCGCGGCGCCAAGGTGACGCTGGTATCAGGGTCTGTTGCGCTAAGCGCGCCACCGGGCGTGAAGCTGGAGTCCATCATCTCCACCCAGGATTTATACCAGGCTATGATGCGCCTGGGGCCGCAGCAGGACATCATCATCCAGGCGGCTGCGCCGGCGGATTTTACACCGCTTGTGGTACATGATCAAAAGATGAAGAAGCAAGGCGAGGACGGCCTGACCTTGGCGCTTAAGCAGACCCAGGATGTCGCCGCCGCATTAGGCGAGCGTAAGCTGCCCGGTCAATTCTTTGTTGGTTTCGCAGCCGAAACGCAGGATTTACACGCCAGCGCGCGAAAGAAACTGCAAAAGAAAAAGCTGGATTTAATCGCCCTGAATGATGTCAGCCGCAAGGATGCAGGCTTTGAAGTAGACACGAACGCGCTGACCTTGATTACGGCTAGCGAAGAGGTGGAGCTGCCGCTTATGTCAAAGCAGGACGCCGCGCACCGGCTGTTGGATGAGGTTATTCGGTTGCGGCGTGAGATCCTTGATGCCTAAACAGCAGCCCTATGCCCAGGTTATTGTGGATATCTCCGCGGACAGCGCGGACAAGACATTCACCTACCGCGTGCCAGGAGGCATGCGTTTGTCAACTGGGACACGGGTACTGGTTCCCTTTGGCCAGCAGACCAAGGAAGGCGTTGTCATCAAGCTGACAGACAGTCATGATATCGCTGTGGATAAGCTGAAGGACATTCAAGAGCCGCTGGAGGACTATCCAGCCATCCTTCCGCCCTTGGTTGATCTTGCCCAAGAGATTAGCAAGGCCTCCAGTTGTTCCTTGGCGCTGGCTTTGCGGCTGATGATACCAGCGGAGATGCGCGCTGGCCGCATCAAAATCAAGACGCAGACCGTCGCCCAATTGATGATTCCGGAGGAAGAGATTGAGGCAGCACAAGCTGCGCATGCCCGTGCCAAGAAGCGCGTGTTGCTGATTCAATTGCTGTCTGATGGCTTGCCTCATCCTGTGAATGAGCTGAAAGCCCTGGTGCGTGACCCGCACGAGCCACTCAAAATCCTGGCAGAGGCGGGCATCGTCTCCCTAAGGGAGGAAGAAGTCTTCCGCTCGCCTTATTTAGACAGCGAATGCCTGCAAGCGGATCCAGTGCTGACACAGGAGCAGACCGAAGTCCTTTTAGAGTTGCTGCCCGCCATCCATCAGGGCACTGGCCGGTTCCTGTTGCACGGCATCACCGGCTCCGGCAAGACCGAGGTGTATATCCGTTGCGCGCGGGAGTGCCTGGCGGCTGGGCGCGGGGTCATTGTTTTGATACCTGAGATTGTGCTGACCCCTCAGATGGTCAGCTGGTTCCGCGGCAGGTTTGGTGATGTGGCGGCAGTGCTGCACTCCCGGCTGTCCGCGGGGGAGCGCTTTGATGAGTGGCGGCGCATTCGCAGCGGCAAAGCGCGGCTGGTCATCGGCGCGCGTTCTGCGGTCTTCGCACCGGTTACAGACCTGGGCCTCATCATCATGGATGAGGAACACGAACCCAGCTACCAAGCTGAGAACAACCCGCGTTACGACGCGCGGGAAGTGGCTGCATCCCGCGCGCAGCGTGAAGGGGCCAGCCTGTTGCTGGCCAGCGCCACCCCCAGCATCCTGTCCTTTGCCAAAGCGCAGCGCGGGGACTATATGTTGCTGGAGATGCTCTCCCGGGTCAACAAACATCAGCTGGCCAAGGTCAGCTTGGTGGACATGCGTGAGGAGCTGCGCCTGGGCAATCGGGGCATGTTCTCCACCCTGCTGATAGAGCGCCTGCGCGCCTGCATTGACGCGGATTTACAGGCGATGCTTTTCATCAACCGCAGGGGCTACGCGCCCAGTGTGATGTGCCGTAAGTGCGGAGAGGTCCTGACCTGTGCCCACTGCGATGTCAAGCTGACCTTCCATCAAGCAGACCGCTTGATGCACTGCCATTATTGCGGCACGGGGAGCGTTTTGCCCAGTGTTTGCCCCGAGTGCGGCAGCAGCTACCTAAAACCGGTTGGCGCGGGCACACAGAAGGTGGAGGAAGAGTTTAAAAAGCTTTTCCCAGGTGTTGAAACCGTGCGCTTGGACGCGGACACCACGACCGGCAAGGACGCGCATGAGCAGCTGCTCAACCGTTTCAGAAGCGGGGCAGCGCGGGTGATGATTGGCACGCAGATGATTGCCAAAGGCTTGGACTTCCCGCAGGTAAGCCTGGTTGGTGCGGTACTGGCGGATTTGACGCTGAACTTGCCGGATTACCGCGCGCAGGAGCGCACCTTTCAATTGCTCACACAGGTGGCAGGCCGGGCAGGGCGGTCAGACGTCCCGGGTGAGGTCATCATCCAGACCTACAAGCCGGAGCACTACGCCATCCAGTACGCGGCAGCCCAGGAATACCGCGGTTTTTTCAACCAAGAGTTCCAGCGGCGGAGGAGGCTGCTTTACCCGCCCTTCACGATGATGGTGCGCTTGCTGTGTGAATCCCGGGAGGAAGAGCTGCCGCGCGAGGTATCCACCCAGCTGAGTGAGCAAATCACGGCGTTTTTGGCGAAAAAACCCAATCTAAAGCGGCGTGTCCTCTTTATCAGAGAGGACGAAGCGCCCATCAAACGCATCATGGGCCAAACCCGCGCCCAGGTGCTGATGAAAATCCTTGAACACAGGGAAAGTGAGCAGGTGCTTGCCTTCCTAACCGCTTTGGCTGAGGAGCCTTGGCAGTGCAGGGTCAGTTTGGAAGTCAATCCGGCGAACCTTGCTTAACGCATTGGAGGAACCATGTCCAGAAAGAAAATTTACACCATCGGCGCAAAGGAATTGCGCGTAAAGGCCAACCCCATCACCAAGTTTGACACAAGGCTGGGTCTGATTCTGCGTGACATGGCGCAAACCATGTATGATGCGGAAGGCATCGGCTTAGCGGCGCCCCAGGTGGGCATCGCCCGGCGAATGATTGTGGTGGATGTGGGGGAAGGCTTGATGGAGTTCATCAACCCAGAGATTACCGCCTCCTCTGGCGAATGCGGTATGGGCGAAGGCTGTTTGAGTGTGCCAGGCCGCCGCGGCTATGTCATCCGGCCTGAAAAGGTGACGGTTAGCGCGCAGGACAAGAGCGGCAAACCCTTTGTTTTGGAGGCTGACGGTTTGCTTGCACGCTGCATCCAGCATGAGATAGACCACCTGGACGGCATCCTGTATGTGGACAAGATGGCGCATGAAATCTTCCCCGAGGACGAGGAAGAGGACGACGCGGAGGTCAGGCCGGAATAATGCGCATTGTGTTCATGGGCACACCGGAGTACGCCGTCGTCAGTCTGCGCGCCTTGATTGAGGAAGGCTTTGAGGTGGTGGGTGTGTTCACCCAACCGGACCGGCCGCGCGGTCGGGGAAAGCAGGTTTTAATGCCGCCAGTGAAGGAACTGGCGCAAAAGCATCAGATTCCTGTCTTTCAACCCGCCCGTATCCGTACAGATGGGCTTGAGGATTTGAAGGCGCTTCAACCCAATCTGTGTGTGACAGCAGCCTTTGGGCAAATCCTATCAGAGGACATCCTGGCTGTTCCACTCCTGGGCACGGTGAATGTGCACGCCTCGCTGCTGCCAGCCTACCGGGGCTCTTCCCCGGCTAACTGGGTGATAATCAACGGGGAAGCTGTCACGGGTGTCACCACCATGATGACAGATAAGGGCATTGACACCGGGGACATCCTGCTGCAAACGGAGCTTCCCATCAAGGAAGGTGAGACAGCAGGGGAGTTGACCCTGCGTCTGTCGCATGCAGGCGCGGAACTATTGATAGAAACTTTGCGGAAAATAAAGAACGGCACTTGCCCGCGCCGAAAGCAGGATGAAACGCGGATGTCCTATTATCCGCTGCTCAGCCGGGAAACGGGTGTCATCGACTGGACGATGCCTGCAAAAGCGATTCAAGGCCTTGTGTATGGCACGAATCCCTGGCCCAGCGCCAGTACGGATTCCCCCTGGGGCAAGCTCAAAATCCACGCAGCGCTTGCAGAAAAACAGGGCAGGATTTGCGCACCTGGCACCATCCTTCAGGCGAGCCCCAAGACCGGCCTTTTCGTGCAAACAGGGGATGGCGCCCTGCGCATCTTGGAGCTGCAGGCACCAGGCAAACGCGCGATGGACAGCTGCGCCTTTTTGCGCGGAAACCCTTTGACAGGGCCTGGAATGATGACAAGCGATGAGGGAGTATCATGAGCGATCAACACAAAGACAACAACCGCAAGGAACAAGCCCCTGGTCACTTCGCACCGCAAAAGAAGGCTTACTCGCGGCCATATACCAACGATAAAACCCGGGCGAAGGGAACACCACCTCAGCGCCGCGGCCTCTATGGCCGCCCTGCGCCTGAGGCAACGGCTACCGGGAAACCGCCAGAGCGCCGCTATGGGCGCCCTGCGCCTGAGGCAACGGCTACCGGGAAACCGCCGGAGCGCCGCTATGGGCGCCCTGCGCCTGAAGCGCCGTCTACCGGGAAACCGCCGATGCGCCGCTACGGGAGTCCATCGCCTGCTCCCCGCGGCCCGCAGCCGCCCACCAGACGCTTTTTGCGCCCTGCGCCAAATCAAAACAAACCGCGGGTTCAAGAGCGGGTGCAGCCCATCCTCAGCAAGGACGCACGGGTCGCTGCCCTGTTGGTGTTAAACAGGGTGCTGGATGGCGGCGCCTATGCTTCCCTTTCACTGGATGAGGTCTTTCAGAACATGCGCTTAAGCCCGCAGGACAAGCGCTTAGCTGCGGTCATCGTCTACAAGACGGTGGAAGATTTGATCAAGATTGATTTTGCGTTAAGCCAGTTCCTGAAGGACGCGGAAGCACTGACTGCTAAAGTCCGCAACATCCTGCGCCTGTCCGCCTGCCAAATTTTATTGATGGACAAAATTCCGGATTTCGCTGCCACCAATGAAGCGGTAGAGTTAACCCGCGCCAGCGGCATGGAGGAGATGACCGGGCTGGTAAACGGGGTACTCCGCTCCTTAATCCGTGGCAAGGACGATTTGGCCTGGCCAAAGGAAGGTGATGCCAACTACCTCAGCGTCACCTACTCCATCCCGCAGTGGCTGGTGGATGATCTGTTCGCCTCCTATCCGGAGGAGATCGCGCTAAAAATCATCGCCTACCGCAACAAGAACCATGCTGTGACCATGCGCCGAAACAGGGTGCTTGTAAGCCAGGAAGAGTTTGACAGCCTGCTGACAAAAAAATCCTGGGAGATACAGCCGGGCAAGCTGCCCGGCACCGTGCGTGCCAAAGGGGTGACAAACCTTAGCCAGGATCTGGATTTTGCAGGCGGCAGGCTTTCCGTCCAAGGTGAAGGCAGCATGATGGCTGTTTTGGCGCTTGAACCCAAGGTGGGCATGACGGTCTTGGATGTTTGCGCAGCACCCGGCGGGAAGACGGCCTTAATCGCTGAATTAATGCAAAACACCGGCCGGGTGCACGCCTGGGATGTGCATGCGCACCGGGTCGAGTTGATCTACGCCCAGGCGGAGCGCCTGCGCCTGTACAATATTCGTCCCGCTGTGCGCGATGCTACAGTGTATGTAGAGCGTTTTGATCAGATGATGGATGCTGTCCTGCTGGACGCACCCTGCAGCGGCACCGGGGTGATGGATAACAAACCGGATATCAAATATCGCCTGACCCCTCAGGGGCTTGAAGACCTGATAGATTTACAAGCCAAGCTGCTGCAAGTCAACGCACAGTATGTGAAGCCCGGCGGCACCCTGGTGTACGCCACCTGCAGCCTGTTGCCCCAGGAGAATGCGCAGCAGGTTAAATCTTTCCTGCAAGCGCATCCGGAGTTTGACCTGCTCCCGCCGCCCGACAGCATCCCGGCGGAAATAGCAGAGATGCAGGGCGAATACGGCCTGCAAACGCTGCCGCACAGGGATGATATCGATGGGTTCTTTATCGCGCGCATGAGGCGGAGGACGTCTTGAAAACACAGTTGACTGGCATGAGCATGAACCAGCTGACAAACTGGGTGACAGCCCAGGGTGAGCCGGCTTTTCGTGCCCGTCAATTGAACGACTGGCTCAAAAAAGGCGCCCATTTTGAAGACATGCGCAACCTGCCAGCCAGCCTGATTGAAAAAATCAAGTCACTGGCCAGCGCGCAGGCTGCCAGGGTGATTGAGCGCCATGGTTCTAAATTGGATGGCACCGAAAAGCTGCTGTTTGGTCTGGAGGACGGGCACACAGTGGAAGGCGTCATCATGCGCTACCACCATGGGATCAGCTTTTGCCTGTCCACCCAGGTGGGCTGTGCGATGGGCTGTGCTTTTTGCGCGAGTACCTTAAACGGCAAACTACGGGATTTGACGGCAGGGGAGATGGCCAGCATGTGCTATCTTGCCAACCGGATGGTTTCCCCCAGCGCCATTGGCAATCTGGTGCTGATGGGCAGCGGGGAACCGCTGGATAACACGAAGGAAGTTTTTGCTTTTTTGCACCATATTACCTCAACCGACAGTTTGAACATCGGCGCGCGGCATATCTCCCTCTCCACCTGCGGCCTGCCGGATCAGATGCATCGATTGGCTCAAGAAGGGCTGCAGATTACCCTGTCCGTGTCCCTGCACGGGCCTAATGATGAGATTCGGCAACAGATTATGCCCATCGCGCGGGTGCATACCATTGATGCGGTGTTGGACGCATGCAGGTATTACATACAAAAGACGGGTCGGCGTGTGGTGTTTGAGTATGCCCTCATCCAGGACATCAATGACAGCCTGGACAATGCGCAGGAGCTGGCAAAAAGACTGCGCGGCATGCAGTGCCATGTGAACCTCATCCCACTCAACGACGTGAAGGAGCGGTCCCTGCGCGCCTCAACTAAGGTGCAGGTTGAACGATTTTTAAACTGTTTGAAGGCGCTTAATATCTCCGCAACTGTGCGCCGGCAATTGGGCGATGACATCTTTGGCGCCTGCGGGCAGCTGCGCGCCCAACGGCTCAAGACTCAGCTTTCAGAGGAGGGCAGCCAATGATTGCGATATCCAGGACGCACCAGGGCAAGGTGCGTCAGAACAATCAGGACTCCCTGCTCATCCGGGAGGAGTTGACCTCCCTGTATGTGGTTGCTGATGGCATGGGCGGTCACCGCGGCGGCAATGTGGCCAGTGCCATGGCGGTATCTGCCCTCATGCAGATGGACCTCAGCCTGCAGCCGGAGGAAGCCGCCTTCCGCCACGCCTTCCAGCTCGCCAACCTGAGCATCTGGAAGCGCCAGCTGGTGGACGTGAGCCTGTCCGGTATGGGCACCACCCTCAGCGCCCTGTGGGAAGGGGAGGACAGTGTAATGGTCGCACATGTAGGTGACAGCAGGGTGTACCAATATGCTGATGGCATCCTAAAGCAGATTACGCAGGATCATTCCCTGGTGGGCGAATTGCTGCGTACCGGCGCGATTACGCCTGAGATGGCCAACAACTACCCCTATCGCAACATCGTCACCCGCGCTGTGGGTACGGACTCCGTTTTGCAGGCGGATATTTATCAAGCAAAGAAGCCGGCTGGCAGTCGGTTTGTCATCTGCTCTGACGGCTTGACAGAATACGCCGGGAACAAGGACCTGGTTGAATGCCTTGAGCTGCCATTGAATGAAGCGGCAGACCGCTTGCTTCACATCGCCCTTGAGGGTGGCGGCCGGGACAACATCACCCTGATTGTGCTGGAGGTGCCCGCATGATTGGCACCATCTTGATGGAGCGCTACCGGTTGGAGGAGATGATAGGCGAAGGCGGTATGGCCTCGGTGTATCGGGCGCTTGATTTGCGTACGGGCCACCGTGTTGCGGTCAAATTTCTGCGCCAGGAATTGCAAGCAAACCCGGAGTTCCTGGATCGCTTCCGGCGCGAGGCCACCGCAGCCAGCCGGATGTCCCACCACAACATTGTCAACCTGCTGGATATCGGTGACAACCCCAACTCACCGTATCTGGTGTTTGAGTTTGTGGATGGCAAAACCCTCAAGGACATTATCAAAGAGCACGGGCAATTGCCGCAGGGGACGGCGGTGCAGATTGCGATCCGCATCCTCTCCGCCCTCCGCCACGCGCATGAGGCAGGCGTCATCCACCGGGATATCAAGCCCCAAACCATCCTGGTGGACAAGCAAGGCTATATCAAGGTGTCCGACTTTGGCATCGCGCGCATGGTCGGTGCCCATACCTCAGATATGGGTGAGACGCAAAGCGTCATGGGCTCTGTGCACTATTTCTCCCCGGAACAGGCGCGCGGCGAGATGGCTACTTTCGCCTCGGACCTGTATTCAGTCGGTTGTGTTCTGTATGAGATGCTGACGGGCCATGTCCCCTTTGAAGGGGAGACCCAGGTTTCGGTCGCTATGCAGCACGTGCAGGCACAGGCGCAGCCGGTGCGGAGTTTCGCGCCCGAGGTGTCCGAGCCCATCGAATCCGTGGTTAAAAAGGCCATGGAAAAGGTGCCGGAAAGCCGATATCCCTCCGCGCTGCTGATGGCGCAGGCACTGCATGACGCGCTGCTGCCCCAAAGTGATACCAGCCCCGTGCCGGTGTTTGAGGAAGGTAAGAAAACAAAGCCCCGGACACGCAGACGCCCGCGCGAGTCCTTGGGCACCAAGATTGCGGTCAGCCTCTTGTCACTGGTTCTTATTGCCGGCATTTTTACCGGAAGCTACTTTATTTATCGCGATATCGTCAACACAACCCGAACACCGCTCTTGACCGGCTTTTTACTCAGCTCCGCTATGCGTGAGGCTGAGCGCGAGGGCATTATTATCCGCGTCGCCCGCAACCCCAGCGATGAGCCCGTTGACACAGTCATTGATCAAAGTATCGATGTAGGTCAACCAATCAAGCGCGGGGATGTGCTGCTGCTGGTGGTGTCCTCCGGTCACGCGCGCAAACCGGTGCCAAGCGTCGTCAACCTGGACTTACAGGAAGTCAAACGGACCCTTGAGCGAATCTCGCTGGAGGTGCTGGTGGTGAAGGAAATGATCCACAGCGCGCCCAAGGGGACGGTGCTGTTTCAGGACCCGTCAGAGGGTACCGTTGTTGATGCGGGCAGCATTGTGCAGCTGACGATCTCCTCAGGCCAGGCAAAAGTGCCTCAATTAAGCGGCTTTATCCTGGCCGAGGCGCGGGACGCCTTGCGCAAGGCCAAGCTCGAAATCGGCAAGGTGGAGGAGATGGCCATTGCCGATACCTCCCAAGTTGGTCGTGTGGCGTCCCAATTGCCGGTGGCGGGCGAGTTGGTGGCAGAAAACAGTCCAGTGGACCTGGTGGTCTATATCCTGCAAAAAACCGAGGCGACTGAAAGCCCAAAGAATGAGGGCAAACCATGATTCAAAATGGCCAGATTATTGAAGGCCGCGGCGGTTTATATACTGTGCTCAATGACGCTGGGGAGTCTTTTATCCTGCGCGCAAAAAATCGCTTCCGGCGTGAGGGCATCACACCCCTGGTGGCGGACAAGGTCAGGTTTACGCCTGGTCAACTGGAGGAGCATGGCTGGCTGGAGGAGATTCTGCCGCGCAGTTCCATCAGCATCCGACCGCCGGTCGCTAACATTTCACAGCTTATCATCACCATGGCGCCGGAGCCGTTGCCGGATATGCTGCTGCTGGATAAACTGCTGGTGTTTGCGCGCCAGCAGCAGATTGCGCCCCTGCTGCTGATTAACAAAGCGGATTTGGATGAAGGTTTGCCTTTTGAGCTGAAGACAGCCTACGCCGCAGCGGAAGTGCCGGTGCTGGCGGTCAGCTCGGTAAGCGGTCGGGGCATGGCGCGCCTTATAACCTTAATGGAGGGCCACTTAAACTGCTTCGCCGGGCAATCCGGTGTGGGCAAAAGCACCTTGATTGCAAAACTCACGGGACTGGACCTAAAGATTGGCGAGGTTAGCCACAAAATCCGCAGGGGGCGGCAAACAACCAGGCACACCACCCTCATCCAGCACGAAGGCCTGCGGGTTCTGGATACGCCTGGATTCAGCCTGTTTGAACTGCCTGGCGACATGGAACCAGAACACCTGCGGGACTACTACCCCGAGTATGTAAGCAAACAGGCAAACTGCCGCTTTGAGGTCTGCCTGCATCACCAGGAGCCAGCCTGCGCTGTTGTCGCGGCTGTACAGGCCGGGGATTTGGACAAGGACCGTCACGCGCGCTATCAGCAGCTGCTTGCGCTGCAAAAAGAGAAATGGAGTAACCGCTATGCTTGAAATCGCACCGTCTGTCCTGGCTGCCAACCCTCTTTTTGTGGATCGGGATGTCAGCCGTCTGCTTAAAGCAGGGGCTTCTGTACTCCATCTTGACATCATGGACGGGCACTTTGTACCCAACATCTCCTTTGGTCCTGCGATGGTGTCTGCCCTGCAAGCGCGCTATCCGGAAATCAGGCTGGATGTGCATTTAATGCTGTCAGACCCCGGGAAATATCTTGACGTGTTCATTCAGGCTGGCGCCAATGAGATTACCATCCATGAGGAAATCACGGGTGATGTGAAGCAACTGCTTGCATATATCAGACAGGCTGGTCTTCGCGCGGGTCTGTCGGTCAAGCCTGGGACGCCGGCCGCAACCATCTTCCCTTACCTGGATTTGCTAGATTTAGTGCTGGTGATGTCAGTGGAGCCTGGCTTTGGCGGACAGAAACTGATAAAGGAATCCTTGGCCAAAATCCAGGAGCTGCGTGAAGCCGGCTTTACAGGGACCATCAGCGTGGATGGCGGTGTGAACGCAGAGAATGCCCGGATGGTTCAGTCCTTTGGTGCGACGCGCCTGGTCATGGGGACAGCAGCCTTCAAATCCGAGCACCCCAAACAACTGTTTGAAAGCCTGCAGCAGGGATGAAGCCGTCTATACCCGCTTTTCAATACAAGATTTCACTTGGGCAAAATTTCCTCTTTGACCAGGATTTGCTAAACCGTCTGGTTGATCAAACGCAGGTGGGAGAGGCGGACATTGTGCTGGAAATCGGCGCTGGCCGCGGGGATTTGACCCAGGTACTCGCCGAGCGCTGCAAGCAGGTTGTTGCGGTCGAGATTGATGAGCGCTTGGAGCCAGTATTAAAAGAGCGCTTTGAAAGCGCGCCCAATGCTTTAATCGTGATGGGTGACATCATGGGCTTGGATATTAGCCAGCAGATGGGGGAGTATGAGGGTTTCCATGTCATTGCAAATTTGCCCTATTACCTGACAACACCCATTTTGACGATGCTGTTTCATCTCAACCTGCCCATAAAAAGCGTGAATGTGATGGTACAGCAGGAGGCAGCACAGCGGGTGCTGGCGCAGCCAGGCACCCCGGAATACGGGCCGTTGGCGGTCCTGGCTGCTTTTAGGGGGAGCCCAAAATCGACCGTGGTCGTGCCCGCACATATGTTTACACCACCGCCGAAGGTGGACAGCGTTTTTCTGGTGGTCCCTTTTTATGAAAAACCACCGGTGCAGGTGGATAACGAGGATTTGTTTTTCAAGGTAATCAGGGCAGCTTTCTTCATGCGACGTAAAACCTTGGCCAATAATTTGGTTTCTGCGTTTGGGATGCCGCGGGAAGAAGCAACGCGCCTGATTTTGGCATGTGGCCTGAATGAGCGCGTGCGCGGGGAGCGCTTGACCATTTTGGACTTCGCCAGGCTCAGCAATGAAACCAACAGAGTTATCATGAAATAAACGAAATTTAATATAATTGTAACAAGTGTTTACAATAAAGAAATAATATGTTATCATGAAGCCACCAAGGATAGAGGTGGATTTTTAATGAAACGAACACGCAAGTTTTTAATAAGTACCATGGCCATCGTGCTGTGTATAGCCATTGTTTTGCCTGCTTCTGCCAGCAGGTATGCAACCCTCCGTCCAGGCACCACGGGAGAGATGGTGGTGGCAATGCAGTCCGCGCTCAAGGCACTGGGCTACGCCATTGGAGTCGATGGTAAATACGGCAAGCAAACCACGCAAACTGTTAAGGAATTCCAACGTAAAAACAAGCTGACCGATGACGGCTTGGCAGGCAACATGACCTTGATGGAGCTGTTTTCGCAGGTGCCTCAGTATAAGCCAATTCAGGGCAGTCCCGCTATGACCTTGCCGCCAAGCGCACCCAGTTCGCCGGTCACGCAACCGGAAAGTCAGCCAAGCGCAGGCAGCGCCTATGTGTATACCAGCAACCGTGGTTCCTTGAATGTCCGGAACAGTCCGCGGTACGGCAACACCACCATAGGCCAATTGCCCCATGGCACCCAGGTCAATATCGTGGGAATCTCAGGTTTATGGACGCAGATTTCGGCCAATGGTCTTCAAGGTTATGTTGTATCCACATTCCTGCGCATAGCGCAGGATAATCCAAGTGTCACGCCCGCTCCCAGTACGCCCGAGCAAAAGCCGGGACCATCAGTGGAGATTATCGGCACAGCAACCGTCATCACCGGCAACCGCGGCAGCCTCAACTTGCGCGACAGGGCTTCCTATTCAGGTCGTGCAGTGCTGCAAATTCCCTACCAGGCGACTGTGCAGGTACATGCTCGCATAGGTCAGTGGAGTCAGGTCTCCTATCAGAACAGAACCGGTTTTGTGGTGGACAGCTTCCTGCGGCATCAAGCAGGAAACAAAACACAGGCGCCAACGAACACACCCAGCCCCAGCCCTGCCCCAAGTCAGCAACCCAATCTACCGAATGCTGACGGCATTGCCTTTGTCAACACACGAAACAACCGCACCTTAAACTTCAGAAGCACGCCCAGTGAAGGCCGCAACATCTTAAGGCAGATTCCCGCAGGTGAGGCGCTCATCCTTATCAAGCGCGGCACCGAGTGGTGTGAGGTTATCTACAACGGCCAACAGGGTTTTGTAATGACGTCCTTCCTCAGGTTTTCGGGTGAGACCCCAGCAGCAAGCGAAACACCGCAACCCACACAAACGCCTGATGCGACAGAGGACCCCGTCGTTACGGATGAACCTACACCTGAGGAACCGGAAAGCCCAGTTTTTCCGCGTACACTCCGTCCGGGTGACCGCGGGGAGGACGTGCTAGAGCTGCAAACGCGTTTAATCGCCTTGAAATATATGGTTTCCAAGACCTCCGTGTATGACAGCATGACTAAGGAGGCGGTCCGGCACTTCCAGGCCCAAAACTCCCTGACGGTGGATGGCCTGTTTGGCGGCAACAGCGCGCAGATGCTGCTTTCCGGCGCCGCGCGCACGGCGGACAGCCCTGCCCTGTCCTATAACACCCTGCGCGTTGATCAGCGCGATGGCTCAGATAAGGCCATCAGCAAGATGCAACAGGCGCTCAAAGACCTGGGCTATCCGCTAAGTGTTACCGGGCGTTATGACATGCCTACCCATCAGGCGGTGGTTGGCTTCCAGCAGCGCAATGGGCTGCCCATCACCGGCATCGCCAATCCGCACACCCAAAGCATCATCTATGCCGGTAACGCGAAAGGCTATGCCACACCAATAACAGAATTGGGCGACTCGGAAGGGAAAGGGGGGGGGCCTTCAAGCTCCTCCGTGAAGCTGCTGCACTGGTTTAAGGATGTTAAACCTCGGGTGGCAGCCGGTCAGCGCGTGCAGATTTATCACCCCGCAAGCGGCATCAGTTTTACCATCCGTTTTTACTCCATGGGAAACCATGCGGATTCGGAGCCTAACTCCTGGCGGGATACCCAACTGATGAACAGGGCCTTTGGGGCACCATCCTGGAACATCAACACGGTTTATGTGAAGCTTCCAGATGGGCAATGGACGCTGGCCAGCATGCACAACCGGCCGCACTTAAGCGGCGCGATTAATGCAAACGGCTTTGGCGGGCACCTGTGCATCCACTTCCTGCGGGACACGGATGAGGTCATGAAGAACGATCCAGACTATGGCGCTTCAAACCAGCGCGCGATTCGAAAAGCTTGGCTCAATATGACAGGCGAAAACATCGACTGATTGTAACGCATGAAAAACCGGGCTGGCGTCAGGTGTGGCCAGCCCGGTTTTTTATACGGATCTTACTTCAGCAGCAGGAAGGCAAGCAGTGCGACTACACCCAGGGCGAACAGGATGAGGCCAAAGGACAGCGTACGCAGCATTCGGCGCATACTGTCCTGTGCGGTAGTCCACATGGCGGCGTACATCCGTACGTAATGGAAGGGCTCGTGCGCGCGCAGGCCAAAGACCTTCCGCCAAACACCGGACACTTTATCCGCAATACGGCCCATTGTATACGTGAACCGGTTGCCAAGGGGCACAACGCTAGGACCGCTGCTGGGCTTGAGCACCGTTCGCATTAACAATAGGGACACCCCGTCCGCGCTGATTTCAAGCAAGCGTGACAAAAAGGTAAGAACCATGCTGATGACGGTGTAGGATTTTTCAAGCAGCAAATCAAGCGGCGTGGCAATCAAATAGCCCAGCCGCACCAAAGCGGTGACCAGCGGGCGATAGAGGCGATCCTCCAGATCCAGCCACCCTGGCCAGCGGTTAACATGAATGGCATGCCCTGCCTCATCCCTTTTCATCAGCCCCATGCGCACCGCGGTGAAATAGAAGATGATGCCCAGCAGCAAGGATTTTCCGCCGCCTACCAGGTTGACCATGTGCAAAAATACCACCTCGTGCGCGGGCTCATGCGCGTAGAGGAAGGGAAGAGAGCTGTTCGCCAGGTTCGTGAGGATGCCCTCGGGGTAAAGCCCAATCACAAACAACAACAGGGCAGAGCCGCCCAATGCGAAGGAGGACAGCGGGCTCATGGAGGGACCCATCTTGTCAAACTCTGCCTGTTTTGTGGGGTGTTTATCAATAAACAGCGTGATGAAGAGCTTAAGCATATAGCAGAAGGTCAGGCCACCGGTAATGACAAACAGCCACTCAGCGACCTGGTAGATGAAGGCAGATTGGCCCAGCGCATGCAGATGGTCGATGTACTCCACGATGCTTTCATGCAGCAAGGTCTTTGAGGCATAGCCGCTAAAGAAGGGAATGCCGCTGATGGAGGCAGCGCCCACCAAAAAGATCAGCAGCAACCTGGGCTTTTTGCGGCCATAGCCTCGCACCTCGTTTAAATCCAGCTTGTGTGTGTTTAGATACACGACGCCTGCAGCCATAAAGAGCACCAGTTTAATGAGACTGTGGTTAAGCATATGAAGCACAGTCCCTTGTGCAGCCAGCGCGTTGTGCTCACCCAGCAAGCCCTGCATGCCCACGCCAAAGAGGATGAAACCAATCTGGCTCATGGATGAGCAGGCCAGCGTGCGTTTGAGATCAATAGAAAACAGCGCCAGCAGCGCGCCTAAGAACATATTGATGATGCCGATTAGCAGCAGCAGGTTGCCCCATTGTGCATCCCCTAGGAATAAGCGGGTGGAGACAACCAGGATGCCATAGATGCCCACCTTGGTGAGGATGCCGGACAGCAGCGCGCTGGCAGGCGCTGGCGCGACAGGATGTGCTTTGGGCAGCCAAACGTGCAGAGGGTACATGCCCGCCTTTGCGCCAAACCCCGCTAAAATCAGTGCGCCAGGCAAATACAGCTCCTCCAAGGACATCGTAGTGATGGCCGCGCGCATGCCTTCAAACTGCAGCGTGCCTGTCTTGGCATACAGCATCATCAGCCCCATCAGCATGGTCATGCCGCCCAGGATGGCGATGGCTAAATAGGTTTGCCCAGCGCGCATTGCGGCTTGGTTTTCCTCATGGATGACCCAGCAATAGCTGGTGAAGGACAGAATCTCAAAAAAGAGGAAGGTGGTTATCAGATCGTCGGATAAAAAGACGCCCAGCGTCGCGCCTAAGGTAAGCAAGGTAAAAAGGCTGTAGCGTCCCTTCGCGTGACCGTGCCCAAAGTACTGCGGGGAGAAGAGAGAGGTTATCATCCACATGAAGGCAGCGATGAAGGCATAAAGCGAGCGAAAGCCGTCCGCTTTCAAGTGCAGCCCCAGGTTCAATACCAGGGGGGCGGTGAAGGCTGCCTCCTGGTTTGCGAAGAACAACCATCCTGCCAGCACACATACCAAGACGGAGACAGCGCACATTAAATAGATGCCGTAGTCGTCCTTCTTTCGGGAAACAGCAAAGGAGGGCACTGCTGCCAGCAAAGGCAACGCGACCAAAACAGGTAAAACCAAGCTCATGTCTGTCGCACCTCCTTACATCACTTCCGCGGCTGTCCGCGTCAGGAAATCAATCAAAGGGCCGCTGTAAAAACTCAGGGCGATGATGGCGATGCTCAGGCTGGCCAGGGTAGCCTGAAACCCCTTTTCAATGGGCTGGAAGTTGCCTGCCTTGGCTGGGCGTGTGTACATGGTTACCGCGGGCACCATCAGATAAATGCCAGTTAACAGGGCACTGATAAGCAGGGCAATAATGCCGGCGACGGGCAGCGCACCGCCCAGCAGCACGGCGGCTTCAGCCAAGTACCACTTGCTGATAAAGCCAATCAATGGCGGCATGCCCGTCATGGCCAAGCTGCCCAAGGTAAACAGGGCAGCCAGCAGCGGCAGGTGTTTACCGATGCCGCGCATCTGATCCACATAATAAATGTCTGCGCGTTGGTTGAATACGCCGGTAATCAGGAACAAGGTAATTTTCATCAGCGCGTGAAACACAAGGTGCATCAGTCCTGCTGCTAAGCCCTGTGAGGTCATCAGCAGCGCGCCAAAGAGGATGTAGGACAGGTTGGAGATGGTGGAGTAGGCTAGCCTGCGCTTTAAGTGCTTTTCCTTGAGTGCCATGGTACAGCCAAACACGATGGTAAAGGCCGTCAGGGCAAGCGGAATGTGCTGTGCGTAGGAATCCTTTAGCATCATCACACCAAAGCTAAAGTACGTCACCCTTATGATGGCAAACACGCCAGATTTCACAACCGCCACAGCGTGTAGCAGGGCAGTGACCGGGGTCGGGGCGACGGCGGCGGCGGGCAACCAGCCATGTACCGGGAAGACTGCCGCTTTCACACTAAAGCCCAGGAAACAAAGGACATAGCCCAGTCGCAGCTGTGTAGTATGCGTCAGGCTGACGCCCTGGAACAAGCCACCGGGTACAAAGGCTGTCATGCCCCCGTAATACACAAGGTATACCAGGCCGATGAAGGCAAAAGCGGAACCACCCAGGGAGTAGTACAGGTATTTAAGCCCCGCCGCGATGGAACTGGGCTTCCCGCCGTGCATCACAAGTGGCAGGGTGGACAGCGACATAATCTCATAAAACACGTAAAGTGTCAGCAGATTCCCGCTCATCGCGATGCCCAGGGTTACCCCATAACTCATCAAAAAGAACACAAAGAAAGAGGTCTGCTTTTCGTGCCCTTTCATATAGTCCGTCGCGTAAAACAAGGAGATGGGCCAAAGGATTGCGATGACCGCGCTAAAAACCTTGCCCAGATTGTCCAGTTTCAGCGTGAGATGGAGAAAGTGGTTCAGGCTGAAGATGGAGATGGTGATGTCCTCGCTAAACAAGGCAAGGCCCACCAAGGCGGTGGTCAGCATGGCGCTAACCATTAAATAGAGGTTGCGCGTGCTGTCCTTCATACGAAAGACGGGAAGCAAGCTCCCTGTCACAATTGGCAGGGCAACAGCCAACAGTAAAATCATAGCACTCCTTTTAGTAAGGTGCTGCCCAACTGGTCAAACAAGTCAATCATAAAGCCGGGGAAGACGCCCAGAATAAAGATGGCAAGGGTAAGGATAAAGATCGGGACCAGCATCATCTTGGAAGGATCTGCCTTCACTTTTAGTGCTGAATCAACTTCCCCATGGCCCATGCCGCCAAAGAAGGCGGAGACACTGGGGGGCAGCAGATAGGCTGCCGTTAACATGGCGGAGATGAGCAGTACAATGGGCACCAGCCAGTTAAATACATTGGTGCCGGAAATGAGTGCGCCTTCCGCGATATACCATTTCGCGATAAACCCACCCAGAGGTGGGATACCAACCAGGGAAATCGCGCAGATGGTAAACATCCACATCGTCCAGGGCATGGACTTGCCCAGGTTGTGCATCTCGTCCACGCGGGTGATGCCAGTTTGGAGGATGATGGCGCCAGCACACAGGAAGAGCGCGTCCTTGGTCAAGGCGTGGAAGACCATCTGAAGCAGGGCACCGTCAAGCGCCATCTTATCCAAAATAAACACGCCGCACAGGACATAGCTGACCTGGGAAACACTGGAGTAAGCCAGCCGCTTTTTAAGCGATTTCTCACGCAAGGCCAGCATCGACCCCATAAAAACAGTAATGGCAGCGCAGCTTAGCAGCGTCCACTGCACCCAGGTATCCTTCAGGTAGTCTGGGCCAATCACATAGAAAATCATCCGGAAGATGCACAGCACCCCGGCTTTGGTAATGACGCCCGAAAGAACCGCGCTGGCGGGGGAGGGGGCGACGGGGTGGGCTGTGGGCAGCCAGCCGTGCATGGGGAACATACCGGCCTTGGTGCCAAAGCCAATCAGTGTCACCAGCAGGATGACCTGAAACGCGGTGTGCGGCAGGGTGAGGGCTTCTACCACCAGCGAGCCGCCTTCCACAAAATAGGGGGAGGCGATGTTGGGGGTTAGCATAAAGATGCCAAGCAGACCCATGGTGGCGCCGGCGACAGAGTAGATCAGATATTTGATGCCCGCAGCCACCGCCTCCTTGGTTCTGTTGTGCAGCACCATGGGCATGGAGATGAAGGTCATCATTTCAAAGAAGAGATACATGGTCACCATGGTGCCGGACAGGGTAAGTGCCATCAGTGCCGCCATGGTCATCAGATAAAAGGCGTAGTAGGATTTCTCGTTTTGTTCATGCTTCATGTAGCTGAAGGAATAAAAACCGGAGATCGTCCACATCAGCGCCATAACTGCCGAGAAAATTCGGCTGGTGCCGTCAGAGCGCAGCGCGATGGGCAGCTGCTTGGTCATTTCAAACAGCACCAGTGTGCGCTCTGCGTCCAGCGCGATGAGCAGCACCACAATGCACTCCAGCACCATGATGGCGCCAACAAACCCGCAGCGGTCCTCCCGCTTCTCGTTTAACCAGGGCATGAATACAACCATCAGGGACCCGATTGCAGGCAATAGGATTGCAACGAGCAAGAGCAAGCCGTCCATGTGTAACCCTCCTTAGGAAAAAGTCTTTAAGCCCGTTTCGATCACCCGCAGGATCGGTTCAGAGCCAATGCCAAGGTAGATGATCAACATTGTGGAGACAATCAGCGCCGCGGCAACATAGGGTGGCATTTTTTGCACCTCTGGGTAGTCCAGCTTCTGGGTGGGTTTGCGGTAAATGGACACCACCGTGTGCAGGAAATACACGCTGTTGAGCAACGTGCTAAGCGCCAGTGCGATTAAGACCAACGCACGAACCCAGCCGCCAATCGCAATGCCGGAGATGGCCAGGTTCAATTTCACAATGAAGCCGCCCGTGAACGGGATGCCCACCATGCTCATCGCGGCGATGGTAAAGACGATGCCCGCCGGTACATTCCGGTAGCCAGCCCCATGCAGGTAGCGGAAATGCTTGTGGTCCCCGGACACATTGATTAGCTCATAGGTGGAAAGGAAAAGAAGGGATTTGACCGCCGCATGCACCAGCATCTGGAAGAGGGCGGCCTCCACCCCTGCCTTGGTGCCAATGCCCAAGCCCAGGTAGATATAGCCAATTTGCGCGACGGAGGAGTACGCAATCATGCGCCTGATATCCTGCTGGCTGATGGCCATAATGGACCCGATGATCATCCCGCTTACCCCACAAACAAACAGGAAGGGGGTAATTTGCTGGGTGACAATTACGTCCAGTCCTATCACGCGGAAAAAGAATTTGATGAGCACAAAGATATATGCCTTGCTGATGATGCCGCTTAGAATTGCGCTGGACAGCGGCGGGGCAAAGGCATAGGTATCTGGCGCCCAGCCGTGGAAGGGGAACATCGCGCTTTTGATGGCAAGCCCTGCTGTAATCAGCGCGATGACCACCGTCAGCGGCCCTAGGTGCTCGCCTGTTTTGACGATGTTCCCCACGGCCTCCTGCAGCGGCATCATCAACAGGTGTCCGGTGATGCCATAGAGCATCGCGATGCCCATCAGCAACAGGCCCGAGCCAAACAGGTGCATAATCATATAGCGCGTGATCGCAACCAGCGTATGCCCGTTTTGGCGTACCACCACGAGGGCACAGCTGGCAATGGTCATGATCTCAATAAATACATAGACGGTAAACAGGTCATTGGTGTAGATCAGCACCAGGACTGCAGCCAGCGCAAGGTCAATCATGATGCAGTAGAGGTTGGTCTTCTGTTCACTGACAAAGCTGTGTGTATGCCACATGCCGGCGATAAGGGAGATCAGGATTACAGCGGAAAAGCCGGTTGCCATCAAGGCTTCCAGCCTGCCAATGCGAATCTCATTGCCCCAAGGCGCTGGGAAATGCCCCATCATGAAAGGATAAGCTTCATCCAACTGTAAGGTCAGCCGCAAGGTCAGTGCGCTGAGAATAAAGACAACCGCGCTGACAGCAAAGGTTAAAATCTTAGCAGTTCTTTGCTTTAAAATGGACGTAAAAATACCCGCAGCCATGCATAGCAGGATGCAAAAGAAGGGGAAATTATAAACGAAGGTCATCAGCCATCCTCCCCACGGGCAAGCATCGCGATTTCATCCATGTCAAGGGTATGGTAGCGGCGGTATAAGCGGACGGTGAGCGCCAGCATGATGGCGGTGAAGCTGACGGACACCACAATACCCGTCAGGACCAGGCCGGCTGGGATGGGGTTGATATAGGCCTCTGCGGACGTCACCCCGTCTACCACAATGGGGGCTTTTTTACCGCTGATATAGCCCATGGACGCCAAAAACAGATAGACTGCAGTATCCATGATGTTGAGCCCAATAATCTTGCGGATCAGGTTGCGCTGCAGCAGCAGGATGGAAAAACCAATGCCAAACAGGATAACGGCAACGGTCTGTTCCAGGTTTTCATACAGCAGCTGCCACATATCACAGACCTCCCTTGCGGAAGAGCGCGTAGAAGATGTACATCGTGCAAGCCACCACCATGCCAACAGCGATGTTCAGCGGCATAATAAGGCCGCCTGATAAAATTGCGCCGGGCATGCCCAGTGGAATGCCGCTTGGCAGGTTGTTGACACCGCAGTAGAAGGAATAGGCCTTGGCCAGCGCATAGAACATGAGGGAGAAGAAACTCACCCAGGTAAAGGTCTTATAGGTAAAGAACCGCCCCGCTTTTTCAAAGCCAAAGGCATCCAGGTACAAAATCAGACCCGCAGAGATGATTGCCCCACCGGAGAAGCCGCCGCCAGGGGAAAGATGGCCATTTAAAATGATGTAAATGCCATACAGGAAGATGGTGGGCACCAGCACCATTGCGCTGCCTTGCAGGATGCGGTCATTGCGCGGCTCATAGTGCTGATCGTCTGACTCAGCGGCGATTAACTCCTGCACAGGGGAGCCATCCTTGTTGCGGTCAATGCGCAGAAGAATCAATACAGCGCTGGCGGCGACAAACAGCACGGTGGCCTCCCCCAAGGTATCAAAGGCGCGATAGTCCAGGATCATCCCGGAGACGATGTTGGTGGCGCCGGTTTCTTCGAGGCCTTTGGTGATATACCGCTCGCTGACAATATTGGCGCCGGGTGTCGCCGGATCGCCAAAACGGGGCATCTGGGCAACTGTTTCCAGCAGGAAGAAAATCATCATCGCGCCCAAAGCCAAGGCCAATATCACGTGCAAACGGGTGATGGCCTTGCGGCCCCGTGTTCTTGCCCAGGTCAGCATGTTGTATTGATCCAGCCGCTCAAGTGCCAGGGTGCGCTCGCGCTGGCGGGTGCTCATGGCTTCCTGCTGGGCAACAACTTCTTCCTCTGTATGCAGGGGCAGCTGTGTGGTTTGGGTGAGATGGTTGATAATTTCATTGTCCAGCGCCAGGAAGCCCTCTTTGTACCACTTGCGAATG
This sequence comes from Clostridiales bacterium, assembly GCA_012728435.1. Lineage (GTDB taxonomy): Bacteria > Bacillota > Clostridia > Christensenellales > Aristaeellaceae > UBA6115. The sequence continues at coordinate 1,685 of JAAYFC010000011.1, read as the reverse complement.
CGGGCTTGCGGGCGCGATTCCCAATCACTTCTGCGCTTGCTCATGCTCGCTGTCTCCTTTAATGGCGTGGATCTTCTTGAGTGTTACAAAAAAGAGGACGCTGGTGATGCCGGCGCCGACGGCGGCCTCTGTAATGGCCAGATCCGGGCTTTCCAAAAACATCCAGATAATGGCCATAATCAGGCTATACGCCATATATACAATCAGGGAGGTCAGCAGGTTGCGCGTTAAGCTCACCGCAAGTGCGCACACAATCAGCATGCCCAACAGGGCGACATGGACAAACGTCATTGCGCATCCTCCTCCTGGTGATGATCCTTGGGTGGCAGCTGCTGCCAGTAGGGGTTGATGGTCACTTCCAACCGGGCAATGAGGTGGCTGGAGACGGGGCTTGCAAACCATAAGAAGGTGATAATCAAAAGCAGCTTCAGCGCGACATAGATATCTGGGGCGCTGATGGTTAATCCCAACAGACAAAACAGGATGCCCAGTGTATCACCCATGGCAGCTGCGTGCATGCGGTTGAGCACATAATCAAACTTATACAGGCCAATGACGGAGGTGATCAGGATGATAAGCCCGCTGATTAAAAACCCGGTGGTCAGGATGAACCGCAGCCAATCAAGCATGTTTTTGCCCATCCTTTCGCATTTTCGCCTGGCGCTCAAGGAAAACACCCATGTACACCTTGCACAAGACAACCACCGCCAGGAAGCTGATCATCGCATACAGCAGGGAGACATCCGTTAAATAGCCTTCACCCAATAGCAGAGCAGTTACGCCCACCATAATAATAATCTGCGTGCCAATCATGTTGATGGCCACGATGCGGTCTGCGATAGTTGGCCCCTTGACCGCGCGGATGAAGCAGGCGATTACCATCACAGTTTGCACGCTGAGGACCAGCGCATAAAGGATGCGGTAGGCTTCTTTGACGCTCATACCGTTTTCTCCTCAAGCCAGACCGATTCCTTGTTGAGCAGCCGCTTTTCAAACTCGCTGTTGATGAGTCCATCCTCCATGCTCTCATCCAGGCAGTGCACCAAATACTCGTCCTCATCCAGATGGACAGTGATGGTGCCAGGGGTCAAGGTAATGCAGTCGGCCAGAATCACGCGTGCTGTCTGTGTCTTCAGCTGGCTGCGAAAGGTGGTCAACTTAGGTACCACGATGTCCCTGTCGCTTAATATCAGCCTCATCACCGCATAATTGGCCAGCGTGATTTCCTTTATCAGCAGCCAAACATAGCGGGCGTATCCCGGAAGCTGCTGTAGCAGAAGCAGCTGCTTGCGCAAACTGAACCTGGGCGTCACAAAGCGTTGTATAAAAAAAGACAGCGCGAGGGAAATCACAGCACCAAAAGCAATCAATTCCCAAGAAATCTGGGAATTGAATACAATCCACAGAATAAAAACGGCCAACGCGATCCCGGGTTCACCTTCTTTTAAACTCCTTGCTTGTGAGCAATATGTTCACGGTATAAATTATAGCAGTACCTAGTATAATGTCAAATAGTTCGGGGGTCATGTGGTTGAATATTGCAGTGAGTAAATTCACAGAGTAACTTCCACAGTGGACGTTGCGGTGGAAGTTAGTAGGAGACGAAATTGCTGGTGGAGTTTAGTCTGAGAAGAAAAGGAGCTCAGACAATGCACAAGAACGAGAAGAAGTACAAACACCTAACG
>JAAYFC010000111.1 GCA_012728435.1 Clostridiales bacterium | reverse complement strand
GCCATAAGCCAAGCGGTTTTCCTGCTGGACAAGCAAGGGCGTTGCCTTGTGCCGCGGCAGCCTGATACCTTCATGCTGCCCTCCACCCTGCAGGAAAACGTGCTAGTGTCCAAATCCGGCTATTTGTTTTTAACGCTGCCCGGGCTTGAAACCTACACCCTGGCAACCAAAGACAGGCCGGAATCCCACGATGTGCTGCTGCTGTGCGCGAAGCTCATTCAAACCTTCAAACAGGAGCAGGGAATCACCAAGGAACTGGGCAACGCACTTAAGCGCTTGTTGCATGAGGAGTTGAGCATGCAGGAGATGGATACGCTGATGCATGATTACCACATCGCGCAAGACACGCCAAGAGCCGCGCTGTTCATCAATTTCCCAAAGCTGCATCAGCAGATTCCGCACGATACCTTGGCCGAGTACATCCCCATTTCGCAGACTGATCTGTTAATCCCCCTGGATATACGCAACCTGGTCATCGCGCGGGATGTCACGGATGAGGGACAAGAAGACGTGATGGAGTACGCGATGGCACTGCTGGATACCTTGGAAAACGAGCTGGGGCTGCACGCCTTAATCGGCATTGGCCAAATCGCCCCTGGCCTTGAGGACTTGCCTGTCTCCTATGAGCAGGCCAAAAACGCCATTTCGATTGGCAGCCTCTTTCGGCCGGAAACGCAAATCTATGAATACAGCAACCTCATTTTAGAGCGCTTTATCATGGATTGCGCGCCAGAAGATGCCAAGCCCTACATCAAAACGGTATTCAACCGCAAGACGGCCAAGCTGTTTAGCGATGAAATGCTGGAAACCGTCAACGTGTTCATTAACCGCGACCTCAACCTGACGGACGCGGCACGGGATTTGTATATCCATCGCAACACCCTGGTGTATCGCCTTGACAAGATTCAAAAGGTCTCAGGGCTGGACTTGCGGCATTTCAAGGATGCCATGCTGTTCAGGCTGGCAGATGGTCTGCGCAAGGGTGATACCAGTAAAACCAGAAAAGGCTCATTACAGTTTTGAAAGGGTTTCAACCATGAAAAAAACCAACAAGCTTATTGTCTTCATCAGCCTGATGACGCTGGCAGCAGTCCTGCTCGCCTCCCCCATTTTCGCGGGCGCGTCATGGGGATCGGGCAACAAGGAGACGGTGACCATCCCCAAAGAAGAGTATGAGCGCCTGAAGAAATACGAGCTGCTTGACGAGGTCAAGAAGTATGTGGACGCCTATTTTTATGAGGTGCCCAACGAACAGGATATGCTGGATGGCGCGATCCAGGGGCTGCTTGCCGGCTTGGGCGACGCCTATTCCTTTTACTACCCGCAGGCTGCCTGGGACAAAATGCGCGAGGATGACAGCGGAAAGTACGCCGGCATAGGCGTGATGATGCTGGGCAACTACAAGGACGGCTCTGTCACCATTGTCCGGGTGTTTAAAGACACGCCAGCGGAGCGCGCAGGGCTTAAAAAGGGCGATGTCTTCTATATGGTGGAGGATGTGAGGGTCAGCACTGCGACCATGCAGGAAGCGGTGGATATCATGCGCGGCAAACCGGGTGAGAAGGTGAAAATTGAGATCATCCGCAATGATGAGACCCTGCCTTTTGAGTTGGTCAAGGCCAACATTGTGGTCAACCGCGCGGACTATAAGATGATAGATGACAAGGTTGGCTACCTCATCCTGTATGAGTTTTCAGGCGGGAGCAAGGAAGCCTTCCAGGAAGGCTATGAAGCGCTGAAACAGCAGAGCATGCAGCACCTGATACTTGACCTGCGGGACAACCCCGGCGGGTGGGTAGGCGATGCGGAAGCGATTGGCAATATACTGCTGGACAAAAAGCTGCTGTACTACACCATGGACCGGTTTGAGCGGCGCAAAGAATATGTCACCACCCAGGGCGCTGAAACCATGCCCCTTACCGTGCTGGTCAACGATCACTCCGCCTCCGCCAGCGAAATCCTGTCCGGCGCGCTGAAAGAGCATAAGCGCGCACAGATTGTGGGTGAGAAAACCTTTGGCAAGGGGGTCATCCAGTATGTGGTGCCGCTGAGTGACGAAAAATCCGGCTTCCAGTTCACCGCCGCGCAGTACTATTCACCGAATGGAAACAAGGTTCACAAGGAAGGTATCACACCGGACATCGCAGTAGAGATGCCGGAGGAGTTAAAGACCAAGCTGTTTGAAACCGGGGATTTAAGCGACCCGCAACTGGCCGCGGCATACAAAGAAGCGCTAAAATCGTTTAAATAACCTGAACTCATCTTCACGTAAAAAGCGTCCCGCGGGACGCTTTTTACGTGGGATAGACACCAAGCGGTTGCTTAGTTCTCGTCCTCCTCATACTGGATACTTGCGATGTTTTGACGGATGAGCCGTAGCTCGTTTAGCTGTGTTGCAACGGTATTATCCACATGGCCGAGCAAACCGTCCAACTCCTGTTGGGTTTGGGTGCGCAGCGCCTGGACATGCTGGTTGGCGTTCTCCAGGATTTCCTGAGCCTGTGCTTCCGCACGGGCTAAGACAGTGGTCTTGGATACCAGCTCATCAGCCTGGGCTTTGGCGTCCTCCACCATGTGGTGGGCACGGGCCTGCGCGTCGGCCAAAATGGCGCTGACCTCGTCTTCAGCTGCCTTTCTAGTCTGGTTGGCATAGGTATCCGCGCTCTCCTTGGTGGATTGCGCATAGTTGTTGGACTCGTTCACTGTTCCCTGCGCTTGTGCCATCGCAGACTGGATTGTCTCCTCCGCTTTGGTCTTGGCATCTACCAGGATGTGCTCCTCATTGTCGATGATTTTTTGGGCGTTCTCCAGGGAGGGATCATAAGAAGAGATCATGCGCTTTAGCAGATCTACCGCGGTATTCTGATTGACCATCACCGTATCCGTCAGCGGGATTTTTTTGGCATTCTTCAATAAGAGGGTCAACTCATCCGCAAGGGCAAAGACTTCCGTTTTAGACATGGGATTCCTCCTTCAATCTTGTTGTTTTAGGGTTGAAAACTGATCTATGATGGCTTGTATAACACAAGCAGGTACGAAATGGCTGATATCCCCTCCCAGGGAGGCGATTTGCCGTACTAATGTGGACGAAATTTCTGCTGTTTGGCTGTTTGCGGGCAGCAACACGGTCTCCAGTCCAGGCAGAAGAAGCTTGTTCGCCCGTGCCATGGCTGCCTCATGCTCCAAATCCGCGGCAGAGCGCACGCCTTTTATAATCAGCGAGACGCCCTCGCGCTTGGCCAAATCAACCAGCAAGCCATCATCCACAACCACCTTGAAACCGGAAAGCCCCTCTTCCAAACAGGCCGCTTCAATCATCAGCTTGCGCTTTTGGGCGGACAAGAACCCCTGTTTGTCAGGGTTCACCATGATGGCGATGATCAATTCATCCACAACCTTCAGCGCGCGGCGGATGATATCCACATGCCCCTTGGTGATGGGATCAAAGCTGCCAGGGAAAATGGCTCTCACGTTTACCCCCTCCCGTGTGTGATAAAGTAAAGGCTGGTCTGGCCATATTGGCGGGCTTTGTCTACTGCCAGCATGTCTGGGATATGTGACGCTTGACCGGTGCTTTGCTCAAGGACAATTTGCCCGGAGTCTGCCAGCAAGCCCGCCTGCGCGATATCCAGCAGGACAGGTTCTACGTCCATTTTATAGGGTGGGTCCAAAAAAATCAAATCAAATTCTTGTTGCTGTGCCTTCAGATGAGCAAGCGCCTGCGGCCAAACTAGCTGTAAAACGGTGCAACAATCCTCCAACTTAAGCAGGCGCGCATTTTCCTTCACCGTCCGTGCGGCATTGGCTGCCTTGTCGCAAAAAACAGCGTGCGCCGCGCCGCGGCTTAAGGCTTCAAAGCCCATCGCGCCTGAACCTGCAAACAAATCCAGCACGCGCGCGCCTTCCGTCTCACCCCGCAGGATGTTGAAGATCGCCTCCCGCACCATAGCGCGCGTGGGGCGTGTATCCTGCCCTGTTGGTGTCCTCAGCATGCGAGACCGATGGATGCCGCCCAGTATTTTAACCGCCATCAGACCAGTTGCTTAGGCTCCTGCTTTCGGGCAGCAACCTTTTTCTTTTTGCGTTGCTTCTGAGCCGTGCGCTTCGCGTTGGCAGCAATGCCGCCGTGCACCCTGGAGCGGTAGGATTCTCCGCGCAGGTAGCCGACGCCGTAAAACATAGGCACAATGAGGACCAGAATGGGCGACAGCCGTTCCACAAACAACAGGGCGTCTGCGTTGCGGGAGCCCACCATGTTCACAAAGGGGAAGACAAGCAAGCGCACAACCAAGCGCAAAATATCCGCCGCGCCGATGCCCGCGTAGTCATGGTAGTAAGAAAGCGCAAGGCTGATGTCCGGCTTTTTCAAATAGGCGGAAACCCAGGAGGGCAAAGCCCCAAGGCTGTAGGTATCCTTCACCGCCATCAAGGCGTATACCAGGCAAAGCAGCATAAGCGGCAGCGTGCCGGCCAAAGCCGTCGCGAAGCCTTTTGCGGGATGAAAACAGCGGTTCAGGTCCTCCCTGCTGACAGTTTTCCCCTCCTGTTTGCGTGCGTAGGCAATCTCCGCATAACTCACATCGCCCTCGCCCTCCCGGGCGCCATTGGAATACATCAGCCCCGCAAAGGCGACCAGCACCACCAGGTTGACCAAAATGCGCAGCCATGGCACATCAATCACCATGAGCTGACCCAGGAAAAAGTACAGAATGGTTGACAACAGCAGATAGGTTAGAATGCGTAGCCCGCGCTTTATTGCCAGTCCACTAAAAGGCTTTCCTCTCAAAAACGGCTTTTTAATCTGCAGGTTCGCAGCCTTTTTCTTTTTAACAGGATTTGATTGCATGGTCATCCCCTTTACAGCTCGTTGTGATAGGTTCTTGGCACACGGGAGGAGATGGATAGCAGCACCTCATAGGAGATGGTAGCAGCGATGTTCGCTAACTCCTCCGCGGTAATCTCCTCCTCCCCATCCCGGCCAATCAGGACGGCGCGCGAACCGATTTCAACCGGGCCCGCATCCGTGATGTCCACCATGGTCTGATCCATACAGATGGTGCCCAAAACTGGGCAGCGCTTCCCGTTGATCAGCACGCTCACTTTGTTAGACAGCAAGCGCTTGTATCCATCGCCGTAACCCACCGCCAATGTGGCTACCTTTCTTGGTCGATTGGCGGTCATGGTGGCCCCATAGCTGACCGAGTCACCAGGGCGGATTTCCTTCACGTGGATGATTTCCGTCTCCCAGGAAAGGACAGGGCGCAGCTTGACTTTTGTTTGAACCGGCGGGTAACCGTACAGCGCGATGCCTACACGCACCATGGAGAAACGGGTATCCGGCCGCATTAGGGCTGCGGAGCTGGCGCCTGCGTGCAGCAGGAGCCCTTTTGGCAGCAGCTCTATCATCTTGAAAAACCGTGCCAGCTGCGCGTCGGTCATGCCCTGATCGGCATTGTCCGCGCAGGCAAAGTGGGTAAACGCACCGCGTAAGCGAACCTGCGGCATGGTTGCCAGCAGATCCAGCAGCTGGGGAATCTCCTCCTTATCCTTTACCCCGATGCGGTTCATCCCGGTATCCAGCTTCAAATGCACATCTGCGGGCTTTCCGCATTCCTTGGATGCCGCATAGGCGTTTTGCACATGTTCTTTTGTGTGAACAGTCAGCGTCAGGCCGTACAAAACAGCCTGCCGTGTGCTTTGCGCGGACAAGCCTTCCAGGACCAGAATGGGCACATCAATCCCTGCTTGGCGCAGGATGACGCCTTCCTCGGCGATGGCCACTGCCAGGAAATCCACCTGTTCCTCCTGGGCAGCCTGGGCAATCTGGACCAACCCATGCCCATAGGCATTTGATTTGACCACCGCCATCAGCTTCACATCAGGCCCAATGGCTTCGCGCATGGCGCGAATGTTGTCCCGGTATATATCCAGGTGAATTCGTGCGATTGTCTGTCTCAAAAAGTTTTACCTGCCGCTTTCATCCGCTTCTGAAAACAGCGCGAAGCAAACGGCGCTGTTTCTTCTCAATCGATACAGGATTATAGCACATCAGGGCAAACGATTGCCAGAAGACACTCATGGAACAGCATTCATTGGCTTTGAAAAGGAGTTGATTCTGGGGTATAATTGAATGTGTGTTCAAGTGTCAAACTGGGCTTGAGCGCCTGACCTGATTAAACGAACCAAAAGAAAGGTGTGTTTTGTATTTCAACCCTTGTATCAACCTTGACCTTCTCCCCCATTAAACTGGAAAACAAAGACTTGTTTGAGCGCTTGCTGCGACATGGTCACAGGGGCGCGCTGGAGTATAATTTTACCTCCAACTTCATCTGGCGGGAGATTTACAAGCTCCAATTTTCACAATTTCAGGGAAATTTGATAATCATGTCTAATGAAGAGGAGCCCACCTTCATCTTCCCTTCCGGTGTACAAGACGTGACCCCTATTGTGCGTGCGATTTATGACCACGTATCTGCACGCAAGCAAAAGCTGGTGTTCAACACCCTTTTGGAGGAGGACCGTGTAAAGCTGGCGGCTGCCTTCCCCGGCAAGTTTCTGATTGAACCAATCCGCGACGCATATGACTATTTATACGAAGCCGACCGCCTAATCACGCTGACAGGAAAAAAGCTGAGCGCCAAGCGCAACCACATCAACCGTTTTAAGGCGATGAATACTGATTGGTCTTATGAGAACATCACCCCGGACAATATTGATGAAGCGCATGAGATGAGTCTGATTTGGTGTAAACTGGCTGGTTGTACTGAGAACGCAGATTTGTTTGACGAATCCTGTGCTGTGGAACAAGCCTTCAATCACTTTTTTGACCTGGGCTTGACGGGCGGCATCCTAAGGGCGGATGGCAAAATCATCGCTTTTGCGATGGGGCAGCCATTGAACGAAAACACCTACCTTATCCATATCGAGAAGGCCTTTCATGACATTCAAGGCGCTTATCAGCTGATCAACCAGCAGTTCGCGGAAGCCAACTGTAAAGATTTCCAATACATCAACCGGGAGGATGACGCGGGCGATGAGGGGCTGCGGCGCGCTAAACTGTCCTATTACCCGGCTGATTTGGTGGTAAAATACAAGGCCACCCTTCTCACCACCTTATGATCAGGCAAGCGCGCCCAACGGATTTACCGCAGCTGATCACCCTGTGGCAGGAGGCTTTTGGAGAAAGCGAGGCTGACACCCGCTTTTATTTTGAACACCGCCATGCGGACCTCAATATGCTGGTGCATGTGGATGATCAAGCCCTCACCGGGATGTTGAGCATGCTGCCCATCCAGCTGGTGACAAACGGGCATGCCTTGAAAGCGCGTTACGTATTCGCGGTTGCCACCCGCCTGTCCCACCGTAACCGGGGCATCAGCTCCCGCTTGATGGAAAAGGCACATGAAGCCATGCGTGAAGAGGGCAGCCTTGCAGCCGTCCTGGTGCCAGCGGATGAAGGGCTGTTTTCCTATTACGAAAGGCGTGGATATGAGACCGCGTTTTTTGTAGACCAGATTGATGTGACGGCGGCTGAAGTGGAAACCTGGCCGGTGCATGGTGTAATCGAAGCCTCCAGCGCCCTTGACTACAAGCGGACACGGGACCAGGCCTTCTCTGATCTCCCACTGCTTGTACAGTGGGATGAGACAGCGCTTAGATACATCAAACTGGGTAACGAACGTGCCGGTGGCAGCATGATAAGGCTGCGTTATGGCGATGAAACTGCCTGCGCGGTGCTTGAACCGCGCGGGGATTACCTGCGGATTACGGAGTTCACTGGCAAAAAGAAGCACTGGCAGCATGCCTTGGCGCTCATCCATCAGCAGATGAAAGCCGACCACTACCAGATGCTTCTGCCAGCGGATTATCCCGTGATTGGAAAAACCAGGCCTTTTGGCATGATTCACTGGCTGAAAACCCCGCCAGAAAACGCAAGTTTGCCCGGTTATTTGGCCTTCGCGAAAGATTAATACCGAATTTTGTTGAAATATAGATGAAAATGGGTTACTATTGGATGCCGGCCTTGCCGGATTTGACCAATGAACAGGATGGAACCAGTTCCGCCATCTAAAATGGCAAGCCCGGTCAAACAAAATCAAAACATTCCACGGAATGAGATGTAAACAAAGAAGTTGGAGGAAGGTACAATGAACGAATCCGCGAAGCTGAGCATCACCAAGCGTGAAAGAAGCAGCAAAGGCGTAATGAACCAGTTGAGGCAGGACGGCTTTTTGCCTGGATCCATTGATGTGAAAGGCCAGGACGCCATCAGCTTTTCCGTCCGCAGGGACGAATTCCGCAAAGCGCTCCATGACAACGGTATTTCCAGTGTCTACATGCTGGTGCTGGAAGACACCACTTATCCCGCGATGATTCGTGAGATTCAATACGCACCGGTCACCAAGGACTGGCTGCATGTGACCTTCCAGTTTGTCTCCCTGACGGAAGAGACCACCGCTGAGATTCCCTTTGAGATCATCGGTCGTGATGAGGTTATTTACAAGGGCTATGAATTCCAACAGCAGCTGGAAACCTTGCTGGTGCGCGGCCTGCCCACCGCCTTCCCCTCCACCATTGTGATTGAGGTGGGCGAGATGGAGCCTGGCACCCAGGTCACCGTTGCTGATCTGACCCTGCCGGAGGGCATCACCAGCGAAACCGAGGAAGACCGTCTGATTGTCGCCGTTTCCTATGCCAGGATTGTGGAAGAGGAAACCGAGGATGCAGAAGAAGGCGAGGAAGGCACCGCAGATGCAGCCGAAGACGCATCCGCAGAGGAAAGCGCGGAGTAATCACCCGCTTACACCAAAGCAGCAGCCGCAGGACAAACCCTGCGGCTTTTTTATGACTTGTATGAATTTGATTAGTAGGATTCGCTAGTGTCCAGCACCACGCTGCTGCCTTTTTTTGTAGCGCGAAGCTGCACGGCGCTTGTTGAGCTCCTCCTCAAACAAAGCTTCATCAAAAGGCAGGTCGATGGGTTTGTTCAGCCAGCTGGACAGATGCATGGCGTTGGACAATGTCAGGCCCTTGATGCCCTCCGTCCCTTCGGCCACCAGCGGCTCATTGCGCAGAATATGGGCCGCGAACGCGTTTAGCACACCCACGTGCTGCGGGTTATAGCTGCCTGTCACCACCTCATACCGTTCAAAAGGCGGTGTGGCAAAACCTTCCTTGGACATTTTGCACCAGTCCCTTTCATCCACCTTCAATTCATCAAACCAGAGCTGGTTGTTCTCACATACCAGTCTGCCGCGGCTGCCAGACACCTCCAGCCTGTTGGTGCCCGGGGCGTCCCCGGTGCTGGTAATAAAGACGCCTGTCGCGCCGTTCTCATATTCTAAATAAGCGGTGACATCGTCCTCCACTTCGATGTCGTGCCATTTGCCCTCATGTAAAAAGGCGATCACCCTTTTAGGCATGCCGCACAGCCACTGAAGCAGGTCCAATTGGTGCGGGCATTGGTTGAGCAGCACGCCCCCGCCCTCGCCGGCCCAGGTGGCACGCCAGGCGCCGGAATCATAATAAAACTGTGTCCGATACCAGTCGGTGATGAGCCAGTTGACGCGCTTGAGCTCCCCCACTTGTCCGCTGTGAATCATCTCGTGCATCTTGCGGTACAAGGCATTGGTGCGCTGGTTGAACATCATGCCAAAGGTCAGCTGCGGGTGCGCTGCCGCTTGCTGATTCATCTCCCGCACGGCGCGTGTAGTAACACCTGCGGGCTTCTCACACATCACGTGCTGGTTGTGCTGGAAGGCAAGAATTGATAAGTCTGGATGCTGGTAATGCGGCGTCGCAATCAACACTGCATCGCACAGGCCGCTCTTAATCAGTTGACTGCCTTCCTCAAACACCTGTACGCTCCCAGGCAGATGAGATTGCGCCCAAATCCTCCTGCTTTCCTCACGGTCTGCGACCGCCGCAAGCTCAATCTCAGGCGTCTGACCATCCAGAATGAACCGGCAGTGCGCGCTGCCCATGTTGCCCAGGCCGATGATGCCCAGTTTGATTATGCTCATGAATACCCTTCCTTTACCAGGTAATCGAAACTGCGCCCAAGGCAGTCAAAGGGATCCTCCCCGTAGCAATCATCCTGCTCCACCAGCAGGTATTTGCATACGCCCAGTTTGTTTAACAAATCCAGAATCTTGGGAAAGGGCAGGTTACCTTCTCCAACCACTGCCATGCGCTGCGCGTTGTCCTTAACTGCCATGTCCTTTAAGTGAAAGCAATGGATGCGGTCTGCCAGCTTCAGGATGGTGTCGCACACATCAGCGCCCGCTGCTTGCACCCAGTATCCATCCAAAGTGAGCCCCATCAAGTCGCAGGGCAGGCCTTTCATCATCATGTCCAGCATGGTATCGTCCTTATTCACCCGCTCCCACTCCAAGGCATGGTTGTGATACATGATCAGCTTGCCCGCATCACGGATTCTTTGTGCTGGTTCTAAATAATCCAGGACAAACTGCCCGACCATCTGTAGGTTGCGGTAGCGCGGCGGCATCATGCCTATGCCGATGTAGTCACAGCCCATGATATCGTGTTCGTGAATGACAGCCTCGGTATCATACAAAATACGATCCGGATCCGTGTGCGTCAGCACAATTTGAAGATGATGCCGATCACAGACCTCACGAATCCATTTTACGGGGAACCTGCCAATGGCAGACAGCTGGACAGTATGGTAGCCAATGTCTGCCAATTCTTTCATGGATGCAGAAAAATCTGCCTCCGTCTGCGTGTACTCTCTGATGGTATAGGTTTGCGCGCCAACTTTCATGATTGACCTCATTTGTGTTGTTTGGTTTGGTGAAACCAGTATAGCACAAACAGGAGGCGTATTTTCCACCCTGCTTATACGTTCAGCGTTTGCGCAATTTGTCTTGCATGATATCGTAGACCTCTATGTAGAATGAAAGAGCATTCTCCTGGAACTGGCCTGCTTTTTTGTTTTATTTGGCGATACCGCTTATCGTGTTGTACCTTTAACCAACAAAATGTCCGAACCTTCTGAGCTCCCGCTCAAAAAATCCGGACACTTGATGCCTTGGTGGAGCATAAGAGATTCGAACTCTTGACCCCCACAATGCCATTGTGGTGCGCTACCAACTGCGCTAATGCCCCATCGCGCGATACAGAATACCATAGACAATAAGAAAAGTAAAGCGGAAAATTTAGAGATCTTCTTTTTCAAATCTTCAGTAAATTCACAGAGTAACTTCCACAGTGGACGTTGCGGTGGAAGTTAGTAGGAGACGAAATTGCTGGTGGAGTTTAGTCTGAGAAGAAAAGGAGCTCAGACAATGCACAAGAACGAGAAGAAGTACAAACATCTAACTTTGGACGATCGCATTGAGATTCAGGAATGTCTTGCAAAAGGGATGACTTTCAAAGCAATCGCACGACGTATCGGCAAGGACCCGACAACTATCTCCAAAGAAGTGAAAGCCCACCTGCAAAGGCACACCAACAGCTTCGTCAAGACAGAAGTACCCTG
>JAAYFC010000110.1 GCA_012728435.1 Clostridiales bacterium | reverse complement strand
CGTTTGCGCATCCGCAGGCTTTTGGGGGTGACTTCCAGCAGTTCGTCGTCGTCGATAAACTCCAGGCACTCTTCCAGGGGGGGGGTATGCACCGATACCAGGCGCAAACTATCCTCCGCGCTGGAGGAGTTGCGCACGTTGGTCACATGCTTGGTGCGGCAGATGTTCACCACAATGTCCCCCGGGCGGGTGCTCTGGCCGCAGATCATGCCGGCGTACACCGGGGTCTGGGCGGTAACAAACAAGGTGCCCCGCTCCTGGGCGCCGTAGAGGCCGTACTGGCTGGCTTCTCCCGTTTCAAAGCACACCAGGGCGCCGGCGTTGCGGTGGGGGATGTCCCCCTTGGCGGGCTCGTAGGTTTCAAACACGGCGCTCATGATGCCTTCGCCCCGGGTGTCGGTTAAAAACTCGCTGCGGTAGCCGAACAGGCCGCGGGAGGGCACCAGGAACTCCAGCCGCACCCTGTCCTGGCCATGCATGCTTTCCAGGGTACCCCGGCGGCGGCCGATTTTTTCAATCACGGCACCGGCATAGGCCTGGGGGGTGTCCACGTGCAAGCGCTCTATGGGCTCGCACTTGACGCCGTCAATCTCTTTATAGATAACCTCCGGGCGGCTTACCTGAAACTCGTACCCCTGGCGGCGCATGTTTTCAATCAGCACCGACAGGTGCAGTTCGCCCCGGCCGCACACGTTGAACTGGTCGGGGGAGTCCCCCTCCAATACCCTTAAGCTAACGTCGGTTTCCAACTCCCGCAGCAGGCGCGCCCGCAGGTGGCGGCTGGTTACATAGGTACCCTCCCGCCCGGCAAAGGGGCTGTCGTTGACGGAGAATGTCATGGTCACCGTAGGCTCGCCAATGGCGACAAAGTGCAGAGGCTCCACGTTTTGCGGGTCGCACACCGTGTCGCCGATGGAGATGTCGGCCAAGCCGGACAGGGCCACGATGTCGCCCATGCTGACGGCCTCTGCCGGTACGCGCTTTAAGCCGTCAAAGGTGCTTAAATCCACCAGGCGCCAGGGCTGGCTGACCTTGTCATTCAGGTAGTTGCAGCGCACCACATTGGTGCCTGCCTTGATGGTGCCCCGGGTGATGCGCCCCACGCCGATGCGGCCCACATACTCGTTGTAGTCGATGGTGGAAATCAGCACCTGGACGGGGCCGTCCATGTCGCCCTGGGGGGCGGGGATGTACTTGATGATGCAGTCAAACAGGGGCTGCAAATCCACCCCGGGCACAGAAACATCGGTGGTGGCGGTGCCCTGCCGGGCAGACACATACAGGATAGGCCGTGCCAGGGTTTCGGGGTCTGCGTTCAGGTCGATCAGCAGGTCCAGCAGCTCGTCCACCACTTCCTCGTTGCGGGCGTCAGGCCGGTCCACCTTGTTGATCACCAGCAGCACCGGCAGCTTTAAATCCAGCGCCTTGCGCAGCACAAAGCGGGTCTGGGGCATGGGGCCTTCAAAGCTGTCTACCAGCAGCAGCACGCCATCCACCATCTTCAGCACCCGCTCTACCTCGCCGGAAAAGTCGGCGTGGCCGGGGGTGTCCACGATGTTGATCTTCATGTCCTTGTAGTGCACGGCGGTGTTTTTGGCCAATATGGTGATGCCCCGTTCCTTTTCCAGGTCGCCGGAATCCATCACCCGCTCTGCCACTTGCTGGTTCTGGCGGAACACGCCGCCCTGGCGCAGCATCTGGTCCACCAGGGTGGTCTTGCCGTGGTCTACATGGGCAATGATGGCAATATTGCGGATATCTTCACGAATCATACATTCCATTCCTTCTTCATCTTCTTTTCGGTTACGGAGCCCACCACATGGAAACCGGCTTTTTTATAGGCGGCGTTGCTGGCGGGGTTGCTCTTGTCGGTGTACAGGATAACGTGGCGGCCCTGCTGCACGGCAGGGCGGCAGATTTCTGCCACCATGTAGGCGGCGGCACCCTGGTTGCGCTCCTCCTTGCGGGTGTACACCTGCTTGATAATCATGGCGCTGGAGTAGATGTCGCTCTCCGCCGTGATGCACGACAGGATGCGCCCGTCCTTCTCCAGCACATAGGTGGCGCCTTCCTCCACCCAGGTATCCACCTGCTTCATGGCTTTTTCCATCTCCGGCACGTAGCCGAAGGCATCGGTATAGAATGCCTTGGAAAAGCCATGCAGCGTTTCCAGGTCGTCCTTGGTGGCCTTGCGCAGGTCCCCTGCCTTTGGCACGGGGCACACGGCGTCCAGGCGGCAGGCGTTCAGCTGCATTTCAGACACCGTCATATAGCCGATGGTGGAAAAGGCAATTTCCAGCGCGTCGGCTATGGCGGGCTTGGCGGTAAAGTGGGCGTCCCGGGCGGCAAAGTGGATGCGCAGCAGGTCGAACACCGTGTCCAGGCCCAGCTTGCTGAGGGTATCGCTGGTCCACACCCAGGCGGCCAGGTTGGGATGGTTGCGGGCAATGACAAAGTCCTCCGCATCGCTGAGCAGCAAAAAGGCGGAGGGGCGTATGGCGCGGTCCAGCACATTCATCAGGTCCACATCCTTCTGATAGGCACTGGTGGAAAATACAGCATGACCGCTGGGGATTGCAAATGGCATAATTTTTCCTTCCTTACACAGGCTGCGCGCTTTGGCGCAGCAGATTAATGTATCTTATGGCAACAACCCGCGGGGAGGTTTGTGCCGGCGCCTGCTATATAGGAAGAAGTTGAAACAATTTTGAATATTCAATAAAATCTTAAAATTCCTCGTCCAGGGGGGCCAGTTCCCGAAGAACCAGGCCCTTGTTCTTTTCCTCCGCCAGGCGGATGGACCACTCGTTTTCAAACAGCAGCACGTCCCGGCCGTCCAAGTCGTGGGCCCTTGCAGAGCTGCTGGTCAGCTGCAAATCGTTGACAGGGGCGGCGCTTTCCTCCACCCAGCGGATGTAGCGGAAGGGCAGGTTTTCCAGCACCAGATCCACCCCGTATTCGGATTTTAACCGGTAGGTCAGCACGTCAAACTGCAAAACACCCACCACGCCGCACAGGGTCTCCTCAAAGCCGGTTTCATCCCTGGTAAATACCTGTATGGCGCCTTCTTCACTTAGCTGATCCATGCCCTTTAGGAATTGCTTGCGCTTCATGGAGTCAAGGGGGCGCACCCTTGCAAAGTTTTCCGGGGCAAACACCGGGATGCGGGCAAAGTGGAAACGACTGCTGCCTTCCACCAGGGTATCCCCCAGGTGGTAGATGCCCGGGTCAAACAGGCCGATGATGTCGCCGGGGTAGGCTTTTTCCACCATCTCCCGCTCGTCTGCCATAAACTGCTGGGGGGCCTTTACCTGGATCTGCTTGTTCTGGGCAGAGTGCCACACCGCCATGTCCTTGCGGAAGGTGCCCGACACCACCCGCAAAAAGGCCAGGCGGTCTCGATGGGCGGGGTTCATGTTGGCTTGAATCTTAAAGATAAAGCCGGAAAAATCCTCCATGGTGGGCTCGATTAAGCCCTCGCTGCTTTCCCGGGGGGTGGGGGGCAGGGTGTAGCGCAGGAAGCGCTGCAAAAAGGGCTCCACCCCAAAGTTGGTGATGGCGCTGCCAAAGAACATGGGGGTCAGCTCCCCCCGGCGGATGGCCTCCAGGTCGAAGGGGTCGCCGGCAATGTCCAGCAGCTCAATCTCTTCCCGCAGGCGCTTTAGGTAGTGCTTTTCCAGCATGCCCTCGATGGCGGGGTCGTCGATGCTCACCTCGGTTTTGCGGGCTTTGGTGCGGCCATGGTCGCCGGAAAAGTACAGTTCCACCGTCTTGGTGTCCCGGTGATACACGCCCTGAAAGTCGCCGTCAACGCCGATGGGCCAGGAAACGGGGCAGCAGCGGATGCCCAGCACCGTTTCCAGCTCTTCCATTAAAGCGAAGGGGTCCTTGGCGGCCCGGTCCATCTTGTTGACAAAGGTGAAGATGGGGATGCCCCGCATGGCGCATACCTTAAACAGCTTAATGGTCTGGGCTTCCACGCCGCGGCTTGCGTCCATCAGCATCACGGCACTGTCTGCCGCCACCAGCACCCGGTAGGTGTCCTCAGAAAAGTCCTGATGGCCGGGGGTGTCCAGGATGTTGATGTGGTATCCCTCGAAAGAAAACTGCATCGCGCTGCTGGTAACGGAGATGCCGCGCTGCTTTTCAATCTCCATCCAGTCGCTGGTGGCGTGGCGGTCGGATTTGCGCGCCTTGACGCTGCCCGCCTGGCGGATGGCTCCGCCGTAGAGCAGCAGCTTCTCCGTCAGCGTGGTCTTGCCCGCGTCGGGATGGCTGATGATGGCAAAGGTGCGCCTCCTGGCCACTTCCTTTTGCAGCTCGCTCATGCCTGTCCTCCTAAAATAAAAGTGCAGATAATTATAGCTGTTTCTTGCCTGGCATGTCAACTGTGGGCGAAAAATGAGGCCGTTTTTTACAAGATTGCGCCAGAAAAAAAGAAGAGTGGAATAATTAGTGTCCCCTGAACACCCGAAATCATCAACAAAATCAACACTTTTGGACACTTTTCTGGTATAATAAGTGCAAGGAAAACCGTGATAATTGCACAAAACCCTTGCACCTGACCGGGAGAGAAAACGCAATGTACGAAAGAAAAGCACACCAGGCCACCTTCTTCGAGGATGCAACGCTGTTTGGCGGTGTACGTCTGGACCCGACCAATCGATGGGTCAAGATGTCCAAACTCATCCCTTGGGAAGCCTTCGAAGAACAGTATGCTGCTCTGTTTAGCAATCCCCGGGAGGGTAAGCCGGCTAAGTCAGCCCGGATGGCAATTGGTGCCCTGATCATCAAGAAACGTTACGGGTTGTCAGATGAGGATGTGGTGGAAGAGATCCGTGAAAATCCGTATCTTCAATACTTCCTGGGCTTCGCGGAGTACACAAGCGCCCGTCCCTTTGACCCCAGCGTCATGACCTGGTTTCGTGAGCGGATTACACCACAGATGCTGGCCGAGGTGAATGATTACATCATTGGCCATAAGAAAATGGATAAGGATGAAACGCCACCTTCGGATGATGATGATTCAGGCGATGGTGAAGGCTCTGACAACCGGGGAACGCTGATTCTGGATGCCACCTGTGTGCCGCAGAACATTCGCTTTCCCACTGATGTTTCCTTGCTGAACGAAGGCCGTGAGCTGCTGGAAAAGATGGTAGACACCGTCCACGCCGGAGGTGCGACTGATGGAACGAAACCCAGAACCTACCGAAACCTTGCCCGGCGGGACTGGCTGCGGTTTGTTCGTGACCGGAAACCAACCCATAAGAAGATTCGCAAAGCCCTTCGCCAGCAACTCAGCTATGTCCGCCGCGACCTTGGTTACCTGGATGCCATTCTGGCGCGGCATCCAGAGGCGCTGAGTGTGAAAGAATTGGAGCGACTGACAGTAATTCGTGTGCTGTACGCACAACAGCAGGAAATGTATGACACCAACACCCGGCGCGTGGATGACCGAATTGTAAGCCTGCACCAGCCCTGGGTTCGGCCGATTGTGCGGGGGAAGACAGCGATGCCCGTGGAGTTTGGCGCCAAGGTGGCGCTGAGCCTG
>JAAYFC010000010.1 GCA_012728435.1 Clostridiales bacterium | reverse complement strand
GGCTGGAAGAGGATGAACTCCGCGATGACAAAAATGACAAAAGCGCCCGCAAACAGCCGCCTGTGCCAGGCGTTCTTTTCAAACAGGGCGAAAATCAGCAGCAAAAAGGGCAGGCCGATGTTTTTGAGGTAAAAGAAGAGGTAGGCGTCGTTTAAGCCCCTGCCGCCCGGGTTGTTGACCCAGTTAAACTGAAAGCGTAAGAAGCCCTCGCCCGCAGACTGGGTAAAGGTGAAGCCAATAAGCTGCGGCAGGGCCAGAACCACCGCGATGCCGCCGTAGATGAGCCAGGGCGTGAAGGCGCGTTTGCGGATAAGGGAGTGCGCGACAAAGCCCGCGCTCATCATGCCCAGCGCCAGGAAGGAATGGGTGTGAATCAGCGGCAAGCCGCCAGCCAGTACACCCAGCAGAACCAGCTGCCGGGCATCCCATTCCTCTTCTTTCATCATGTCCAGCAGCAGGTACAAACAGGGCAGCAGCACCGCCCAGCCCGCCAGGAAGGTGCGCTGCGGCAGCAGCATGTCCGCGATGATGTTGGACCACCTGAGGTTATACTGCGTAAACTCCGCGTGGTTGGCCGGCGTCTGGTACCAGCCCTGCAGGATGGTCCGCAGGCGGTCCAGCCAGACGCCCTGCTGCAGCTGGTTGCTGCCAGCGCTGCCCAGGGATACGCCCGCCATGTCCGCCGCGTACAAAAAGCCCAGCCCCCCATTGAGGAAGACCAGCAGGGTGGCCAGCACCGCGGCGCCCGGACTTTTGCAGACGCGCAGGGCCAACAGGAGCATGCCGGCAAACACCAGCGCAAAAAACAGCAGGCTGGGCACAATCACCGCCCAGCGCAGCGGCAGCCCAAGTATCAAAAACGTTGTGGACAGGGAATTGACCAGGAAAGGATAGCCCAGGCGCACCCCGGGCAGGATGCTGTAATCCACCGGCAGGGTTTTTCCGGGCAGGGAGGTGATGATGGACAGGTGCAGCGGGAAATCTCCATAGGTGGCCTGGCCTGTATACAGCGCGCCGCCCTCCGGGCGCAGGATGTGCGTGTGCAGCAGGTACGCGCCAATCACGGTGAGCGGCAGCGCGACCATGGCCAGCAGGCGCAGGGCAGTTGTGTCCGTTTCATCAAAGACCCGTGCCGTTTGCCTGCTGCGGCCAAAGAAAGCCGCCGTCGCAAGCCCCGCCAGCGGCAGCAGGGAGAGAGTTTGGGTCAGCCCGTCAAAGGGGCGCAGGAAGGCCAGCAGCGCCGGCAGCCACATCAAAAGAAACATGCCCAAAGCCAGGCCCAGATACACCCGGATGACGGGCGACTGCCGGGGCAGCAGGCAGCGGGTCATGAACACGCCTGCCAACAAATACACAAGCAGCAGCAGGATGCCCATCATATTCCGGCGTCCTCCTCATCCGGAAGGCCGCCCATTCGCAGCATCTCCCGGCGCAGGTGCCTGGCGATGCGCTCCTTCTCGTCCCCGTCATTATCCGGGTTCCAGCGCGTCATCTGCCCAAAGGTGAGGGTGTGGTTCTTCTTGTCCGCGTAAATGGGATAAAACTGCGCGCATTTGCCGGTGCGCTGGTAGTAGATCTGCCCCACCATCGCAAAACCGCTGAAGAAGGGGCCCACGCCTTCCTTCACATAGCCGGGCTGGGGCAGGGTTTCGTGGTTGGGGTTTTCCGGGAAGATCAGGATGTTGTCCCCCGCCTCCATCGCCACCGCGGTCTCCCGGAAGGTTTTGATCAAGGCGTAGGGATCATCCCGGTAAACGGGGATGCTGTTTAAGGACTCCATAATCCAGATTAAAAAGGCGGTGGTGAGCCGGGTGGCCGGCCACTTGAGGCGCTCTGGAATCCACCGTTGGCGCTTGATGGTGTTGTTGTACAAATAGGTGGAGGAATCCTCCGGCACCGCGATTTCGTTGATAACCCAGGGCCGGAAGGAAAAGGGAATAAACAGGTTGGTGACCACCGGGCCCCACATCTCCCCATGGTTGCAGGTGAAGATGATGCTGACATCCCGCTCGGGCGTAACCGTGTTGGCGCCGATGACCTTGCTGTAAAAGAAGGGGCGCAGAATGAGGATGATCAGCTTGATGCCGTAGCGGCGCTTATGCACCTTGACCACCAGGTCCTCCAACTGTTTTTGCAGGGGGATGTTGGTCTCCCCGTTTTCCTGCAGGCGCAGGAAGGTGCGCGTTTTCTCCACCACCTGCTTGTCAATGGGCAGGCGGAAGGCCACAGGGATGGCGGCCAGCACCAGCGCCGCGGCGGGCAAGAGCAAGAGGGGCTGCACCGAGACGGATACCGAAGTAGGGGTGATGGTGCCGCCGGAGATCAGGGTGATCAAAGTCAGCGCCAAAAGGGCGATCATCCGGCCAATCATGGCCGCGTATTCTGACAACGCCGCGTGCGCGCTGTCCAGTGCCTTGTCCTGCTTCTCCCCCATGGCGAAGTGCACCACATCGCGCATGTCCCGCTCCAGCGTCTGCAGGGCGCGGCCGGACATGGTGACACCGGAGGTGCACAGGGCCAGGGACAAATAGCTGAAGACCAGGTTGCCCGAAAGCGTGCGCAGCACGAAGGAAGCCAGGGACAGCAGCCACAGCATCAAGCCGTAAATCAGGGTGGAGGAGGGCGCCATCCTGTGCATGAACAGAGGCCGGCGCAGCAGCAGTTCCGTCAGCCACTGGGCCACTACAGCGCAGACAAAGGCGATCAAAAGGCTGGAAAACAGGCTGTTTGCTGTGGTGCCAATGAAGGTGAAGATCATGATCATCGTGACCTGCAGGGCGATAATGGTGATGAGCATGACCGAGCGGAACACGCGGTAGGCGTTGACCTGCGCCAACTGGTGCCCCTCCTCCATCAGCTGCCAGGCGCCTTCCTCCCGCGGGGGGATTATCTCCTCCCGGCGCGGGAGCAGGGTAATCAGCCGGAACAGGCAGCATAAGGCATAGCCGCCCAGCAGGTACCAGGCGGTCTGCGCGGGCTGGCTGAAAAAGAGAATCAAGGCCGCCACCCCGCAGGTGAACAGCATCATCTCCACCACGCGCACCATGCGCCGCACCCAGTGCAGCCCCCGGCGTTGCCCGCCCATCACAATCAGTTTGGTCCACTCGCTCATCACAATCAGCAGGCAGGCCAAGGCAAACACCAGCCAGACCAGGGGCAGCTCCACTGCCAGCGGGTAGATCAGCAAAACGCCCAGGGCAAACAGGGCGGACAGCGCGGCCAGGATAATGGCGGTGACGCGCAGGCGCCTGGGCAAATGAAAGAAATCCCCCGGCATTAAAAGCTTGGAGAACAGCACCGTCACCTGGCCAATCATGTACAGGGCGCCGCCCAAAATGGGCCGGCTTAAAATGGCGGTGGAGGCCAGCATGCAAAACAAATACTGAAACAGATGGTTAAAGGACGCGAGACCCGGCAGGCTGCCTGCCACCACCGGGCGCCCCTGCGTTTGCGCGGTTTGTTCCATGCCGCCACCTCCTGATATTGTAGGTCTACCATAGTATAACAACGCAAAGGGTTCTGGGCAAATACAGAAAACCTGCCGCTGCGAAACAGCGGCAGGCCGGATGAGGAACGGTGCGTGTTATCTTTGGTTTTTGTGTTCTTGCGTGCGTTGGATGCGGCGCAATACCAGGCTGCCAGCGCCCAGCGTCAAGGCCAGCATCACAAGCAGGAGGATGGTGTTCATCGTCGCGTCACCGGGCTTTTCCTCAATGGTGTACTTGTAGTTTTTCACAACGCGGCTGAAGGTGCGGTCCGGGAAGGTGACGACGCCCTGGGCATCGTTGCTGGCCTCCGCGATCACGCGGCCTGCGCAATCCTTGAGGAGGAAGGTGAACTCACCCGCCTTCAAACTGCCGTTTATCAGCGTTTTGCGGGCGCTCAGCGGCACGCGCAGCGTGGGATAGCTGGGGTCCACCGGCTTGGCGGGTTCAGGTGTTTTGGCGTCCTGCATGCGCACCGTGGCATTTTTGGCAGGCACCCAGTTGGCGGCGTGTTTGATGTCCACGATACCGTCCAGGTTGACCCGGAAGGTGATGGACTCGGCGATCTCATAGCCCTTGGGCGCGGTGGTTTCCACCATGGTATAGATGCCAGGCGTCAGCTCGATCACTTTGGCGGTGTCGGTGGATACCCATTCCTCTACCAGATTGGCTGCATCTGCTGTTTCGCCCCTGAACACCTGCAAGGTAGCGCCGGGCAATTCCGCTGTGCTGTTGACCTCGGTCTTGGAGAAGGTGACCGGTTTGGCAGCAACCGTATTGGTGACCTCCAGCCCTTCTTCCCGCTGGGTGAAGTGATCGACAGCCGCGTCCGCGGTGAACTCCTCCCCGGCTGCAGTCACCTCTTTTACGATGTAAACCCAGGTTTTTCCATCCAAATCCTTCACCGGCAGCATGGGCCAGGCGGCTTCAAGCCGGCCGGTATCCGGGTTGAGAGCTGGCGTTTGCACCGCCGGGGTGCCGTCCAGGTCTGTGTCCGTCACCCAGACTGCTGTACTGGGCAGGTCTCCATCTTTGTAATACATCAGCCGGAGGTATACCTGCGGCGCCTCGGCGAAGGCGGGCAGGTTTTCCCATGTCTTGATCGCGGATAGAGTACACTTAAGTTCGCAACTTGTGAGAAGCCTTGTATGAATGGGCAAGCCACTGGGACTCCGCTACAATGGATGTTTCTAAGGCATCCACCAGGTGCATAGGCGGCAGCCGCGTGCCCGTCACATACCGGCTGATCTCCGACGGGGAATAATTGTGCACCATGGCGTAATCGGTCTGCCGTTTGCCCGTGATGCTCAATAATTCGTTCAATAGTTATGATAGAACCATGTACGTCCCGTTCCCTTGAAAATATACGATCAATCTGATGTGTATTCTTGCCCGCGTGTGCAACAGTATAGCAGAAAACAGGCGCCGCATGCAAAAACCAACCAAAAAATGTACAGAAGCGGTGGTATTCGAACAAATACAGAGAATCTTTAAAAATAGTTCGTCTTTTTAGTGACAAAGCAGGGACTGTGTAGTAAACTGGGGACATCTTGCCGGACACCCGGCAAGAAGGTAATCCCCACCAAGAATTGTGAGAGCAGGGAGAACAAATGGACAGATTTTTTAAACTCAGGGAACACGGCACCAAGGTCTCAACCGAGGTCCTGGCCGGCATCACCACCTTTTTCACCATGGCCTACATCATCGCGGTCAACCCCAGCATCCTGGCGCAGTCCGGCATGCCCTGGGGCGCGGTCTTCCTGGCCACCATCATCGCCGCCATCATCGGCACCCTGGTGATGGGCCTGTTTGCCAATGTGCCCTACGCGCAGGCGCCGGGCATGGGGTTGAACGCCTTCTTCGTGTTTACCGTGTGCTTCACCCTGAAATTCACCTGGCAGCAGGCGCTGTCCATGGTGTTTTTGTGCGGCGTCATCAACATTTTGATCACCGTTACCAAGGTGCGCAAGCACATCATCCGCGCCATCCCCAAGAGCCTGCAAAACGCCATCTCCGGCGGCATCGGCGTGTTCATCGCCTACATCGGCCTGCTCAACGCCGGGCTGATCAACTTTGGCGCGGGCGTGCCCAGCATCCCAGCCTTAAACCAGCCCATTTTGTGGGTCTTCTTAATCGGCCTCTTCCTCATCATCGTCCTGTCTGTGATGAAAGTGAAAGGCGCCATCCTGATTTCCATCATCGCCACCGCCATCATCGGCATCCCCTTTGGCGTGACCAAGCTGGGCGAGACCATCAATTTCTCCGAGGCCGCCAGCCAACTGCCGCAGACCTTTGGCGTGATCTTTACAGCGGAAGGCCTGCCCAGCCTGTTTACTGACCTGGGCCGCCTGCCCCTGGTGCTGATGACCATCTTTGCCTTCAGCTTGACGGACACCTTTGACACCATCGGCACCTTCATCGGCACTGGCCGCCGCAGCGGCATCTTCTCTGAGGAGGACGAGCGCGCGATGGAAGAGAGCAAAGGCTTCTCCTCCAAGATGGACAAGGCCCTCTTCGCGGACGCGATGGCGACCTCCGTGGGCGCCCTCTTTGGCACCAGCAACACCACCACCTATGTGGAATCGGCCGCCGGCATTCAGGCAGGCGGGCGCACCGGTCTCACCAGCGTGGTGGTGGCCCTGCTGTTTGCCGCCTCCGCCTTCCTGGCTTCCCTGGTATCGGCCATCCCCTCTGCCGCTACCTCCCCGGCGCTTGTGATGGTGGGCATCATGATGATTGCCAGCTTCAAGGAAATTGAGTGGACCAACCTGGAAGAGGCGGTGCCTGCCTTCTTCGCCGGGCTGTTCATGGCGCTGTGCTACTCCATCTCCTACGGCATCGCCTTTGGGTTCCTGTTCTACTGCATTGCCAAGGTGTTCACCGGCAAAGCGAAGGAAATCCATCCCATCCTGTGGGTGTCCACCGCGCTGTTTATCTTAAACTTCGTGCTGCTGGCCATCCTGTAAACACAGCGCGCTATACACCGCACCTTCAAAACAGGTGCGGTTTTCTTTTGATGATGCTGTTTGACCCCACCCCGGCTTACTGATATATTGGGGTAAGCCAAAGCATCACGCTACAACAGAAAGCAGGTGCCCCATGACAGCGGTGGATGAATACATCAGCAAATGCCCGGCGGAGCATCAGGAGCGCCTGCACAGCCTGTATCAGGTCATCAAACAGGCGGCGCCCCAGCTACAAGAGAAGATTGCCTACGGAATGCCCGCCTTTTACCTTAAGCGCAATGTGATTTACTTCGCGCTCAACAAACACCACATCGGCCTGTACCCCACCCCCCTGGGTGTGGAAGCCTTCCGTGACCGCCTTGCCCCCTATAAGACCAGCAAGGGCGCTGTCCAGCTGCCCCACGACCAGCCCCTGCCCCTCCCCCTGATTCATGACATGACCGTCTGGTGCGCGGAGAACCTGGGCGAATGAACACGAAGACATATACCTTCACTGCACAGATTAAAAAGGTACCGGACATGGACGGCGCCTTTGTGGAGTTTCCCCTGGATGTCAGGGAGGAGTTTGGACGTGGCCGGGTGAAGGTGCAAGCCACTTTTGACGGGTATCCCTATGCCGGGTCCCTTGTCAACATGGGCACAGGCTGCCACATCATCGGCATCCGCAAGGACATCCGCAAGGCGATTGGCAAGCAGCCCGGCGACACCATCCATGTGACCATCAAAGAGGACAAAAACAGATCATCAACACGCACAACAGAAGGGAGAACAACATGAAAAGAACCATCCACGCAACCGTTTGGAACGAGTACAGGCACGAGCTGCGCCACGAGGCCATCAGGGCCATCTATCCTGAGGGCATCCACGGCGCCATCGCCGGCTTCTTAAGGGATGCAGGCATTCAGGCGGGCACCGCCACCTTGGCCGAGCCGGAGCACGGCCTCACCCAGGAGGTGCTGGATAAGACGGATGTCCTGCTCTGGTGGGGGCATATGGCCCACCAGGAGGTGGAGGACGAAGTCGTGCAGCGCGTGTACAAGCGCGTGATGGAAGGTATGGGCTTAATCGTCCTGCACTCCGGCCACGCCAGCAAGATCTTCCGCAAGCTGTGCGGCACCGACAGCGAGTTGCTGCGCTGGCGGGAAGCAAACGAGAAGGAGATCCTCTGGGTGATGGACCCTTCCCACCCCATCGTACAGGGCGTGCCAGACCACATCATCCTGCCGCATGAGGAAATGTACGGCGAGACCTTCATCATCCCCAAACCTGATGAGTTGGTATTCGTCTCCTGGTTTGAAGGCGGCGAGGTGTTTAGAAGCGGCCTCACCTATACGCGCGGCCGCGGCAAGATCTTCTATTTCCGCCCAGGGCATGAGACCTTCCCCACCTTCTTAAACAAGGACATCCAGCAGGTCATCATCAACGCCGTGCGCTGGGCCGCGCCCGCAGCACAGCCGCCGCAGATTACCCTGGGGCAGATTAAAGAGCCCCTCATGCCCATCGTGGGGATGACGGAGAACAAGCTGTCTGAGCTGTACGGTGAGGACTACACATTAAAAGGCTAACAAACTGGTCATAAAAAGAGGCGCGACAGGAAAAAGCGCCTCTTTTTTTGCCTAAACTTATTGTGCTTTTGGCGCCCGGCCTTCCTCCGCGTAGACGAAGCCGCCGCCCCGGGTCGTTGACATCAGCCAGGCGAACAGGTTCACCTTGATGTTGTTGCCGTTGTCATAGATGCTAAGCTCCGCCTGTTCCCCGCTGCCGGAAATGCCCACCACCGTCACCCAGTGCCAGGTTTCCAGCTGATGGATGCCGCCGTTGTGCAAATTGAGGAAGGCGACCGGGGAGTCTGCCAAGAGGCCTTGTCTGATAAAGGCTTCCACCGCCAACACATCCGGGCGCAAGTCCCCCTGCGCCGGGATTTCCAATACCCGCGCTGTTAAGGCGCTGCCCAAGTCCGACAGCATCAGGTCCAGCCCCTCCTGCATGGAATAGGGGGAGTAAAGGCCCATGATGCCCGGCGTCAGATAGCCCCAGCTGTGCTCCATGAGTTTGACAAAGTCCTGCCGGGTTTTGATGTCCATCACCCGCTTAATGCGCCCGGACTGTTGGAAATAGTGCAAAATATGCGCGCCGGTGCAGGGGCCGCAGCCGGCCTTGCGCTGCCAGAACCCGCGGAACCAGTCCTGGTCGCAGCCAAAGCGAATGCCCCCGCCCACTGTAAACTGCAGGTATTCCGGTTTTAACAGCATCGTTGTCATACGCCACTCCAAATCCATCATCAGGTTGTGGTGGTTCCACCCATTATCATCCTACCCACATCAGCGCTTTACATGTGAAGAAGGGCACAAAAAAGCCGGGCTAATGCCCGGCGAATGAGGATAGTGGGGTTATTCCGGCAGGGTGATGCCCGCTTCCGCAGCGGCTTCCACCAACGCGTCCAGCGCCCTTACAATCTGCTCTTCCTTGTGCTCGCTCACCACGCAAAAGCGCAGGCGGGCACGGCCCTTGGGCACAGCGGGGAAGACCGCCGGGGGCACAAAGACCCCCTTGTGGCGCAGCATGTTGGACAGCAAAAAGGCGTTTTCGTCCGAGCCCACCAATATGGGGATGATGGCAGTGTGGCCGGCTAAGCAGGTGTTCAGTTTGCGCTTGTGCGCCTCCTTTACGAAGGTGTTGATGGCATGTTCCAGCGACTGGATGATGCTGGGGTCTCGCCGCAGCAGGCGGATGGCTTCCAGGGTGCCGGCCGCAAGCGGCGGGGAAATGCCCACGGAGAACACAAAGCCTGGCAGGTTATAGCGCAGGTACTCGATAATGGCTTTGGGCCCTGCCAGGTAGCCGCCGCAGGTGCCCAAGCCCTTGCTGAGGGTGCCCATCTTGATGTCGATATCATTGGGCTGCAAGTTGAAGTATTCATCCACGCCGCCGCCCGTCTTGCCAATGACGCAGGCGGAATGCGCCTCGTCCACCAGCAGGAAGCAGCCATACTTCTTCTTCAGTTCCACAAAGGCGGGCACATTGGCGATGTCGCCGTCCATGCTGTAGGCGCCCTCGATGATAATCAGGCATTTTTTGTAGTTGTGCCGCTGGGCCTTGAGGATGCCTTCCAGGGCCACATGGTCGTTGTGCGGGAAGGGTTTGCTGGTGGCTAAGGACAGCTTGGTCCCCTGGTCGATGCTGTTGTGGGCCAGGGCATCGTAGAGAATCAGGTCGTCCTTGCCGCAGAAATTGCCCACAAAGGTGACGTTGGTGGCATGGCCAGAGACCAAAATCAGGGCGGCTTCGGAGTTTTTCCAGTCCGCCAGCTCCCGCTCCAACTCCTGGTACAGGGTTTTCTCCCCGGCCAAGAGGCGGGAACCGGAGGCAGAGGTGCCGTAGGTGTCAATGGCGGCCTTGGCCGCGGCCTGCACCTGGGGCCTGCCGGACATGGCCACGTAGTTGTAGGAGCCGAAGTTGAGCACCTCGTGGCCCTCCATCATGCTGACATCGGTTAAGGCGCTGTCATGGCGCACAAAATAGGGGTTTTCCATGCCAGAGCCCAGCAGGGCCTGCTGGCGCAAGGCAAAGGCCTGGAACTCCTCCGTGTCCTCAAACCGGGTGATGGGGGTGACCGCGCCCCGGGGTTCTTCCTTCTTGCTGTCTTCCCCGCTTAAGTGCTTGTTCACCACCCGGGTCAGGTCATTCACCGTGGTGCACTCGCCGTATTCCTCGGTAGGAATTAAGATATGGAACATCTCCTCCACTTTTAAGGAGACGCTTAAGACCTGCAGGGAATCCCCGCCCAGATCGTTGATGAAATGGGCATCGTCCGTCACCTGGCTGGGCGCGATCTCCAGCGCGTCGGCATAGAGCTTGCGCACCTGATCCTTAATCTGCTCCTGGCCCACCACCTCGGGAACCACTTCCTCCACCACGATGGGCTCCTTCTCCGACAGCGGCAGGGAGCCAGATTTCAAATCCAGATCGCGGTAGGGAATCTTCCCCTCTTCCAGGTTGGCCTTAAGCGCCAGGCGCTTGACCTTGATGCCGTTGGCCAGTTCAAAGGGCACGCGGGTGGCCAGCACGCGGGTAATCTGTTTCAAAACCGGCAGGCGCTTGTTGGCCTGCACAATCTGGCGCATCAATTGGGTGAGGTACTCGTCATCGCGGTAGCGGTCACCGACGTTTAAGACCAGCGCGATGTCCTCATAGTCCGGCCGCACGTGCCGCCTGCGCTTTAAGCGGTTGACGCGGCTTTCGCCCGTGTTTTTAAGGCCCAGGACACAAAACTGCTCCACGCCCTCCAGGTTCGCGAAGGAATCTTCCAGCTCGTCCGGGTAGACGTTCTCGCCGGACTCGTTGATGATGACGTCCTTTGAGCGGCCCTCCACATACATGCGCATGCCCTTTTCCAGGCGCACGATGTCGCCGGTGCGGTACCAGCCCTGCGCGTCCAAATCCGGCGGGATAAGCTGGCCGCCCTTTAATTGCCCCGTATGCACGCTGCGGCCGCGGATGAGCATCTCCCCCGTGTTGCTGCGCTTGCCGTCGGACTCCACCTTATACTCAACTGAGGACATCGGACGGCCAACGGAACCGGAGGTGCGGGTATGCAGGTTCATGCTGGTTTCGCAGGAGGTGATGGCGGTTTCCGTCATCCCAAA
Organism: Clostridiales bacterium; assembly: GCA_012728435.1. Taxonomy (GTDB): domain Bacteria; phylum Bacillota; class Clostridia; order Christensenellales; family Aristaeellaceae; genus UBA6115. The sequence continues at coordinate 15,974 of JAAYFC010000010.1, read as the reverse complement.
GCCCGAGATGGTGTAGTAGCCCAGCGCCGCGATGTTGCGCATATGCTCCCTGGGGGTGTGGCTGCCGCCCAGGATCACGCAGTTGATATCCGGGCCCATCAGCTGGCTGTTGACGGACTTAAACAGGACATTTTTGGCGAAATCCATGCCAAAGCGCGGGGCGATGTTTTGAAGCGTAAGGCTGATGCCCTTCATGGTTTTAAAGGCCGCGCGCTTTAAGGGGCTTTGCTGCGCCACCTTTTTGTTCAGGCCATTGGACAGGCTGTTGGCCAGCACAGGCACCGCGCACAGGAAGTTCACCTTAAACCTGCGCATGGTGCCCAGGATGGTCTCCGGCGCGCGGTCTTTAAGGAAAACGGACTCATAGCCGATGAAGTTGCACCACATCACGCAAACCATGAAGCCAAAGATGTGATGGAAGGGCAAAAAGGCCAGGTTGCGCTGCATTTGTGTGTTTACAATGCGCGGGTTGGCCTTGTGCAGCAAGTCGGAGTTAAGCACCTGCTCGCAGATGGCAACCTGGTCGTACACGAAAATCCGGCTGGTGGCCGTGCTGCCGGAGGTGCACAGGGCCACCTTGTCCCCCCAGACCGGCGCAAAATCGTCCTTTTGCGGCGCTTTGAACAGGGCATCCGCGTCCACCTGCACAAACTCCGCCGGCAGGTTGCGGCGGCCGCGGAAGATCACGCCGCAGGCGCCAGCTTCCCGTAGCATATGGACGGTCATGTCATCACTTAAAGCGGCGTTGAGCAGCACAGGGTTGAAGCCCGCGTAGAGCACCGCCCAGAACATGGAGAACCATTCACGACAGGTGTCCACCTGGATGGCCAGAAACTGGCCCTGGTTGCGCCCGCCCAGCTCCTGTAACAGAACCTGCGCGTAGTCCTTGGTCTTTTGACGGTAATCGCCAAAGGTGCAGGAGCGCTCCTCATCCCCTTCCAGCCAGTGCGCGGCGATGCGCTCCGGATTTTGGCAGGTGAGGTCAAAAATGGTTTGGAAGGTTCTGTTTTTACGCAGCGCCTCGCAGCGCGCGCTGATATCGGTGGTAAGCTTCAAATGCAAGCCCTCCTTCATCACGGTGGACAATCAGACCTTGTAATAATCCCGCAGGAATTTTTGAAACAGCCTGCCGGGCAGAACATCGTGGAGTACGATCGCGGCGGTTTCCTTCAGCGTCGTCACCCGCAGCCGCGCGGGCAGGCGGCGTCTGTCCATCACCCGGGCCAGTTTACGGCCAAAGGCCAGGGGGCTGCCGCCCTGCGCCTCATCCTTCAGGATTACCTCACGCGCTCTTGTAAAAGCCGCCTCATAAAGTGGGGACACCGTCTGCGCGCTGGTGCGGTACTTGCCGGAACCGCCAGCGTGATCGCCCGGCTCCACCAGCATCACCTGGATGCCCTGCGCCGCCGTTTCCAGCATCAGGCATTCGCTGTAGCCCTCCAGCGCGTGCTTGGCCGCCACATAGGCGCTTTGAAAAGGCGTGGGCATCAGCCCGTTGACGGAGGACACCATCACAATCTTGCCGCCCGGCTGCTGCCGTAAATAGGGCAGCGCAGCCTGGGTAAAGCGGATGGTGCCCATCAGCACCGTATCCATTACGGCTTCGTACTCTGACAGGCTGGTTTCCTCTGCCGGGCCAAAGATGAGGATGCCCGCGGCATTGATCAGCGCCTGCGGCGGCCCGTACAGCTCAAACGCGCGCGCGCAGAAATCCCGCACGCTGTCCGCGTCCTGCACGTCCAGCGCCAGGTAATGGACGCTGCCCTGTCTGCCCTCCCGCTTCGCGAAAGAGCGCGCGCCGGCAACCACCGTCCAGCCAGTTTGAGACAAGGCGTCACAAGCCGCCTTCCCCAGGCCGCTTGATGCACCGCTCATCCAGACCAGTTTGCTCGCCATCCCATCCTCCCGCAAAATATCTTCAACAGTTTATCCCATTCTGTCTATGAATACAAGCAAGCGCCTTGTTGAGCGGGATGCCATATTATACATGAATCATGCCGCCCCTGCGCCTGTTTGCCTGTATCCAAGAAGAAAACAGGTAAAAATACAACGAAGAAACAATAAAAAGGAAGCCGCGGCGGGCTTCCCGAGAATGTATAAGCACCTGAGTTTAAACTGTGCTAGATCCCTTAGTCCTCTGCTTTGTTCATATGAATGATGTTGTCCAGCATCTGCCCGCCGCGCGCCATCACAGGCACCAGGGACACCGCGCCGATGTCATGCGCAAAGGTGAGCTCACTGGAAAACACCCGCCCCTGCACCATGTTCTCATCCTGCTTTAAAAAGGGCACCCGGCTGTGCAAAACATGGTTGATGTACAGGTCAAAGCCCACAATCTCATCCTGATAGGTGTTTTCCAGGAGTTCCACATGAACAAAGGCGGTGAAGGCGTGGTTCCCCTCGTCTTTCAATACGCCGCCCACTTTGACACCCCAGGGCAGCATGCGGGAGAAAACAAAGTCCTTCTCCTCATCCGCCAAAAAGTGAGGGGCCGGAATTTCCAGCTTGAGGTACTTGGTTTTTACATAGCCCGTGAACCCTCCCGCGCGGATGATGGTCCAGTCATTGACGAGCCCCAGCATCGTCACCGGCTGCCCGGCGTCCAACAGGGCCAGCACCTTGGACGATTGTGCCGGCAATTCAAGCAGGGGCAGCTGGCTTTGCCCGCGCTCGGGCTGCACGCTCATCACCTGGGTGGTGGGCGCGATATGCTCCATGTCCTCACCCAGGTACAAATAGGCTGACATCACATAGCCCATTTGATTGCCGGCTTTCACCTTCACCCATTCAGACCGGGGCGCGGAGTAATAGGGCAACACGGTGCCGCCCACCACCTGCAGCAGGGGTTCACTGTCCCTGCTTTCCCCGCTGCGCAGGTTCAGGCGCTTGTGGTCCGGGCTGATGACCACGGCATACCCTAGCGGCCCGTCCATCTCCGGCGTATACAGCAGGTGCGGCACAGACGGGATGGGCTGCATGTCCTCCGCAGCCCGGGCGCCGGCCGTCATTGCGCCCAGCGCCAGACAGAACAGCAAGCAACTGACAATTGTTTTTTTCATGTTTCCCCCTTTTCATCAGGTCCGCCTATTTAACGCGCAAAAAGCCCGGTTTCATTCCGCTCTTTTAAATTTCCCGCAAATTTTGTATTATATCAGTGAATAACGGGAAGGGAGCGCAAGTGAATGCCATATTTAGGAGACTATCATTACCAACAGACTGCCAGCGCGGTCGCGTCCAGCCCCATCACCTGGATTTTCGCGATTGTCCTTCTGATTGCGCACTGGCTCATCTTTGAAAAAGCCAACCAGCCCGGCTGGAAAAGCCTGATTCCGTTTTACAATTCCTACACCACCTTCAAAATTGCCTGGGGCCAGGGCTGGCTCTTTTTGCTGATCCTCATCCCCGTGGTCAACATCGTGGTGGTCTGTATGATGAGCATCAAGCTGGCGCATTCCTTTGGCAAGAGCACCGCTTTTGGCTGGGGATTGGTTTTTCTGCCAGGCATCTTCCATATGATCTTAGGCTTTGGCAGCGCCCAGTACCAAGGGCCTGACGTATAAAAAAACCAGGCTTGATCGCCTGGCTACAAGTAAATACTGGGGCTTATTTTAGGAAGCCTTGCACAATCTTCGCCTCGGCTTCTTCCTCGGTTAAGCCCAGGGTGCGCAGCTTTAAGATCTGCTCGCCCGCAATCTTGCCGATGGCGGCCTCGTGGATTAACATGGCGTCCTGGTTGAGCGCATCCAGCTGCGGCGCGGCTGTCACGATGGCCTCATCCGCCACAATGGCGTCACAGGCCGAGTGCCCGTGGCAGCGCGATTTGCCCACGATGCGGCTGTAAAACTCCTGCCGGCTTTGCCCGCGGGCTACGGAGCGGCTGACCAGGTCGCAGCCCGCGTCCTCGCCCTCCAGCACCACATCAAAGCGGGTCTTGGCCATCTCCTCCCCCGTGGTCATCAGGCGCTCGCGCACTATGAGCCGGGAGCGCGCTTTGAGCGTCGCTGTGGTGACACGGTCCGTCCAGTCCACACCGGAGAGCTGCACGGTGTCCATCGTCATATGGGCGTCCTCTTCAAGGTAAATATCGCTGACGGGATCGATGCGGCGGCGGCCTGTGCCGCTGCCTTCACCGATGTGCTTCTCCTCATACACTACCTGCGCGCCTTTTGAGATAAAAAACCGGTGGACGCCGTTGTGCTTGGCTTCCAGCTCGTCGTCCGTGTGCACGCCGCAGCCCGCGACGATCGTGACCTTCGCGCCCTCACCGATGTAAAAATCGTTGTAGGTGAGGTCCGAGACGTCGCCCCGGGTGACGGTGGCGGGGATGAACACGGTTTCATCCTGGGTGTTCTCCGCCACGTGGATTTCTATCCCCGGCTTGCCCTCACGGTGCGGGATAATCTTGATGTTCTCACTGGAGCGCCTGCCAGCGCAGCCGGTATCCTGGCGGATGTTGAAGGCGCCCTTGAACTCGCCGTCAAAGCCCGCGACTGTTTTAAGCAGCTGCTCGGAGATGGGGTTGAGCGGTACGGTGTTCATGCGCCCTCCCTCCTGCCCACAGGGCAATGCCCGGCGATTTCGCCGGCCAAAAGACCTGGCATAACCTCATCCTTGGGGCCCTGATCGCGCAAGCGGCCGGCGGAAAGGACGATGATCTCATCGGCGATGTCCAGCAAGCGCTGCTGATGGGAGATGATCATCATGGTTTTGCCCTGTTCCTTCAGGTTCTTAAACACCTCGACCAAGCCGTTAAAGCTCCACATATCAATCCCGGCCTCCGGCTCATCAAACAGGGAGACCTGGGTGCCCCGCGCCAGGACGGAGGCAATCTCCACCCGTTTGATTTCACCGCCGGACAAGCTGGTATCCACATCGCGGTCGATATAGTCCAAAGTACATAAGCCCACCTTGCCGGTCAGGTCGCAAACCTCATCAAAGCTAAGGGCGCGCCCGGACGCCGTTTCCAGCAAATCCTGCACCGTCATGCCCTTGAAGCGCACCGGGGTCTGAAAGCCAAAACTGATGCCCAGCCTGGCGCGCTGTGTAATATCCAGGTCGGTGATGTCCTCACCATCCAGAAAAATCCTGCCAGCGCTTGGCTTAACCAAGCCCGCAATGAGCTTGGCCAGGGTGGTCTTGCCACCGCCGTTGGGGCCGGTGACCACGCTGAGCTTCCCGCCGGGGATAGTCAAACTTAAATCCTCAATAATGACCTCACCCGTGGGCAGGGTCCAGTTGACGTCTCGTAATTCCAGCAATTTCTACCTCCATTGCCCGAATGATTGTGCACACCTCTTGCACAGCCTTAGTATACCCGCCCCTGTCAAGTACCGGAAGACCAGGGCCTGACAGATACCCCAAACTCTCCTTGCAAAAAACACAATTTCGCCACGAATTGGGTTTACATTCAAATCACAGCAAGAGATTGCTGAATCAAACCAAAGGAGATCCCCATGAAAAAGAACGTTTTAATCCTGGCATTGGCGCTGCTGCTTGCCCTGCCGGTGTTTGGTCTGGCCGCCGAGGAGACCGCGCAGCCCGAAACCAGCACCCCGGTTAACCAGACCACCCCCCAGGGCGCCCAGCGTGGCCGCCGCTGGAACCAGACCCCCGCCGCCCCTGCCGCTACACCAAAGAGCAATTATGTGGACGACAATAACGACGGCGTGTGCGACAACTGCGGCCAGACCCAAGGCAACAACCCCGATGCCCCAGGCTTCGTGGACGCAGACGGCAACGGCGTGTGCGACCACCTGGGCACCGAGCAGCAAGGCCAGGCCTTTGGCCGCAACCAGGCGCTGCGGGGCCGGGGCAGCAACAAGCGCGCCTTCGGCCGCTCCCAGGGCATGAATGGCCAGGGCAAGGCTGACAACAACCCGGGCCGCAACTTCGTAGATGCCGACAAGGATGGCGTGTGCGACAACTATCCCAATGAAGAGGCCCCTGTCCGCCAGGGCAAACATCAGGGCACCCAACAGGGCGGCAAAGGCCGCAACCGCAGATAAGCAAACCTGCCCTTTACAGTGCCCCGCTTCGGCGGGGCTTGATTTTTATCGGGGATGGGGCATAAAATGGTTGTCATTGACATCATGCGGGGGAGCAACATGCAAAATCGTCACCGCCACCCGGGCAGCCTGATGCTGCTGGTCGCTGCCATCATCTGGGGCAGCACCTTTGTGGCGCAAAGCCTGGGCGCGGAGCATTTGGAGCCATTTACCTTCCAGGCGCTGCGCTCCTTAATGGGTGCCTTGGCGCTGCTGCCCCTGATTTTGGTGATGAACGCGCTGAAACAAAAAAAGGGGCAGACGCAGCAGGCGGCAACCACCAAGGAAGTGCTGACAGGCGGGACGCTGTGCGGCCTGGTCCTGTTTATTGCCATCAACCTGCAGCAGTTTGGCCTGGTGGAAACCAGCGCCGGCAAGGCGGGCTTCATCACCGCCCTGTATATCGTCATTGTGCCCATTTACGGGTTGTTTTTGGGGCATCAAGCGCGCCCTGCCCTGTGGCTGGCTGGCCTGATCGCAGCGGTGGGCCTGTACCTGCTTAGCGTGACGGAGCAGTTTACAATCGGGCGGGGCGATGTGCTGCTCATCATCGGCGCCTTCTTCTTTTCCATTCAGATTTTGTTGGTGGACCATTACGGTGTCCGGGTGGATGGGGTCAAGCTGTGCACGGTGCAGTTTTTAGTCTGCGGCCTGCTTTCCTCCGCCGCCATGTTCCTCTTTGAAACGCCCACCCTGGCCAATATCTGGAAGGCCATCGGCCCGCTGCTGTACGCCGGCGTCCTGTCCTCCGGCGTGGCCTATACCCTGCAAATTTTAGCCCAAAGGAGCACACCCCCCGCCATCGCCTCCCTCTTAATGAGTCTGGAGGCTGTGTTTGCCGTCATCACCGGCATCATCGTGTTAAAAGAAATGCCCACCCTGCGCGAGGTCGGCGGCAGCCTGATGATGTTTATTGGCATCATCGTGGCACAGCGGGCCAGCATACGCAAGGATGCAGCCGCAACACCCTAAACCCGCCTTTTGCCGTAGTATTTTACGTACATCAGGAAGCCGGGTGCGAAATAGCCCGGTTTTTTCTGTGCACCTGCCAGTTGGCAAGAAAAACTGTGCTATAATGACCTGTCCCTTTATGATGATGCAAGTGGAGGTACCATGAAACTACAAGTACAGGACATCAAGAAAAGCTTCGGCGAGAAGGAGATTTTGCACGGCATCTCCTTTGAGGTGGTTTCCGGCCGCGCGATGGGCTTCCTAGGCCGCAACGGCGCCGGCAAGTCCACCACCATCCGCTGCCTGATGGACGTCTTCCGCCAGGACAGCGGGCAGTTTTTGCTGGACGGACAGGTCTTTAAGCCGTGGGAAAAGCGCATTGGTTACCTGCCCGAGGAGCGGGGCATGTACCAGAAAAATGACGTCCTGGGGCAGCTGACGTATTTTGCCATGCTGCGGGGTGCCAACAAGGCCGATGCCCTGAAGACTGCCCACTATTGGATTGACTATTTCGGATTGGGGGACTACAAAAAGAAAAAGCTGGAAACCCTGTCCAAGGGCAACCAGCAGAAGATTCAGATTGCCCAGGCCTTCTTAAACGAGCCCGACATCCTGGTGCTTGACGAGCCCTTCTCCGGCCTGGACCCGGTGAATGCCCAGGTGTTCAAGGACACCATCGCGAACTTCGTGAAAGAGGGCAAGCTGGTCATCTTCTCCTCCCATCAGATGAGCTATGTGGAAGAGGTCTGCGACGACGTCACCTTAATCCACGAAGGGCACATCCTGCTCACCGGCGACTTAAAGCAGATCAAACGCCAGGAAGGCCAGGACAAGCTGCAGCTCAGCCTGGCAGAAGGCTCTCTGGAAGCACTGAAGCAGCAGCTTGCTGCCGCCTTTGCAAAGGTGGACATCACCCTGGTAAACAACAGCCTGATTCTGGACACCCAGGGCACAAACCTTCAGGCACAGCTGATGGCCTGGCTGGCAAAAGAGGAGGTCAAGCTGCGCAGCTTTGGCCTGTATGAGCCCAGCCTGACAGACATTTTCATCCAGAAGGTAGGTGAACACGCATGAAGCATTTCCTGACGGTTTTTCGCTACGAGCTAAAAACCCAGCTGCTTAAAAAGGCCGGCATTGTGGCCATGGTGGTGATGATGGTATTGGCCCTGGCGGGCACCAGCCTGCCCCGGATCATCGCCCTGTTTGATACCGACAAACAAGCAGCCGTGGAAGAGACAGCCCCCGAAACAGCCGCAAAAATAGCCTATGTCTTCCCAGATGAAGCCACCAAGGCTCTGCTTGCCCCCGTCACCGGGCCGATGCCCCTGGTGATGGACTTAAGGGAGGACCTGGTCAAAGCCCTGCAGGAGGGCAGCATTGAGGTGGGCTTTGTGGTAACCGCAGACCTGGGCTATGAAGCCATCTACCAGGACCGCAGCATGTATGACACCAGGGACAGTGATTTTGCCGCTGCCCTCTCCCGGCTTAAAAAAGAACAGCTTATCCTGAGCCATGGGCTGACCACCGCAGAGTTCAACGCCATTGAAAACACCCAGATTAAGGGCGCAACCACCGTCCTGGGCAAGAACTCCGGCACCACCTACTGGCTTTCCTTCATCCTGATGCTGATGGTCTACATGATTGTGCTGCTTTATGGCGCCACGGTATCCTCCATCATCGCAAGGGAGAAGGACAGCCGCACCATGGAGATCCTCATTACCAGCACCCGCCCCTCCGCCCTCATCCTGGGCAAGGTGGCCGCCGCTGGTGTTGCCGCCATCATTCAGTTTGGCATGGTGGTCCTTACCGCCTACATCGGCTTCCAAATCAACAAGAGCACCTACCCGGAGATGATTGTGATGATGGTGTCCGGCACCCTCACCACCAGTTACCTCCTCACCTTCCTGTTTTTCTCCTTCTTTGGGTTTATCCTCTACCTTTTCCTGTACGCCGCCCTGGGCTCCACCGTCAGCAAAATGGAGGACCTGGGCAGTGCCACAGGCCTGGTGCAGTTCCTGTTCATCTTTGGCTACATCATGGCTTCCATTGCCGCCCAAACCCCCAACTCCAGCCTGGCGGTGGTCTCCAGCATCATCCCCTTCTCTGCCATCATGGTCATGCCCATGCGGGCCGGGGTAATCACCGTGCCCTGGGGCCAGCTGCTCCCGGCAGGGGTCTTAATGCTGGTCTTTGTGGCCTTCTTTGCCTACCTGAGCATCAAAATCTACCGCTGGGGCAGCCTCAACTACGGCAACAAAACCAAACTGAGCCGGATTGTGAGGGAAGCCCTGCGCCGGGAAGGGCGCTAAGACGGGCGGACGGGAAGGCCTTGGGGGAGTTCATCCCCCAACCCCCCAGCCCGGGGTATCTACTTGCCCCGGACCCCGGAATCTGTTTTGGATTTGCAAGTTTGTAAATGTTTAAACAGGCAACCCGAAACCCGGATTGCCTATTTTTTGCTTGGAAGGTTCCATGAAACTTTCGCAAAGAATGGATGAAAACAAAAATGCTCAAACATGATTTGCTCAACCAGCACCACAGTATGGAAGGCCTGGTGATTCGCCAGGAAACCCAGGCGGATTACCGGGAAACCGAGGAATTAATCCGGGAAGCCTTTTACAACCGCTACAAACCGGGCTGTGATGAGCATTACCTGGTGCACCTGCTGCGAAAAGCCCCTGATTTTGAAGCCTGGCACAGCCTGGTGGCGGAATTTGAGGGGGCGATTATTGGCCAGGTGGTGCTGTCCCCCGGGGTCCTGAAGCGGGAAGACGAAACAGAACTTTCGGTGCTCACCCTGGGGCCCGTGGGGGTGCTGCCTGCGGCATCCGGCCGGGGGGTGGGCAGTGCCCTGATCAAGGCCGCCATCACCCTGGCCCGGCAGCGCAAGGAAAAAGCCATCCTGCTGTTCGGGGACCCGGGGTATTACCGCCGCTTTGGTTTTGTAAGCGCCAGCGCATTGGGCATCCACCTGCCGGGGATGAATCCCCTGGAGGAAGCCCCCTTTTTCATGGTTCTGCCCCTTTTTGAAGGGGCTTTGCAGGGTACAGGGGGGATCTTCCGGGAATCTCCGGTGTTTGCGAACCTTCAGGAGGGTTTTGACGCCTACGACAGCAGCTTCCCCAAAAGGAGGAAGCTGCGTCTGCCCGGGCAGTTGGGATGAAGCCTTCTATGCTGCAATGTTCTCCGTTTTCTTTTTAATGCCCAGCTTACTTAGTGCCTTCTGCCGCCTTTGGCGGCGTTTTTCTTTCAAGGCCAACCGCTCTACCAGGTTGCGCGCCGGCTCTTATTTGTTATATAATGCCATTAACGCATGGGCCTGTTTCCCTCTTTTAGGGCCGCATGAACATAAGAGCATACTGGAGGTTTCCATGAACAGAAAGTTAGCCGCTTCTTTGATGTTGCTTGTGCTTGTCGGATTGTTGGCCGTCCTTCCCGTGCTGTCTATCGCTGCAGAGGGAACATCGACCGCCGCGCTCAGCCTGGACAAGGTGGAATTGGAGTTAGCCAAAGGCAAATCTGTGAAACTGGTAGCCACTGCAACAGGCGAAGGTCTGCCCAAAAAACTGGTTTATAAGTGGCAATCCTCTGATAAAAAGGTTGCCACAGTGCAGGCGGGCAAAGTGCAGGGCATTGGCCCCGGAAAAGCCACCATCACCGTCACGTTGAAGTTGGACGCAACCACCGAGCTGACCGCCAGCTGCGAGGTGACGGTTTTCGTATTGGTAACCGGGCTGACCACCAAAACCAAGACCCTTACTGTTAACCTGGACGCTGCTGTACAGCCGGTAATTACCATCAGTCCCAAAACAGCCACCAACCAGACCCTGCAATGGACCAGTGACAACCCCGCTGTAGCCAGCGTCAACCAGCACGGTTCCATTAAGGGCATCAAGAGCGGTGAGTGCACCATCACCGCCGCCACCACCGATGGCAGCAATAAATCCATCAGTTTTAAAGTGTTTGTGCCCTCCCTGAGCACCAATGTCGAGGAGGTTAAACTTACAAGCCCCTTTAGGTCTACTCCCTTCGGAATTCGCTACGATGGCAGGAAAAGCAACATCACAATCGACGATAAAAATGCTTCAAACAATATCTATTTCTATGAAATTGATGATAATAGAATTCAGATACGGGTTTGGCCATGGGGTACAGGCACATCCACCTTAACCATCACTGATTCCGCCAGCCCCAAAAGCACCTTGAAGATTAAAATCATAACCAGTGCCGATGCCGGCATCAACAGCCGCACCGCTTTCCCCAATCTTACCAGGGATTACAAGGAACTGATGCGTTACGGCCCCTCTTCATACGCGGACGATTATTACTTTGTGGAAGCCAGGGTCATGCAGGCTTATCAGGACAGCACGGATGCCTGGTTCCTAGCCTACTCCAAAGGAAAATATGACAACCTGATCTATGTAAAGTATCCCACCGCCAGGGCAGAGAAGCATGACTGGTTTAAGGACGACAGTGTTCGGCTTCAGGAGGATGATGTGATTTACATCCTTGCAAAAGCAATCGATGTTTACTCCTACCAAACCACCATGGGCGCAACCAATTATGCCTTGCAGCTCAAGCCAATGCTGATGCATTTTAAAGGTGGGGAATATTTTTACCTGGATAAATACATCTACAAATAGGCAGCCTCCCCCAGGAATCCGCGATTGGCTGTTTTTTGCGGCAGGCTTTGACGCCTACGACAGCAGCTTCCCCAAAAGGAGGAAGCTGCTGTCTGCTTTGGCAGTTGGGATGAAGCCTTCTATGCTGCCAGGTTCTTCGTTTTCTTTTTAGTGCCCAGTTTATGCAGCACCTTCTGCCGCCTTTGGCGGCGTTTTTCTTTCAAGGCCAGCCGCTCGCCCAGGTCGCGCGCGCCCACGCCGTATACCAGGTACAACACCAGGCCGGACACAATCATCACAAACACTGTGGAGGCCGCCCTGCGGCCCGAGGCGTTGACGTTGAAGCCATACAGCCCCTCCTCCCGCGTCATGGACTGCATCACCATGGCATAGGTGGTGCCGTAGGAGGAGGCAAAGGTGGCCCCCATGTCATACTCCGTAAACAGGGCGTTGAAATTGAGCGCGAAGACAGCCAGGACGCTGGGCAGGATGATGGGCAGCTTGACCTTCATCATGGTGGCAAGCCCCCCCGCCCCCAGGTTGCGCGCGGCGTCCTCCAATTCGTCATCAATGGCATAATAGGCCGCCTTGATCATGCGCAGGGAGAAGGGCAACTTCACCACGGTGTAGGCGATGATGATCAGCAGGCGCACGTTTTGCATATAGTACAGGTTGGTGTTGCCCACATACCACACATCGGTGCTGTTAAAATAGGTGCGGTAGGAATAGCAGATTAAGATGGTGGGCAACAGCCACGGGAAGAGCAGCGCGTATTCCAAAATCACGCCCTTCTTCTTGTTTTTGAAGATGTAGTTGACCGCGACCACCACAATCACGCAGGCCAAGGCCGCGGCAATCGCCGAGAGGATAAAGCTGATGCGGATGCCGCCCAAGGTGTCAGCGTTGGAAAACAATCCCGAAACGGCCCCCTCCCGCACACGGTAGGTGCCGCGGCTTGTCAGGTAGGAATAATCCGCCTTGCCAAAGAAGTTGAGCAGCGTCCAGTTGCCCAGATCCAGGGTTTTCATCCGGATGGCAGAGTAGGTCTGGAACGAAAATACGATGATCATCACCACGGGCGTCATATAGATGACAAAGAGCACATAGGCGTAGATGTGCTCGAATGCCCTGGCGATGGGGTTGTGGATCTTCTGCTTGACCAGTTTGGCCTTGGTCTTGGAGACGGACAGGTAATGCCCGCGCCGTTCATAGGCGGAAAGACCGGTTAAGAGCACAATGGTAAACAGCGCCAGGATGATGGACAGCAGGGCCGCGCGCGCCTGCGGGAAGGCCTCATCCGCGACGGAGGATCCCGCTAAGCGCACAATCTCCGGGTTGATGGAGTCAAAGCCCAGGAGGGTGGGCGCAGACATGGCGCAAAGCCCGGTGATAAAGGTCATGACCGTCAGGGAAAACAAGGTGGGAATCAGGGTGGGGAAGACCACCTTGAGGAGCACCTTCATAGGTCTAGCCCCCAGGTTGCGGGCGGCTTCCACGGTGTTGAAGTCGATGTTGCGAATCGCGTTGCGCAAAAACAGCATATGGTTGCTGGTGGTGGCAAAGGTCATGGTAAACATCACCGCGTTAAAGCCGGAGAACCAGTTTTTGTCCACATGGGGGTAAGCATTGTGCAGGGCGGTGGTGAGGATGCCATTGTTGTCATACAAAAACAGATAGCCAGTCACCAGCGCTACACCGCTGTAAATCAGCGTGGTCATATAGCCCATACGCAGGATGCGCGCGCCCTTGATATCAAAATATTCCGTCAGCAGCACAACGGAGATGCCCACCACATTCACTGTAATGACAAGGCCAATGGCCAGCTTTAAGGAGTTGAGCACATAGGTACCCATGCTGCCGGCAAAGAAAAAGCGGATGACGGCGAAGGGGTCTGCCTCCCCCGCCGCGTTCTTGGTGCTGAAAATTTGCGTCAATGTGTTTACATTGGGCAAAATCATAAAGCCAAAGAACAAATAGATAAACAGCCCCAGACCAAAGAGGCGGAAGATGTTTTCGGGCTTGAGCCAGCGGGATCCTGTCCTCATTGACCGGCCTCCTTTTGCGGATAGCTCATCACGTCCTCTGCCTTGATGCTGACTTGCACCTGCTGGCCCAACTCATAGATGCTTACGCCGTCGTTGCGCACGATGGCGCGAATGGTCTGCGCGGGCGTTTGCACCGTATACTTGATGTACATGCCATAGTACTCACGGCTTTTGATGAGACCCTTGATGGTCAGCGCGCCCTCATTTCCCTCCTGATTGACCGCCACGCGCTCCAAACGGATATAGTGCGTTTGATTTGTGTGAAGCAGCGGCTTCGCCTCGTTGATTTTCGCAACCAGGGCGGGTTCCAACTGATTGATGTCGCCGATAAAGTTGCAGACAAACTCGGTGCTGGAGTGGTTGTATACCTCATTGGGTGTGCCGACCTGCTCGATGACACCCTTGTTGAACACGGCGATGCGGTCCGACAGGGTGAGCGCCTCCTCCTGGTCGTGGGTGACATAGATGGTGGTGATGCCGAAGTTTTGCTGCATGCGCTTCAGCTCGTTGCGCAGCTGCACCCGCAGTTTGGCGTCCAGGTTACTAAGCGGCTCGTCCATGCAGATGATGGCAGGCTCCGTCACCAGGGCCCTGGCAATGGCCACCCGCTGCTGCTGCCCCCCGGACAGCTGGGATACGGCCTTGCCCAGCTGCTCCTGGGACAAATCAACCCGGTTTGCGATGTCAGCCACCTTCTCCGCGATGTCCGCCGCCTTCATCTTCTTGATTTTAAGGCCAAAGGCAATATTGTCCCGCACGGTCATGGTGGGGAAGAGCGCGTAGGACTGGAAGACAATGCCGATGTTGCGCTCTTCAATGGGCACCGGGGTGATATCCTCCCCCCGGACATACACCTTGCCGGAGGCTGGCTGGATAAAGCCCGCGATGACCCGCAGGGTGGTGGTTTTGCCGCAGCCCGATGGGCCCAGGAAGGTAAAAAACTCCCCCTCCTTCACCTGGACGTTGATGTTGTCAAGCGCCACGAACTCATTGAATTTGACGGTGATGTCCTCAAGGCGGATCATAGGTTTCCTCCATATAAGGTTTGGCGGACCGATGACACGGTCCGCCAAACGGTGAAGTGGGTCGGGATGTTCTTGGTGTTATTTGCTTTGGGTCAGGGTTGCCCAGTCCAGCGTATCCCAGTCCGGTTCCTTGCTGGCGCTGGCTGCGTCCGCCCAGAAGAAGCCCAGGTTGGTCATGATGTTGGTCCACTCGCTGGCGTGCGCGCCCACATACTCGGCATAGGTCATCTCGGTGCCTTCCACCTTGTTGAGGGCAAAGTTCTTGATGGTGTAAATGCCGGGCTTGCCATCGGGATAGAGGGCTTCCACGGCCTTCTCGTTGCAGGGATAGGAGTCAAACTCCTCGCCCCACATGGCCTGAACCTCGGCCGAGCCAAACCATTCCGCAAAGGCGGTGACGGCCTCGGTCTGCTCCTGGGTGCGGCCGGGGCGGTCTAAGATGCCCAGGTACTCCGCAATGTAGTAGGTGCCGTCCTCAATGTCCACCAGCGCCCAGTTTTCCGGCTGCATGGTGCCCAGCAGGGGGTTCTTGGAGCCTTCCGCTGCGGCGTCAATCGCACCGTAGAGGGAGGAGGAGTAGAAGGTGCCAATCTGCACATCCCCGCGGTTTAGGGGGTCAAAGCCGTAGGAATCCCCGGTGAAGATGCCGTTCTCGCAGTACTTCCACAGCATCTTCCAGCCGTCAATGCTGATGCCGCCGGCAGGGGAGGCAGGGTCCACAAAGGCATACAGCAGGGAGGTGTTGATGTTGGAGTTGGTGGTGCCCCCCACCTTGCCCTGGCGGTACCAGGTGTAGCCGCTGTCCACCAGGTCAGCCCAGTGCTTGAATTTGACTTCCTTGCCATTTGTGCCCAGCTCGTCATTGCGGTAGAGCATCAGGATGTTTTGGATCACCAGGCCATAGGCACGTCCGGGGTAGGCATACTCGCCCACTTCATCAGCCCAGGAAGGGGTCCAGTCCACCAGTTTGACGTTGTCATAGATGCCATTCACCACCTGACCCCAGCGGGTCTCGTTGAGGCCAAAGAGGATGTCGCCGTCCTTGTTCTCATTGGCAGCCTGGATGGCGCCCACGTCCCCGGTGACCACCGTGGTGTCGTCTATGGAGATGGTGAATCCCGCGTCCTTGGCCGTGTTCTTAAGCCAGGTGGACAGGGAGCCTCTGCCGCCATGCCGGGTCAGCTTGCGGTCATCCCCTGCGGGGCTGACCCTTGCAAAAGCCTTGCATGGCGGCTACTCCCTGTACACCCCCGCAGATATTTCCTGCTTCGCGCAACCAAGTTTCGC
>JAAYFC010000109.1 GCA_012728435.1 Clostridiales bacterium | reverse complement strand
TTAAAGTTCTTAGGGGGTCTGGGGGCATTCTTTCAAGAATGCCCCCAGCGTCCCCCACATTCCCGTCCCCCCAGGAGGTGCTATGGACATCCAGATTAACGGCATCATGAACGACAGCATTGTGGATGGTCCCGGCCTGCGGCTGGCGGTGTTTGTGCAGGGCTGCAGCCACAGGTGTCCGGGCTGCCACAACCCGGGCACCCATGACCCCGAGGGGGGGCATTTGATGGACACGGGGGAAATTGTGCAGCTGCTGCGGGAGAACCCGCTGCTGGACGGGCTGACCCTGTCCGGGGGCGAGCCCTTTGAGCAGCCGGGGCCCTGCCTTTTGCTGGCGGAAGCGGCTAAGGGGATGGGGCTGACCGTGTGGATCTATTCCGGCTATACCTACGAGCAGCTGGCCGGGATGGCGGATGAGGCGGCTTTGGGGCTGCTGAGGGTGTGCGACGTGCTGGTGGACGGGCGCTTTGTGCAGGCCCGGAAGTCATTGGACCTGGACTTCCGGGGCAGCAGCAACCAGCGGCTGGTTGATTTGAAGAAAACCCGGGCGGCGGGGCAGGTGGTGCTGTGGGAGCGCCCGGCCTGGTAGCGCTGCGGGTATATTTTGTGTATGAAGCAAGGTGAAGACGGCGGCTACACCGCCTACAACGCCCAGGCCATTGACCGCTGGGTGCAGGAGGGCTGGGAATGGGGCCGGCCCATCACCCGGGAGGCCTATGCCCGGGCCAAAGCCGGGGACTGGCAGGTGGTGCTGACCCCCAACATCCCGGTGCCCCGGGCCTGGTTTGGGGACCTGAAGGGCAAGCGGGTGCTGGGTCTGGCCAGTGGCGGCGCCCAGCAGATGCCGGTGTTTGCGGCCCAGGGGGCCATCTGCACGGTGTTTGATTTGTCGGACAGCCAGCTTGCAAGCGAGCGGTTGGTGGCCCAAAGGGAGGGCTATGAGATCCAGGTGGTGCAGGGGGACATGACAAGGCCCTTCCCCTTTGAGGATGCCAGCTTTGATTTGATTTTCCACCCGGTGTCCAACTGCTACGTCCGGGAGGTGCAGCCGGTGTGGGAGGCATGCGCCCGGGTGCTGGCCCCCGGGGGCAGCCTGCTGTCCGGCCTGGACAACGGCATCAACTACCTGTTTGATGATGGCGGATTGACGGTGAAGCATGCCCTGCCCTTTGACGCGCTTTTGGACCCGGACTGGGAAAAGAAGGTGCAGGAGTACAACGACAGCCTGCAGTTCTCCCACCCCATTGAGGTGCAGATTGGCGGGCAGTTGAAGGCGGGCTTTGTCCTGCGGGATGTGTACGAGGACACCAACGGCGAAGGCCCGCTGAAGGATTTCAGGGTGCCCTGCTTTTTTGCGACCTGGTCGGTCAAAGCGGGTAAGATAGCCATATCAGACGAAACGAAAGGATGAACAAGCATGAGCGCAATCAATGTAAAATTAAACTTTGGCCGTGCGTTTGAAGGCGTGTTGGAGGCAAAGAACGCGACAGCGGCCATTGGCAAAGACAAGGAAGGCAAGCTGCGCCCCTATGACCTGATGCTGGGCGCCCTGGGCGCCTGCTATTACGCGACCTTTGTGGGCATCGCGGACAAGATGAAGCTGGAGTATGCCGGGGCCGAGATTGACCTGAGCGGTGTGAAGCGGGAGGAGGTACCCACCACGCTTCAGACGGTGGAGATGCGGGTTGTCATCCATGGCGCTGCGGATCAAAAAGGCTTTGAACGCGCCTCACAGCTGGCCGCCAAGTACTGCTCGGTGCATGAAACCATCGCAAAGGTGGCGGACATTAAGTTGACCTTGTCTTTTGCCTGAAAAGCAAAGCGACAACAATTAATAAAGCGCTAACCGGCGCTTTTTTGGTGTGTGGGCTGCGTTTTTCGCATTCCTACACAAAGAGGTAGCTATGATTCCGGGCGGCGCCTGAGTACAATCATGATGACGGGCACAATCAAGACAAGCGAACGAACTGCGCAAGGCGCGGGGGGAGGTGGACCAGGCACAGGGATGGCGCTACTTGCAGGGCGGGGAGAGCGGCATCATCGGTGCGGCGCGAAGAAGCAGGAAGCTAAAACCGCGCTGCCCTGTCAGATGCCCTGCGCCTACCCTGCATGAAACCGGCGCGCAGGTGGCGATGGCTGGGACCTTCGCTGCAACATCTTCTGACCCATGTAAAAGCATCCAAAAGCGCCAACCGGCGCTTTTTTGGCGTGTGGGCCGCGTTTTATTGGATGCCCACACAAAGAGGTAGGTATCTGTTGAGGCGGTTTGCCTGTATAATGATGTCAATAAGAGGCATGATATGCGAATAAACTGCGCGTTGCGCACGGGGGGTGCAAAGGGAAAGCGGCTGAAGCTTTCGCGTACCGTGTTAAGAGGGACAGCCTGTTCATTACAGGCGCAGGCTGGGGGTCAGGTTGCGGTGTCCTGCTTGGGAAGGGCCAGGTGAAGCAGCACAGGGCCCAGGGTGTTGCCCAGGATGGCGGCCAGCATGAAGGGGAGGACGCCGGGAACAAACTGACCGGTCTGGAAGTAGGCGGCGCTGAAGTAAAACGCGTCCGCGATGCTGTTTTCAAAGGAGGAGACGATAAAGGCGGTGACAGCCAGCAGCGTGCCGACAGGTTTGCTGGTTTGCATATGATTCCAGCTGTAGGCGCCGGCGTAGATGAGCATCCCGCAGAACATCCCGCGCGCCAGGGTGGAGAAAAAGCTTTGCGTCATGCGCGCGTCCTGCAGCTGCGGCGCGCGGGATGTAAGCGCCAGGCCGTAGACCAGGCCGCAGAGGACGGCGCCCACCAAGTTCCCCAGCAGCATCAGGGGGAGGGTGTCGTGCTTGCGCGGTTTGTCCAACAGGGCTGGCGCGCAGCGCCCGATGAAGAGGGGCAGCCCCATCGCCAGGGACGCGAACATGCCGATGGAGAAGAGGAAGGAGCCAACTTCCCGGATTTCCGTGCCCAAAAAGGAGGCGCCGCCCAGGCCGGTTAACACACCGGCCATCACCGCGCTGTAAAACTTGCGCATACTTCCCTCCATGTAAACTGCTGTGCTGCAAGCAGTATATCATATGCTCCACCTGCCTTCAATCACACCAGACCGCGTCCAACTGGATGCATGATAAGGCGTCCATTGACTCATTAACCAAAAGGAGGAACTGCTATGAAACGGATACTGACAACTTGCCTGCTGCTTGCCTGGTTTGCAGCCCTCGCCTTGCCTGCTCATGCAGAGCTTGTCTTTGGCCCCTGGCAACCGCGCGGGGACGGAGAATGGATCCGCGAGGTGCAAGACGGCGAACACATAGGCACACAGCAAGGGAAGGGTGAGGATGCCGAGCATCTGAAAACATATGCTTTCTCAATTCCCATTAAGGATGCAGCCGGAAACATCCTGCGCTCTGATTCCTACCACCCTGATGGCACCCTGTATTACTCCGAAGAAGAGTTAGAGGACGGTAGTTCTAAATACACGTACTATGACGATCAGGGAGACATTCTCACAATCCGGCTGTATAAGTCAGAAGGAGACAATACGACCATCAAGGATTTTAGAAAAGACGGCAGTTTACATGAGCATATCGTCTACCAAGGCAACGAGCATAACTTGGATTTTATACGAATAGACGGCAAAGTATACGATGAAAACGGGCAGCAAATCGCTTATTGGGACATGGTGCATACCGGCATCAACGAGCAGGGCGGCTGGGTGCGGAAACGCAGCGAATATACGATGGATGGCCGCAAAACCCGCGAGCAGGAATGGCTGTATCCGGACCCCAGCAGGATTTACATCACAAAGGACCTGGAGTATCAGGAGGATGGCAGGCTGGTGTACCTGATGGACCGGGATTTTTACAATGACATCATTAACAAGCGTTGGTTGGCGGAAGAAGCTGACGGATCCTTCAAAATCACCCTCCTGACTGAGGGGCCAAAGCTGCCCGAAGGCGAAAGGCCGGTGCTTGCAGACGCCTGGTACCTTTACCAGAAAGATGGCACCTTCATCAATGGGCAGGAGCTGGACCTTGAAACCCAGGAGATGAAGGCAGTCACAGAGGCCCCCGATGAGGATCCCTTGCGGGACAACTGGCTGGGCATCATCCCACCGGGGGAATAAACCGGAAAGGGGATGCTGCGGATAGTCCCAGGTTTCTTTAACGTTTGCATCATTGATGCCAAAACCCATGTCCCTTTGGCGGCATGGGTTTTGCTTTGAAAACAACGAGCGGGGAAATCCAGAATCAGGCGGCTATGCTTTGCTTTGTGTGTGCATTCATTGACAAATGCACTGGACGGTCATAGGATGACGGCAGGACTGACACAAAAGGAGGTACCATGACTGCCAAACCCCTCCGGCTTTCCACCCTGTTTTTATCCGTGCTCAAGATCAGCGCCTTCACCTTTGGCGGGGGCTATGTGATTGTGCCCCTGATGCGCAAGCGCTTTTCGGAGGATTTGCAATGGGTGAAGGAGGAGGAGATGCTGGACATGATTGCCATCGCGCAGTCCGCCCCCGGGCCCATCGCGGTCAACACCTCCATCATCCTGGGCTATCGCCTGCTGGGAATCAAGGGTGCCCTGGCCAGCGTTTTAGGCACTGCCATCCCGCCGCTGCTTGTCCTGACCTTGATTTCCATGTTTTATGAGGCCTTTAGGGCCAACCGCTGGATTGCGGCCTTGCTGGGCGCCATGCGCGCGGGCGTGGCCGCGGTGATTGTGGACGTGGTGTGGACCATGGCTGCCAACATCACAAAAAAGCGGAAGGCTACGCCCATTATTCTGATGATTGCGGCCTTCATCGCGGTGTTTATATTTAAGGTCAACATCATCCTGGTATTATTATTCTGCGGCTTTCTTGGCTTTTTAGACGCCATGCGGTCCTCTTTGAAGGAGGCCAAGCCATGATGATGCTGACCTTGTACTGGGCCTTTTTCCAGGTGGGCCTTTTCGCCTTTGGCGGCGGCCTGGCGGCCCTGCCCTTAATCCGGGAGCAGGTGGTGGTCATCCACCCCTGGCTGGACATGGCCGCCTTTACGGACCTTGTAACCATTGCGGAAATGACCCCGGGGCCCATTGCGCTCAATGCCGCTACCTTTGTGGGCAACCGGGTGGGCGGCGTGGCGGGGGCGGTGGTCGCAACCTTGGGCTGCATCACACCCTCCCTGATCATCGTGCTGATTTTGGCGCGCCTCTACAGCGTCTGGCGGGATAAGGCGGCCTTTGCCGGCGTGCTGAGCGGACTGCGCCCGGCCGCGGTGGCGCTGATTGCATCAGCAGGGATGTCCATCGCCATCTTGGCACTGTTTGGGGAGGCGGGCGCCATCAGCCTGCAAGCGATGGACCTTGTATCCCTCATGTGCTTTGGCGCCGCGCTGTTTTTGCTGCGTAAGTTTAAAACCAGCCCCATTTTGATCATCTTTGGCGCGGGCATCGCCGGTGCCGCCATCAAGCTGGCCTTCAATATCCCGTGAAACGGCTGTTCATCGCGGCGCTGTTGCCGCAGGACGCCTGCCTGCACCTGCTCACCCTGCAGCAGGCGCTTTTGGACAGCGCGGTGAGCTGCCGCCTGACAAGGCCGGAGTACTTGCACCTCACCCTGCGCTTTATCGGGGAGGTGGGGGATCAGCAAACGGCAGAAATCACGGCCTGGTTTAACAAGCTGAACAAACTGGACGCGGGGGTCTTCCCCTGTCACATCGCAGCCCTTGACAATTTTGTTCACCGTGAGGGGCTGACCGTCTACGCGGCGCTTGAGGTGCCGGAATCATTGATTCGTTTTCAAAACACCATAGAGCAGGGGCTGCGCGCGCTGGGCATCCCGGCGTAAACCAGGCCCTGGGTGCCGCACATCACGCTGGCGCGAAAGACCCGCCTGCGCCAAACGCTGTCCAATCTTCCCGCCAAAAAGCATCCTTTTTACATCAAACAGCTGGCCCTTATTGAGAGCCAGCTAAAAGAGGAAGGGCCGCTTTACACCCCGCTGATTATTGCACCGGCAGAATAAAGGCGTTGGCCTCGTCCGGCTCCGCGCGCAAGACCTGATTTTTATAGGGGTGCGCCGGATCAAACTGGATGCGCAGCGGCACAAAGCGGATTTCATCCGGCAGGGTTTTTACATCCTCGGTATGGTATTCGCATAGATAGGAAAGCGCGCCCGCTTCCTCATCCGTAAAATAGGAGGATCTGTTGGACAGGGGCAGCTTTTTGCCGTCTACCCAGGCGTCAAACTCCAATTTGTCAAAGCCGTTAAGATAGTGCTTGTCGTGGATGATGAGGTCAAACCGCGCTATCATATACAGAAAGCTCAGCCTGACTTCCTTTACCTTCAGGTCAAAGGCGGGCAGCTTTTGCACCTGTTCCTGCGCTGCGCGCTGCTCGGACACCAAGGTTTTAAACGAGCGGGAGAAGCGGGAAATCTCATCAAAGGCGCCGCCGCGCACCAGGCGCTCCCATACTGGCATCAGGTAGGACTCCTCCTGGCTAAAACCGGGGAAGACGGGGATGACAGACTCGTATTCGGACAGGTTATCGCCGCTTGTTATCAGGATGGTCTTGTTGTTGTAGGCATCCTGGAAGAGCTTCATGTACGCCTCGTGCCCCAAGGTTCTGTGCGCGGCCGGGCCATAGGTGCTTTCAATGTCTTCCAGCACAGGCCAATTGGGTTTTAGGATATGGAAGGTGAGCGTCCAGGTGATGTCATCCTGAGCGCCTGCCACCTGGTCTTCCATGATCATAAAGTCGGCGCTGTGGTTGCCGGGGCCGGCGTCGTTCTGGCCCTTTTCGGGCAGCCAGACGCCGTCCATGAGGTCAAAGCCGTACTCCAAATCCACATCCAGCGGGCGTCCCTGGCTTGTGGCTGTAATCCGCGGGTACACAAAGACTTCATCCGCCCCCTTTTTATGGTGCAGGTTCATGGCTAAAAACAGGCGCCTGCCGTCGGTGAGGGCGTCGTTGATGGACAGGCTGAGCCACTGGTTTTCAAAGCTGTCACCGATGTCGATGACCTTGTCGGCAAACTTGGGGTTGATCTGGTTGCGGATGCTGTAAAAGGAGCTGATGGCAAAGGCGGAGGCCACAAACAGCAGCGTGATAGCAACAGCGATCAGCAGGCGCAACCGGGGCTGCGGGGCGCTTTTGCTGCCCTCGCTCAAGCCGGAAAGCGTGCGCGCCATGCGCGCTTTTAACGCCTCGTCCGCTTTTGGAAAGGCCTGTTTTAGGTCATCAAGTTTCATCGGCTTCTCCTTCCCGAAGCGTCAGGCGCAGGGCTTGTCTGGCCTGGTAGAGGCGCCCGCGCACGGTGCTGGCGGGCACCTTCAGCGCACGGGCCACCTTGTCTGTGGGCCAGCCCTCGATGTAGTGCAGCAGCACGCACAAGCGCTGCTTTTGCGGCAAACGCATCACGGCGTCACGCACTAAAAATTCGGGCATCTTTTGGGTGCTTGTGTCCTCAGGCAGGTGTTCCATGGGAATCACGCGCCGCTTGGCGCGCAGGATGCTGCGGCATTCGTTGATTAAGATGCGGATGAGCCAGGTATCAAAGTAGGCAGGCTCGCGCAGGGTGTGCCGTTTTTCCCAGGCCTTGAGCAGGGCTTGCTGGATGGCATCCTCCTGGTCCGCGGCATTCCGCAAACTGCCGCGGGCGACGCGGTGCATGGCATCCGCAGCATGCATGGCCTGCTGTGTGAAACTGGCCTTATCCAAAGCCTGGGTCCCCTTTCCGGCGGAGAGGGTGCATCGGTGTTCCGCTCAAAAATCTGCCTCCATTATTGGGGAAATCAAATCCCGCGGTCAAGCCTCATTCGTTCTCGCTGATAATCAAGCGGATGAGCGCCTCGGCTTCCGCAATAAACTGCTCTGAATTGATGTTGTGAGCCGCGTAGCGCTGCATCAGGGGGAACAGGTGGGTATCAAAGGCGTCACCTTCCTTGGCAAACGCGGTGGGCGGGGGGATAAAGAGCAGCCGCGCCGTCTCCCTAAAGGCGGCCAAATCCTCCTCAGACAGGACATAGCGGTAAGCCTCAACAGTGGGCTCATAAGCCATAACGTGCTGGGCCAGCTCGTCCTCAAGCGCCTGTTTCCCGGCCGGTTCGCTGGTGGTGATGGCTTTTTCCAAGAGGGTTTTTTGCTCCTCCCACTGCTTCCGCATGTCTGGATAAAAGGGGCTTTCCACCGGCTCAAAGGGGCGGTCATACAGCAGCGTTTGTGTCTGTGCGCTGGTCCTGTCCTTGATGAAGGCCAAAAAGCGTTGGGCCAGGTCCTGGCTGTCCGAGCTTGCGTTGAGGATGGCCAGGTACAGGATAGCGGGATAAAAGGTCTGCTCCTCCCCCTCATAGACCAACTGCAATGCCTGGGTGCTGCTGTAAGCGCCCTGGGACAGCATGCCGTGCCCGACGGAGATGAGCGGGAGGGCTTCGTCCAAAAAGTCCAGACGCACCGTGTCGTCCCAGTCAAAATCCATCGCCTCTGTCAGCGTGTCCAGGCCTTGCATAATCTTGCGGAACAGGGGCGTATCAAAGGTAAGCGGAAGCTGCTTGTATTGATACAACTGTGTGTATTGGTCCACCAGCTTGATCGTAAGCGCGCTGCGGTAGTTGTTGACATCCGACAGGATGATGTAGGTCTCGCGGACCTCCTCGGGCTGCTCTTCCCAGGTGTTGACAAGGTCAAACAACTCCTGAACGTTCCGGGGCAGCGTAAGGCCCAGCTTTTCAAACAGGCGGGTGTCAGCGCCCAGGCCAAACATCTCCAGCCCCATCGGCCAGGCATACAGCGCATCCTCCCGCAGGATCGCGTCCTTGATGCCGGCGTACATTTGCCGGGCGCCCTCAACCAGCTCAGGGTGATTGAGCGCTACAACATATCCCTTGTCAACCAGGGTGTTCATGTCGTAGTAATCTGTCTGCAGGGCAAACAGATCAAAGCCTTTTGAGTTGGTGACCAGGTTGTCAACCAGCGCTTGATAGCTTTGCTCACCCCAGTTGAGTGAGACGACCTGCACATCGGGGTTCTCCTCTTCAAAGGGGGCGATATAGGGCTCAAACATATGGCCGACGACAGTCAGCCGGCGCTTTGCGGGCATATCCTCAGCCAGCGCGCAGTAAGGCATGAGCATCGTCAAAGCCAGCAGCAGGGGCATCCAGCGTCTTTTCATCTTCATGGTGTGACTCCTTTACAAAGACCGCTCGGCGGTTCTTAACCATTGGATGCGCCAGAGGGGCGGAAAGTCAAAAATGCCGAAATTCTTTTTAATCTATAAGCCTGTCCACCAAAAAGCGTAACAAGCAGCCCTCAGACAACAAATCGGAAAAACTTCTGTAAACCCATTGACAAGGGCCTTTGACCCGCATAAAATGAACATTGTTCAGCTTGATGGAAGGGAGGGGAAACCGCGTGAACAACCGGGTGACCTCCAGGGGGGACATCCTGGCTGCCAGCCGCGCCCTGGTGCGGGACAAAGGCATCCAGGCAGTGAACATGCGCAGCGTGGCTGCTGCCTGTCAGGTGGCCCTGGGCTCCATTTACAACTATTTCCCCTCCAAGGCAGAATTGATGGCCGCTGTGGTGGCGGATGTCTGGCAGGACATCTTTCAGCTGCCTAAAACACCTAGGGGGACAGGGGACTTCATGGCGGCATTGGACTGGTTTATTTCGGGGCTTGTGCGCAGCCGCACCACCTACCCGGATTTTTTCAAGCTCCATGCCCTGGGCTTTGTACAAGCAAATCGCGGGGGGGAGCCCAAGCAACTGATGGAAGCCCACATCGGGGGCATCAAGGACTACCTTTTGCAGCAACTGGTAAGCGACACCCGGGTGCGGCCGGGCGCCCTGGGATATGACCTTCAGCCCAAGGGGCTGGTGGACAGCCTGTTTGACAGCTTTTTGACCCTGATGGGGCAGGGGGTGGGGCGCCTGGACCCCCTCATGACCCTGGTGCGCCGCAGCCTGTATTGATGGGTGTTCAAGCCCGCGAATCGCGCGCGTTTTTTTTCAGGAACCTGAACAACGTTCATTGACCGGGGCCCGGTCGGAAAGGAAGCCGTATGCAAGGAACTATGGAGGGTATTTTTGACACGTTCTACCTGTTGACCGTGATTACCCTGGGGGTGTTGATGGTGAAGCGGCATCGCGGCAACCGCCAGCACCTGCTTTTTGGCATCATGGCGGTGACCCTGGGGCTTGGTGACGCGTTTCACCTGGTGCCCCGGGTAAATGCCCTGCTAACAACCGGGCTGTCGGATCACGTGCGTGCCCTGGGGACAGGCAAGCTCATCACCTCCCTCACCATGACGGTGTTTTACCTGCTGCTGTACCACGTCTGGCAGCTGCGCTACCACAAGCAGGACAAGAAGGGCCTGACTGCCCTGGTGTATGCCCTGGGCCTAGCCCGGGTGGTGCTGTGCCTGTTGCCCCAGAACGGGTGGACCAGCCCCAAGCCCTCCCTGGCCTTTGGGATCTACCGCAACATCCCCTTTGCCATCCTGGGCGGCCTCATTATCTGGCTGTTTTGGCGCAACACCCGGGCGGGGCAGGACCCGGCCTTCCGGCATATGAGCCTTACCATCCTGCTCAGTTTCGGGTTTTACCTGCCGGTGGTGTTGTTGGCCGACCGCTATCCCTGGGTGGGCATTCTGATGATTCCCAAAACCCTGGCCTATGTCTGGACGGTTCTGATTGGCTACCGGGACATGGTGCAACAACAAAAGGAGCAAACGATATGAAAAAACTGATCAACCGTGCCTTTGCCTACCTGATTGCAGCCCTGTTGGCTGGCGTGTTTTACCGGGAGTTTACCAAATTTCGGGGCTTCACCGGCAAGACGACCTTGGCAGTGATTCACCCCCACCTGCTGGTTTTAGGCAGCCTGCTGCTGCTTGTTGCGGCCCTGTTTTGCCTGCACCTGCCCCTCATTGACAGCAAGCATTTTAAGACCTTCCAAATCCTGCACACCATTGGCCTGCCCTTTATGGCGCTGACCATGCAGGTAAGGGGCATCGTCACTGTGGCTGTGGCGCCCCAGGACCTAAGCCGGGGTCTTGATGCGGGCATTGCCGGAATCGCAGGCATAAGCCACCTGGTGATGGCCGCGGCATTGGTGTACTTCTTCCTGGCGCTCAAGGCAGGCATCAAGGCCAGGCCGGCGGACTAACACTTTATACATACTAGACTCAATCTTTAACGCTTCCATGAGCAGGCCCTGCGTCAGGATTGACTCCACTACATTCGCTGCCAGGGAAAGCCTGCCAGCTCACTGCGTTCCGTAATCCTTCCTTTCGCTGAAAGACAGGTCTTTCAGCGGTCAAACGAGGAACACCGCATTGACTCATTCAGTCAGCGTAGGCTACGGCTACGCCTCCTTCACTCGTCTTCGCGGGTGACAAAAAATTGCTCTGCCCATGAGTGCGTTAAAGTTTTCGTCAAGTATAACACTTGACCTTTTAGCGCAGGTTCGTGGTTTTTGGCAGCTGAAGGCGCCAGGGCTTTTAATCCCCTGTCTGGGCCTCACCCACCTGGATCTGGTGCGAAAAGGCGGCCTTTAGCCGGGGACTGACCTGGTGGCTGATGACAAACAGCATCCTGTCCTGAATGCACAGGATGAGATCCTCTATCATTTCTAAGGACTCGGGGTCGATTTCTGCCAGCGGCTCGTCCAGAATCAGGATGGGGGAGGGCCGCAGCAAGCTGCGGGCGAGGCAGATGCGCCGTTTTTCGCCGCCAGACAGGTTTTTGCCGCCTTCCCTGATCAGGCGATCCAGGCCTTCCGGGCTTGCGAACTCATGGAGGTTCACCTGCATCAGCGCCCGAATCATGTCTGCGTCCTTCACATCCCGGTACAGGCTCAGGTTGTTGCGCAAGCTGTCCTCCAGCAGCATGGGCTGCTGGGCCATGATGGTGACCAGCTCCTGCATGTTGGCGACTTGCCGGGCGGGGATGTGGTCAAAATCAATCTGCCCTGCGCTGGGCATGAAGCTGGCCAACAGCAAGTTCATCAGGGTGGTTTTTCCGCCGCCAGAGGGCCCGGTGATGAGGACTTTCTCCCCGGACTGCACCGTAAAATGTAAACCAGAAAACAAGGGCGGCTGCCCGGGGTAGGCAAAGGACAGCTCCATCGCGCTGACTTGGTTTAAACGGCTTAAACGCACCAGGGTTTCATGGGGCTGCGGCTCTGGCGCCATGTTCTCGATCAATCCGTTGAGGATGGGGCGCGCGGCAATCATGTCCTGCAGGTAGTAGGTGATGCCCAGGATGGGCCAGGACATCTGGTCGATCATCCCCACGGCGATAAAGAAATCCCCGGCGGAGAAGCTGCCCTCCACCACCAGCCAGGCGGCATAGGCCAAGATGATGAAATGGGACAGGTAGGACAGGCAGGTGGACACGGTTTGTGACAGATACCCCAAACGCAGCATCTGCAGGTGTTTACTGCGCAGCTGCTGGTTGCTGGCGGTAAAACGGGATAGGATGGGCGCTTGGGCCCCATAGTTTTTAATCATCCCCAGGGCGGACAGCCACTCTGTCACCTGGGCCAGGTGCCGGGAAAAGGCCAGGGTGTGCGCTTTTTGAGCCCGCTCCAGGTGCTTTTGCACCAACTTGGGCACATACAATGGCGTGGTGGAGAGGAGCAGGGTCATCAGGGCAATCCGGGCATCCAGCAGGAAGAGCAGGGTGGAGACGATGATGATTTTGAGGAAGATCTCCACAAGCAGCGGGAAGTTTTGCAGCAGCTTTTTATCCACGGTGTCGATTTGCTCGGTGTAGGCGGCCAGCAACTCCCCCTGGCGCTTGTCATCCATCAGGCCCTGGGTTTTATTTAGCTGGGCCGAAAAGAAGTCCTCCCGCAAACAGGTCAAGGCCCGGGTCTGGTATTGACCCCGGCAGCGGTTATATA
Organism: Clostridiales bacterium; assembly: GCA_012728435.1. Lineage (GTDB taxonomy): Bacteria > Bacillota > Clostridia > Christensenellales > Aristaeellaceae > UBA6115. The sequence goes on along the minus strand of JAAYFC010000109.1, from coordinate 2,293 downwards.
GGTAGTAGCAGGTGATTTCAAACAGGATGACCCCCAACAACAGGGCCATGAGCTGGAGGCTCTGGCTGCCCTGCCCTGCGATGGCATAATCCAGCAGCCGGCCCTTGATAAATTGGACGGCTACCGCAGCCAGGGCAGCGGTGAGGGCAAGAAAGAGCGCACAAACAAGCCACCTGGCTTGAGGCATAAGATAGCGTTTCATATGATTCCTCCTGATCAAAAGATAGGTTTAATCTTCTGACAGAAGGGGTTTATGCCGGCTTGTTCAGCCCGGATTTACACGCCTTCTGTCAATCAGAAGGACTTGCGGAGCCTCACCATATGAACCTCCTTTTCCAATTGCCAACAAATGGATGCCCGTGAACAGGTCATCCCTGGCAAACAGTCACCACATTGTGTTTATGCAGCAGGTAAACCCTTCCCATAGCCCTGGGAAGGGAGTTTGCTATTGGTCCGCGTAGGCGGTGAGGGCGGCGCTGGCGCCCACCCTTGCACAGCCCTGGTTGATATAGCCCTCAATGGCTTCACGGGTCCTGATGCCGCCGGCGGCCTTAATCTTCACCTCAGGGCCGATGTGAGCCTTGAACAGTTCAATGTCTTCCGGGGTGGCGCCTTTTGTGCCAAAGCCGGTGGAGGTTTTGATGTATTCAGCACCAGCCTCGGTGACGCAGCGGCAGAGGGCTTCTTTTTCGTCCTCGCCCAGCAGGCAGGTTTCAATGATGACCTTGAGGATCTTGCCATTGCAAGCGGCCTTAATCTCGCGGATTTCCTCGGTGATGCGGTCAAAATCGCCCGCTTTGGCGTCGCCGATGTGGATGACCATGTCCACTTCGTCCGCGCCTTCCAGCACGGCCTGCTGGGTCTCAAACACCTTTACACGGGTGGTGTTGTAGCCAAGCGGGAAGCCGATCACGGTGCACACGGCCAGGCGGTTGCCATATTTTTCCTTTGCCCGTTTAACAAAGCGCGGGGGAATGCAGGCAGAGGCAAAGCCGTTGTCAACCGCTTCCTGGCAGACCTTGTCCACCTGAGCCCAGGTGGCGTCTGCCTTTAAAATCGTATGGTCAATATGTGAAAACACGGTTTGCTTATCCATGGGGTACTCCTTCCAGGGCAAAAATGCCCGCATGCATCATAACAAAGGTGAGCCGGGTTTTCAAGTCTGAAAGGTCTTTACAAAGGGTATACAATAGTATACAAAGAGATTGTCCGGAAGGAGGAGAAGCCATTTTGGAGATCCTCTTTTATAAAGACCGCTTTTACATCGGGGATAACCCAAGGACGCCGCAGGCGGCAATTCGCTTCCGCACCGTGGCAGACGACCAGATTGAAGTTATCAGCACCTACACCAACCCCAGCCTGCGCGGGCAGGGCATCGCCCGCAAGCTGGTGGAGAAGGTGGTGGACTACGCGCGGGAGAACAAGCTCAAGATTTCTTCGACTTGCTCTTACGCGCAAAAGGTGCTTGCACACGACGCTTATGAGGATGTGTATACCCAGTAACATACCCGCACCTCTTGCCCGGCCAGTGCCGGGTTATTGAATATTTGCTAGGAGGAAAACCCAATGAAGACGACCATGACAGCCAAAGGAATGACCATCACCCCCGCCATTGAGGAACGCGTCCTGCGCAAGACCCAGACCATGTCCAAGTACCTGCGCCCCGGCACCGAGATGATCGTGCGCATGCGCAAGGAGAAGAACCAGCGCATCGTGGAGATTACCGTGCCCATGAACGGTGTGATGCTGCGGGCGGAGGCCAGCAGCGAGGACAACCTCTTCATGTCCATTGACCGGGCGCTGGCCAAGCTGGAGCGCCAGCTTCTGCGCCACCGTACCCGGTTGGACAAGCGCCTGCGTGAGGGCCTGCCCCAGGATCCCCAGCCCGAGTTTATTGAGGATCTCAACGTAGACGAGCAGCGCGCCCGCCAGGTTGTGCGCAGCAAGACCTACACCGTACGCCCCATGAGCCAGGAGGACGCCATCATGCAGATGGAGCTGCTGGGCCACAATTTCTTCGTATATATTGATATGGACACCAATGATTCCCACGTGCTGTACCTGAGGAAGGACGGCAACCTGGGGCTTTTGGTGCCCGAAGCATAAGATACGTTCAGGGCTTTTATCCCTTTTGACAAAGCGGCCGCATGGCCGCTTCAGAGCGAAGACAAAGCGGTTTTAGCGATTAAGCTAAAACCGCTTTGTTGTTCGTCCAACTATGCTTATTCCAAGATTCAAGAAAATGAGATGCAAAAAACACCATGAAAATCAAAAGTTGAGCAATATTGCAGCC
>JAAYFC010000108.1 GCA_012728435.1 Clostridiales bacterium | reverse complement strand
CATTGAGCGGCTGACCATTCTACCGAGGGAGCATGTCAAGGTCAGGTAGTATTTGCTCCGCAAATCTCCACCTTCCCCTTGACATGAACGGACTGCTCAAACTGCTGACCAATGTGTAACCTATGTTTGACACTTCTACAATGGAGAACATGTCCTGAATATATACATTCTTGACATCCGCGTACAGCATCTTCTACACTGGGAGAAATATGTCAGGTTTGGTGAGGGCGATTTGGGTCGATTTGATGTTGTTGCAAAGCAAAAAGGAATGCTCCTGTCAATTCTGGAAAAAGAGTTGCCGCTGCTGCCGCCGGCTGCAATTCGAATAGCGCTCAAGGCCAAGGATATTCGAGTGAATGGTAAAAAGGTGCAGGATAATATCAACATAAGCGCTGGTGATGTCATCCTGTTGTATACGGATGCAAGGATGCAAGAAATACCCATTCTGTTTGAGAACGACGATTGCATCGTCATCAATAAGCCCGCGGGTATTAGCGCGGATGAAGAGGACAGCAGCAGCTTCAACGTGTTAAGCTGGGTCCAAGACCATGTAGAATCATCTTTCCAACCCGCCCTGGTGCATCGACTGGATAATCAGACAAGCGGCTTGATGGTGATTGCGAAGAATGTGGAAGCAGCGGAAGGGCTTACGTTTGCCTTTAAGAACGATCAGGTGGAAAAAGAATACGTCTGTGAAGCCTTGGGTTCGCCCAAGCCGCCGATGGGTGTTATCACAGCCTGGCTGACCAAGGACAGTGCAGCGGGGCGGGTGAGGGTTTATTCACAGCAAGTAACCGGTTCCAAAAAAATAGTTACAGAGTATGCTGTATTAATTCCTGGACAGGTTTCGCGTTTGCTGATACGGTTGCATACAGGGCGCACACACCAGATTCGCGCGCATCTTGCCTTTTTGGGGCATCCGCTGCTGGGGGATGATGTGTATGGGAATCGAGAAGCCAATCGCACATACAAGGTGCGCAGCCTCAGACTTTGTGCGACACGGCTGAGTTTTTCAACAGCCTGCCCTGTGCTCAGCCTGCGCGGCAAGAGCTTTTCAATCACTCCACCATTTTGAAGGGATTTATCTATGAAACATGACATTCGCCTCATCGCTGCAGATTTTGACGGGACACTGCTGAGTAGTGATGGCAGCATTTCTGCGTTCAATAAATTAATGATTAAAAAAGCTCAGGATAAGGGGATTGTGTTTGCCGCAGCGACCGGACGGTATCCGGAGAACGCCGCTCAGATTATGGTCGATGAGGGCATCGTTTGCCCCATCATCAGCACCAATGGCGCGGTTGTTGAACTAAGCCCTTTCGGTGAGCGCATTCACGAACAAATCATGGATGCTGCTTCGGCACGTAAAGTGTTTGACGTGCTGGAAGGGTTTAACGAAGGTTATTATATCTTTGGCAGGCGGTCGGTTATCAACCGATGGACAATCCCAAGACATATTTCCGAGCAGAATGAGTTGCATTTGGCCAAGCTCAAGCAGCGGGTGACCTACAGCATGGGATTGGATGCCTGCAAGGACGCATTGGCGACACCGATTTATAAGTTTTTTGTTATTTTTGACCATGATGAGAACGCCTCAAAGGAAATCCAGGCAGCGCTGGCACCGCTTGAAGGCGTAGAATTCACCAGCTCCGGCGGCAGAAACCTTGAAATCATGCCTTCAGGGACGGATAAAGGGAAAGGGCTGGAAGTGCTGGCGAAGCATTATGGCATTGCACAAGCCCAGATGATGGCGCTGGGGGATCAACTAAATGATCTGTCTATGATCAAATACGCTGGCCTGGGTATCGCGATGGGGAACGCAGCGGATGCAGTCAAAAAACATGCGGACGCCATCACTGCTCCTTTTGATGAGGATGGTGTCGCGAAAGCCATTGAAAAATATTGTTTTTAGGTGTGAAAGCTTAATATTGGTCAGCTGCTTGGTGTAAGCCGCTGTTTGCTTATGCGTCTGCTTCAGGGGGAGGCAACTGCCATTGGTGATAAAAAGGGTCTGATTGCTCTATTTGGGCACTGCCATCGCTATAACCAATTATTTCTTTGATGACGTCTTTAGCGTCCTGCTCACGTACCGTGAGGCGAAGCAATACTTTATCGGTGAACTCCCGCTCTAGTTCACATACGGGCAGCTTGCTCATCAGATAGTCAATGGCATCCCAATACGCATAACCAATCACAGCAGACAGCCTCAAACTGCTCTGCGCTGTTACGATGCCCGCGGCTCTGACGGCTTTTGCGCATCCGGCGCTGTAGGCGCGGGTCAGACCGCCTGCGCCCAGCAAAACCCCGCCAAAATAGCGTGTCACAACAGCGACGCAGTTGACCAGGTCGTTCTTTTTTAGCACATCCAAAATAGGGATACCTGCTGTGCCCTGCGGCTCCCCATCATCGGAATAGCGCATTAAACCAGCGTTCTCCCCGATGATGTAAGCAAAGCAATGGTGACTGGCGGATTTATGCGCGTCCTTCACATTTTTAATGAAGGAAAGCGCCTCTTCCTCAGAGAAAGCAGGGGCGGCCTCGCCGATAAAACGGCTTTTTCGCTCGATAAACTCTTCACTTCCGTGTTGTCCCAGGGTATAGTATCCGCCAACTAAACTCATTTTATCAGGATAACCCTGCAGTAATTTTTCTTGCCACGGCGCAGCAGAAGGCCATCAGATGTGAAATCATCCTCATTCAACCGCGTTTCAGGATCTTCAATTTTATTGTCGTCAGCGAGCACTGCGCCCTGCATTATCATGGTGCGTGCCTGGCTGCGGCTGGAACACAATCCGCACAGGAAGAGGAGCGTGGACAAACGGTTATCCTCCATAAGTTGCTGTGCTGTGAACTCATAGGTGGGCACATCATCCATGCTGCCATCTCCAGAGAACAGCGCTGCGGAAGCCTGTTGGGCTTTCTGCGCCTCTTCCTCCCCATGGATCATTTTGGTCGCCTCAAAGGCAAGTGCCATCTTGGCTTCGTTGATTTCAGAGCCTTGCAACGCGCTTAAACGGCGAACCTCATCCATGGGCAAGAAGGTGAGCATGGATAGGCAATTGGGCACATCGCTGTCCGCGATATTACGCCAATACTGGTAAAACTCATAAGGGGAGCAGAGCTCCGGATCCAACCAAAGCGCACCGCGCTCGGTCTTGCCCATTTTGTTGCCTTCCGAGTTCATTAACAGTTTAAAGGTACAGGCAAAGGCAGGTTCCCGTTCCTTTCTGCGAATCAGGTCTGCGCCAGCTAAAATATTACTCCACTGGTCATCCCCGCCCATTTGCAAACGGCAGTTGTAGCGGCGGAACAGCTCCAAGAAGTCGTAAGATTGCATGAGCATATAGTTAAACTCAAGGAAAGTAAGGCCGCGTTCCAGTCGTTGCTTGTAGCATTCAGCTGTAATCATGCGGTTGACCGAAAAATGCACGCCAATCTCGCGAATAAAATCCAGGTAGTTAAGCTTTGTCAGCCAGTCGGCATTGTTTGCCATCAAGGCTTTGTTATCAGAAAAATCAATAAATTTAGAGATCTGCGAATGAATTTTGTCCACATTGTGTTGGATAGCCTCCAGTGTCAGCATCTGCCGCAGCTCGGATTTACCGGATGGGTCACCAATCTGTACGGTTGCGCCGCCAATCAGCGCCAGGGGGATATGCCCGGCGTTTTGCATGTGCCGCATCGCCAGCATCGGAATAAAATGCCCAAAGTGCAGGCTGGGCGCGGTGGGGTCAAAGCCCACATAAAAAACGGTGGGTTCACGCTCCAGCTGTTTGTATAATTCCTCCTCGTGGGTAACCTGGGCGATGAAGCCGCGCTCTTTTAAAAT
>JAAYFC010000107.1 GCA_012728435.1 Clostridiales bacterium | reverse complement strand
TCTACTCATTCGAAGATTTTGCCAGGCAGCTCGCTGCCTGGCAACCCCGGAGCAACCAGCTCCCGATGAGACCCCTGGGCTTCCTCTCCCCGGTGGAGTTCCTGAAAGCACACACTGTCCAAGATGTTTGACTAACCTACATTTTGCTTGACACCTGTTTTGTTGTCTGCTTATTGGGGTTTAAAATCAATAACCTCAGTTCCTGCGATGGCGCGGGCAATCATTTGCTCCAGCAAATCATCTTCACGCAAAGGCTGCTCCGCAAACTGCGCTTGTTTTAGTTTTGGGTGAGTGACCGGATGTCGTGGTGTAAACACTGTGCAGCAGTCCTCATAGGGCAAGCAGGATGTCTCATAGGTGTTAATCTGCTTTGCCTCATTAATAATCTCCAGCTTGTCCATCCCGATTAATGGACGAAAAACAGGACGGCTCACCACTTCATCTGTGCAGGCCAAAGCTTCCAGTGTCTGGCTGGCTACTTGGCCGATGCTTTCCCCTGTAATCAGGGCGAGTGCCTTGTTCTTTTCTGCGAGTTGATCAGCGATGCGCATCATGTTGCGGCGCATAATGAGCGTGGTAAAGTCCTCCGGACATTTTTCATGGATGGCCTGTTGAATCTCTGTAAATGGCACAACAAACAAGCGAATCGCGCCGCAGTAAGCGGTCAGGATTTTCGCAAGTGAAATTATTTTCTCTTTCACAGGCTCCCCAGTATAAGGGAAAGAATGATAGTAGACCGCGCTTAATTGCACACCGCGCTTTGCGATTCGGAAACCTGAGACCGGGCTGTCAATGCCGCCGGATAACAACAACATCGCCCTGCCAGCGGTTCCGGTGGGCAGACCGCCAACCGCCGGATAGGTTTTTGCATACAGCAGCGCTTGATCCCGAATCTCTACATTCAAAACATGCTCTGGATTATGCACATCCACCCTTAGCTCCGGGTTGTTCCTCAGGACATGCGCTCCAACCTTTGCACAAATCTGCGGCGAATCCAGGAAGTATCGCTTATCCGCTCGACGGGCAATCACCTTAAACGTACCGGAGACATCTTTCATTATGTCAGCGGCCAGCTCGCAGATATGGTCAAAATTGGATTTCTCTATCTGCACTGTCGGGCAAACCGAATGCACACCAAACACCTTGGTAATTGCATCAATGCAGGCTGTTTCATCCTCATAATTTGTGACAAAAATACGGCTGTCATACAGGATGGCATTCGCGTTTAGATGTTTCACGGCAAGGCGAAGGTTGCGCAGCAGCAAGCGCTGGAAATAAGGTCTGTTCTGACCTTTTAAATGGATTTCGGCATATTTTACGAGCAGCAGTTTGCTTGTCATCATCATTATCTCCTGATAAACGGACGGAGGTCCTTATAGACTTTGGCGCAAACACGCGCTGCCTTATTGATGTCCTCCTGGGTTGTATAGCGGCTTAGGCTAAAGCGCAGCGCACTGTCCATGCGCTGTTGAGACAAGCCCATGGCCATCAGTGTTTTGCTGGACTGTTTTTTCCGTGAGGAGCAAGCCGATCCCTGGCTAACCAGCACCCCCTCCGCCTCCAATGCGTGCATCATGGTCTGCGCCTGTACAGGCGGAAAAGAGAAATTGACAATGTGGTCACAGGCTTCGCTTGATGCTGGGTCAGGGCCATTGACCACGGCGTCGGGGACAAAAGATAAAATGGCATCAACCAGTTGAAGTTTTAAAGCGCGCAAATCATTGTTTTCATGTGGATAGTCATCAATAGCCGCTTGTAAACCAATAATGCCGTAGGTGTTTTCCGTGCCTGCGCGCAGGCCATTCTCCTGCTTGCCGCCCAAAACAAGCGGGTTGATTCGTGTTTTACCCCCCAAAGCCAGGGCGCCTACCCCTTTGGGCCCATGAAACTTATGGGCGGAGAAGGCATATGAATCAATACCTGTTGACAGCTTAGTCCCAATATGTAAAAAGCCTTGTACGCCATCCACATGCAGGTGCGCTTCCGGACAACACTCATCACGCAGACGAATCAACTCATCAAGTGGTTGAATGGCACCTACTTCATTGTTGACCTGCATCACACTGATCATTAAGGTATCAGGCGTCAACAATTCGCGCGCGGCATCCAGATTTACACTGCCGGCATCGTTTACCGGCAGAGTACGCACATCATACTTATCTTTCAGGCTTTCACTAGGTTCGGCGACCGCGGAATGTTCAACAGCAGAGTACAGCACCCGCCCCTTTTTCCGGCTGCTTTGTAACAAACCCAAAATCGCCAAATTATCCGCTTCGGTTCCGCCAGAAGTAAAAACAAGATCCTTAGCGTGCAGACGCTTTATCAATTGTTCACGGAAAATTTCAATCCCTTTTCGCACCGAAAAGCCAGGCGCATAAAGAGAGGAAGGGTTGAAGTATCCTTCCTGCATGGCGGCCGTCATTGCTGTAATAACAGCCTCTGACGGTTTGGTGGTGGCCGCGTTATCTAAATAAACCATGGTACTCAATTAATCTGGAATTTCCCCTGTCCAACATTTTTCTTGATTAAACCCAGCATGATTTCGCTGGGTTCAATAATCAGCAAAGACTTTTTGCTGTCTTTTACAAAGTAAAAATAGAACAAATCCGCATCACGGTTCAAGAACCAGTTGAGTCGCGTGACACCGGGTGTGTTCAGGTAGCGGGTAAAGGAGCCAGAACTGACCATACCGCAGGCTTCCACATTGCGGATGTTCATGGTGCCAAGCACTTTTCGCTTACGATTATTAAACACCTGGGCGAAATCCATCACCGCGTTGGTGAAGGTATACTCATATTCCGTTCGAATCCTGTCTTTGAACAAGAACAGCAAAACCGCGGAGCCAGCGAAGAACAAGGTCAGAAAAATATAAAATATCGTCTCTGCGCCAAAACCCCGTGTTGAGATGACAACCATCAGGGATTGAATCAGAAACACGGCCAGGATGCCCGAGAGCACCATAGAGACGTTGGCAACGGCCATCAAGACATTTTCCATCGTCCTGTTCCTGCGTGTGACAACCTCTTCCATAAATTGATCCAGCATTGTTTTCGCTCCTATCTGAAAAATATGGGGACAATTAACCCAATCAACGCGCCGAAGAAGGCTTCCGTTGGCGTGTGACCAACCAACTCCTTTAATGATTCGTCTGTCAGCGGTTCACCTTCTATCAGCACCTTCTGCAAAATCTTGTTGATGACCTTTCCCTGCTTGCCTGTCTGATAGCGTACGCCAACCGCGTCATTGATGACCACTGCTGAGAGCACAAAGGAGATTGCAAAGGCGGTGGACCCAAGCCCTTCCCGAAAAGCAATCATCAAAGTCAGCGAGATGACAGACGCGGTGTGCGCGCTGGGCATCCCCCCATTACTAAACAAGCGCTTTAAATCCATCGTATGGTTGATGCGCCAGTCAATAAGCGTTTTGAACACTTGCGCGATAAGCCACGCTGTCGCGGCGCAGATTAAGATGTCATTAGCTAGTAGTTCCCTCATAGGTGTTCCCCCATCTGTGATTGCTCTTTATCTTACTCGCTTTGGGATGGATAAGGCAAGCGCTTGGAAAAAAGGCGCATTGTTGCCCAACCCACAAGCAGCTTTGAGCGCTAAGGTAATCGCCGCATCTACATCCATTTGTGCCTGTGCGACACCCACTACGGATGGCCAGGTTAACTTGCCAAGAGCAGCATCACGCTGACCCAGCTTGCCTGTAACGTCTGGATCCCCTTGCAAATCCAGCAAATCATCCGTGATTTGGAAGGCAAGGCCAAGGTTGGTCGCGTACACTCTGCCAGATTGCAGCTGTTCACTATTCGCCTGTGCCAGGGTAAGCCCTGCCAAAATGGGCGCAGTAATCAGATCCGCGGTTTTGTGCTGGTGGATGTAGCGCAGCATCTCCTCCCCTGCGTCCTGATTGCTCATCAAGATGTCCGCTGTTTGGCCGGCAATCATCCCGGAAGATCCTGCCCTTGACGCGATGATGTTAATAGCTTCAAGCGCGCCTGGCAGTTTGCTTGTACTCATCAGCTCAAAAGCCAGCGTCAGCAGGGCATCACCAGCTAGGATAGCCATGGCTTCGCCAAATACTTTATGGTTGGTGGGTTGGCCTCGCCGCAGGTCATCATCATCCATCGACGGCAAATCATCATGCACCAGGGAGTAGGTATGAATGCACTCCACAGCAACAGCAAAAGGGAGTGCAGGCTCTAGTTCAACCCTCAAGGACTCATAGGCAGCCAGCAGCAAAACGGGCCTCAGCCGCTTCCCCCCCGCAAGAAGGCTGTAGCGCATTGCTTGCGCCAGCTGTTTGGGAATCCCCGAGAACGGCCAGTCTTTGTCTGGCTCCAAAACAGCTTTCCGAAGCGCCTGTTCAATCAATTCCTGAAGCGCTGTGTAATGAGTCTGAAACGCGCTCATGCATCCTCCACGAGGTTGAGTTTGCCATCCTTTAATTCCATCAAGGTAGCTTGCGCCTTGTCCAAGTCCATTTTTAAGCTGGATGATAGTAAAATCCCCTGCTCATAGAGCTTCAGCAGCTCCTCAAGTCCCAGCTTTCCCTCTTCCATTTGTTCAGTCAGGTTTTCAAGCAAAGCCAATTTCTCTTCAAAACGGAGCTCTTCCTGTGCTTTTTTCATGATGGTTTCTCCTGTTCTGTACTGATGGTTTTAAGGCGTGCGGTACCGTCATAAAACCGTAAACGCACATAATCCTTCACTTGTGTCACACTTTGCATTGGTTTTCCGGTATCATCCAGCGCGATGGTATAGCCCCGCTTCAAGGTCTGCATCGGTCCTGATTGCTCAAAGCGCTCGATTACATGCTGCAATTTTGTCGCCTGAAACTGAATTTGATTTGCAGTTTCCCTGTGCAGTTGCGCAAGCAAAGTCTGAAAACGCAATTGCAGCAAACTCAGCTTTTGCGCGGGGTTGTTTTTCTGCATGGAAGCGTCCAGTAGGTTCACACGCGCTTTCAATTGCTCCATCCGCTGAATCCCTAAGGAATGCAGGCGTTGTTCCGTGTGATAAACGCGCTGCAAAAGCTCCTCTTGTGAAGGCACAGCCAGTTCTGCCGCAGCGGAAGGTGTCGCTGCGCGGACATCCGCTGCATAATCCGTGAGGGTGACATCTGTTTCGTGGCCAACCGCGGAAATTATGGGTTTTTCACAGGCTGCTACCGCCCTTACCAAGATCTCTTCATTAAAAGCCCAAAGATCCTCCAAAGAGCCGCCGCCCCTGCCGATAATGATGACTTCAACCTCCGGCAGCGAAGCAATTTCCAGCAAGGCTTGGCTTAAGTCCTCCGCTGCGCCTGCGCCTTGCACTTGAACTGAGCGCAGGTAAAGAGGCATTCCGGGAAAACGCCGGTTGCTAACTGTCATAATGTCACGTAAGACAGCGCCCCCCTTGGCGGTCACGATACCGACACCAGACGGCAAAAGCGGCAGAGGTTTTTTTAAAGCAGCATCAAACAGGCCTTCTTTTTGCAGGGCTTCCTTGGTTTTCAAGTATAATTCGTACAAAGCGCCCGAGCCGTCAGCAGCCATGGCTTCACCGTAGAACTGATAGGTTCCTGCAACCGTGTACAGGCCGACAGACCCGCTCAGCACAATGCGCATTCCATCCTTTGGAACAAAGCGCAGGTATTGCGCGTACTGGCGAAACATCACACAGCTCAACCGGCTGTTTTCGTCCTTTAGGGTGAAATACAGGTGTCCGGAGGTGTGCTGTTTAAAATTGCTGATCTCACCTTGAATGGCAATGCCCTGCAGCATCGGATCCCCCGCCAGGGACCGCCGCACGTATTCATTAAGCTCTGTAATGCTTAGCGGGCTTGCGCGCATGCCGCTTCTATGGTGTTTTCCATCAGCATGCTGATGGTCATCTTGCCAACACCGCCTGGCACCGGTGTGATATAACCCGCGACCTTCTCGACTTCCTCATAATCCACGTCGCCGACGACCTTGCCGTTTACCCGGTTAATACCTACGTCTACGACAACAGCGCCTGGCTTTACCATGTCCGCCGTGACAAATTTTGCTTTGCCTATCGCAGCAATCAGTACATCAGCACGCCGGGTATGCTCCGCCAGGTTTTTTGTACGGGAATGCAAAATAGTCACCGTGCAGTGCTCATTTAGCAGCAGCATAGCGGCCGGCTTGCCAACAATATTGGAGCGGCCAATGATCACGGCTTCCTTCCCAACAAGGTCTATCTCCGCCTGCTTCAACATGTACATGACGCCTTTTGGTGTGCATGGGGTTACAGCCTTTTGCCCAGTAAACAGCTTGCCTGCGTTCATGATGTGAAAGCCGTCCACATCCTTTTGCGGCAGGATGCAGCTGAGCGCTGCCTCTTCATCCAAATGCTTCGGCAAAGGCAGTTGAACTAAGATGCCGCTGATCTTTGGATCTTCATTCAACTCCTGAATTTTGCCTTCCAAATCTTCCTGGCTGATGCCCTCATCCAGACGGATGGTGACAGAATGGATGCCGATGGTCTCACAGGCAAGGCCTTTATTGCGCACATAGATCTGGCTTGCCGCGTCCTCACCAACCAAAATGACCGCGAGACCAGGATGAATGCCTTCTTTCACCAAGCTTGCAACACGCTGCTTCTGCTCCTGAGTTAGCTGTTCAGATAGTTCCTTTCCGCTTAACACGATTGCCATGGTTTGTCTCCTTATCTAAAATATATTTAGTTCGTCCAATCAGCGCGACACCGACCGCGTTATCACCCGCATAAGCTGGTGGCCCATAGGATGATTTTACACGGTTTACTCGTTTTAACAGCCGTACATCTAAGGATTTTCTAAGTAGTCTGGATGAAGCTACACCACCGGTCACCAGCACATCGTAGACTTTGGTCTGTTTGCTGGCTTCGTCAATCATCTTTACAAGGCTTCGGGTGATAACATCAAACAGTTCCGCGGCAATTTCTGCCTGACTGAGGGTGTTGCTTTCCAAGTCCTTGATGGCTTCTGTCTCAACACCAGAGTAACTGACAGAGCAGTTCTTTACAATCGCGGGGTAGCGGCCTGTTGCTTTCTTCCCTTCAGCCAAGGCCTCCAAGCTTGCGCCAGCCGGAAAATCAAAGCCCATCCGGACACCGAGTCTGTCCAATAGTTGCCCCGCGCTGATGTCCAAGGTTTTCCCAAGGGACAGATACCCTTGTGTACTCACGCGCAAAATTTCCGTCGTGCCGCCCGAAAGATGAATGGCTAAATACTTATCCGGAAGGCCTTTTATCCCCTTTCCCGCTGCTGCGAAATGCCCCTCTTGATGACTGGTGGCATAAAAGGACGTTTGGTGTGTCTGTGCGATGGCGCGCCCAAAAGACGCCCCCGCGACAAAGACCGGCATATACGAGCCTGGCTGAGGAACTGGTTGATTGGACGCGCAAACCGCCACAATCTTATACTGCTTCAACTTTGTAAAACAGGCTTCCAGCACTTCTGGTAATTGCTTGATGTGCTGAAAAACGGCCTCGCTTTGGCGCAGGCCGCGTTCGTTTTCAGGAACGGTCAGCATATTCCGGGCTTCTGACAGCAGGTGACCATCAAGGTCAACGACCGCACAGGATGTTTGGTAACAACTGGTATCAATCCCTAAAATGACCTGCGTCATGATTGATTCATACGCAGGTAGCTACCCAGGACCCCATTGATGAATCTGCTGTCCCCTTCGTCCCCAAAGCGTTTGGCCAGCTCCACCGCTTCGTTGATAATTACCTTGGGCAAGGAGTTTGGTTGTGACAACTCGTGCAGGGATAAGTACAAAATCGCTTTATTCAATGCGGGGATCCGATCTAAAGAACGGTCCGGGCTCAGCGATTGGATAATCTGATTGTACTTTGCTTGGTTCTTGAGCGTGCCCTGCAACGCCTCATCGATAAAAACCTGATCCTCACCGAGGTTTAACAGGTCCTCCTGTCCTTCCAAAACACTTTCGCAACCATCAGACTGGAATAAGTTTGCAAAGACCATCTGCAGCGCGACCCGTCTTGCCGCATGCAACGCCATCTTATGCTTCTTCCTTCTTTTCCTCGGACGCGTGTGCTTCCTGGGCTTTCTTGCGCTGCTCAGCAAGCTGACGGACCTTTTCCAGGTCTTCCTGGGTGTAGACGACCTTCTGCTTATGCGGCGGATACACCTTGTCAATCAGGTTTGAGGTCGCTTTGCCAAGGGATTCAGCGGATCCAATGAATACTCCCGCCAGCGTGATTGCAGCCACAAACAGCGTGTTCCAAAACCCGATGAGGACAATCAACAAAGCAATTACAAAAAACAGGACGCCATAGCAAACCTTGGCATAGGGCGCGCCAGGCTTGAACCCAGATTTCAATGTCTCCTCAAACTTCATCATGATTACCTTTCTTGATGTGTTAATGTTTCCTTCAAGGGATGATTGTTCAATCCTTTTTCAAGTTCAACTCGTTTTGATCGATCTGGAACTTGGATTTATTATCCGCGTGATCCGCTTTCACAATTATGACGCGGATTTCCCTCGCGTCAATCCCACTGGTGGCAAGCAACTGCTGCTTCACGTGCTTTTGAATCTCTTCAACCGCTTGAGGGATATTAATATTGTTTGCGATATACGCACGCAAGTCCACTTCAACGCCGCGTTTGGTGCTGTGGACGATGAGGTCCTGTATCTTGATTTCGTCGTATTGAGAAAGACTTTTTTGGATGATGCTGGTCAGCGCATGCACGCTGATGCGCATCTCACCCGTCGGCGTCTTTTGTAAAACATAATCAGCTTTGGTCTGCTTCATGCGATGTGGAAGCGTCAGACAAAAACCGCTAAACAAAATGGTCAGGATGCCCGCCAGCATTAATCCGATGCGGGTGAGCGTGAAAAAGCCCTGCCCTTCCATGCGGATGGGAATCTCGTTAAATTGCAAGCTCCCCAAGATGATGCCAGCGCCAATAAGCATCACCATGAGCGCGCCAATAAACAAAACAACAGAATGCGTAAATTTCAGTTTCATATCGCGCGGTATCCGTCAGCCTTAGGATTTGTTATCCTTGGGGGCTGGTGCTTTTTTTCTGGTTCGAGGGGTTGCCGGTTTCTTCGCAGCTGGCTTAACCGGGGTCTTTTTTTCTGCCGTCTTTTCAGGTTCAACCTTTACTGGCGGCTTGTCTGTCGTTTCCAGGGGCTCTGCCTTTTTATCTGTCTGCGGTTTGGCGGTTTCCTGCTTGATATCAGCTTCTTTTGCTGCCTTATCATCCTGGGCGGCTTGTTCGGCTTTCGCTTCCAGCTCCTTCGCCTCTTTTTCAGCCCTTTTGTTTTTCTTTTCCTGGGCTGCATCGGAGATGTGCTGGATTTGAGCAGCTTCTATACGGCTGGCAGTGTCCTTCTTGTCCTTTTCAAAGCTGACGCCTTGCACATGGATATCCACGCGGACCACCTTCAGCCCAGTCATGGACTCAATTGATTTGCGCACATTTTCCTGGACCTCACTGGCGACTTTCTGGATGGGCTGGCCGTACTCCACAATGGTGTACAGGTCAACAGAAACTTCCTCTGTGCCCACCTCTACCTTGACGCCACGTGTGATGTTGCGGTTCTTGCTGATAATCTCCCCCAGACCGCCTGTGGTGACCATCCCGGCGATGCCCTCGATTTCACTGGCAGCAATGCCGGAAATAATCGCGATGACTTCATTTGCGTAGGTGATGGTGCCGCCATCCTTGACAATAGGATCAGTATTCACCGGAAGGTTGTCTTTTTTCTGAACCATATCTATACCTCCTTGAGGATTCTTCATAATTATAACAAACAAAGGATGGATTTACAACAATCAGGCCAGCCGGCTACTTGAGGGTTTTCAAGTGCAGCTGTGTCAGTTGCTCCTCATGCACAAGTGAGGGCGTATCCATCATCAAGCAAGAGGCATTTTGTACCTTTGGAAATGCGATGACATCGCGCAGGCTGTCCGTCCCTGTCAAAAGCATCATCAGCCTGTCTATTCCAAAGGCGAAGCCGCCATGCGGCGGTGTGCCATAACGGAAAGCTTCCAACAGGAAGCCAAAGCGCTCCCAGGCTTCTTCATGCGTAAAGCCCAGCCAGTTAAACATCCGCTCCTGCAGTTCAGAAGCGTGGATGCGGATGGAGCCAGAACCCATCTCCACACCATTGTAGACCAGGTCGTAGGACTTGGCGCGTACCATCTCTGGATGAGTATCCAGCAGGTCGAAATCCTCCTCCATGGGCATGGTGAAGGGGTGGTGCGCGGCGGTATAGCGCTTGGTCTCCTCGTTCCATTCAAGCAGCGGAAACTCCGTAATCCAAAGCAGTTGATCCTTTGTTGCATCAATCAAATTAAGCTGTTTACCAAGCTTTACGCGCAGTTGCCCCATGGCGTTTAACGCGGTAAGCTTTTGATCCGCAATCAGGAAGATGGCGTCCGTAGGTTTCGCTTGAAGGATCTCCAGTAAAACGCTCATCTTTTCTTCCGGGATAAATTTTGCGAAGCTGGAGCGATAGCTGCCATCCTCATTCACGGCAAGCCACGCCAAGCCTTTGACATGGTAGGTTTTTACAAACTCGCCCAAGGCGTCCATATCTTTGCGAGACAGGTTTGCGCCAGCGCCATCCACCTTGATGGCGCATACGATGCCGTTATTTTTAACAGCAGATTCAAAAATGGAAAACCCGCAGTCTGCTGCCCATTCGCTGTGCTCTGTAATCTTCAGGCCAAAGCGCAGATCGGGCTTGTCACTGCCATAAGAAACCATCGCTTCCTTCCAGGTCATTCGTGGCAACGGCAACTTTATTTCAAGCCCCTTAATCTCCTTGAAGACCGCTTTAAAGGCCCCTTCCACTGTGTCTTGCACATCCTTTGGCTCTACAAAAGACATCTCAAGATCCAGCTGCGTAAACTCTGGCTGACGATCTGCCCGGCTGTCCTCATCCCTGAAACATTTGGCAAATTGGAAATACCTGTCAAGCCCCGCCAGCATCAATAGCTGCTTGTAAATCTGCGGGCTTTGTGGCAAGGCGTAAAACTTTTTGGGGTGAAGGCGGCTGGGCACCAAGAAATCACGCGCCCCCTCCGGGGTGGATTTGGTCATGATTGGGGTTTCCACCTCAACAAAGCCGCTGTTTATCATGTGCAGGCGGATGGCATTGATGGTTTTAGAGCGGAGCATCAGCATGTTTTGCATGCTGGGACGCCGCAAATCCAGATAGCGATACTTCAGCCGCACTGCCTCATTTTCATTGACGCTGTCATCTGTATAAATTGGCGGCGTCGCTGATTCGTTGAGCAGTTTGGCTTCCTTCACCTGCACTTCAATGGTGCCTGTTTTTAGCTGTTGGTTCACAGCGGACGCGTCACGCATAATAACGCTTCCTTTGACCGCCAAAACATATTCCGAGCGCAAGGACTCCGCCAGTTCGTACGTTTTCCCGTCCATGTGGTTGGCGTCAAACACCAACTGGATCATGCCGCTACGATCCCTGAGCCAGACAAACAATATGCCGCCCATGTTGCGCACGCGTGCCACCCACCCCATTAAAGTGAGTTCTTTGCCAATATCCTGCTCTGTCACCTCCGCGCACAGTTTGTCGCGTTTCCAGCTCCCCATTAATTCTGCCATATGTCCCTCCACTTATCACTTCTGATTAACAATGAGACTGATCCTGTTGACCGCTTCCTGCATGGGGATTTCTTTTTCTTCCCCGCTTTGCATGTCTTTGAGTTTGAACATCCCCCGCTGCAGTTCGTCCCCGCCCGCAATCACCATGAAAGGCGCGCCTAGTTTATCCGCGTAGCGGAACTGCGCCTTCAGGCTCCTGTTCATATGGTCATAATCCGCACGAATGCCAGCATCGCGCAAATCCATACACAGCTGGTAAGCGGGCAAACGTCCTTCCTCACCGAGACACGCGATAAAGACCGATGTTACCGCTTGTGTTGGCGGCACGATACCCTGATTTTGAAGCTCCAGGATAATGCGCTCGGTCCCAATGCCAAACCCAACCGCTGGCATATCAGGGCCGCCGATTTCCTTGACCAATCCATCATAGCGACCGCCGCCGCATAAGGCCATTTCCCCCCGGGGGGACTGCATGATGATCTCAAAGACAGTTTTGGTGTAATAATCAAGGCCGCGGACGATTTGCGGGTCAATGGTAATGGGCACCTCTCGCACATGAAGCAGCTGCTGCAAACCATCAAAATGGCTGTCGCATTCCTCACACAGGTAATCCAGGATGTTGGGCGCTTCTTTCGCGATTGCCTGACAGGATTTCTCCTTGCAGTCAAGCACCCTTAAAGGATTCCGGTCGTAGCGCTCCTTGCATTGCGGGCACAGGCCTTCAAAGTGCTCCTTTAAATGTGCGCGCAGCGCCTCATGATAAGATGGTCTGCACACGGGACAGCCTATGGAATTAATCTTGACTGATAGATGGGTTAGGCCCAATTGGCTGAGAATCCGCAGCACCGTCATGATCACCTCTGCATCCGCGCTGGGTCCCTTGACACCAAAACATTCCATCCCAAACTGGTGATGCTCCCGCAAACGGCCATGCTGTGGGTTCTCATATCGGAAGATGGGGTTATTGAGATAATACATTTTGACCGGCAGCGGCTCTGCGTACAATTTGTTTTCAATCAAGGCGCGCACAGCACCGGCTGTTCCCTCGGGCTTTAAGGTAATAGACCTTTCTCCTTTGTCCAAAAAGGTATACATCTCTTTTTGAACGATGTCGGTTGTGTCCCCTACCCCACGCTCAAACAGCTCTGTATACTCAAATACCGGCGTCCTGATTTCAAGGTAGCCAGCCAGCGCCGCCTCTTCCCGCATGGTTTGTTCAATCCACTGCCACAAAAAGCTGTCCTTTGGCAGCATATCCCTGGTCCCCTTCGGGCTTTGAATGTGCATCCATTCCTCCTAAAAAAATGCGCCCACGCTCTTTGCGCGGGACGATTCATCGCGTTGCCACCCTGCTTGCATTAGTACTAATGCCACTCTTGTTCCTTATCGCGGAAAACGCCTGCTCTCGCAGGAGACTCCGGGTTGTCAAGCGGTGAGATGCTTTAAATGACTTCCAGCCTTGTCATTCTCTCTGTGAAAGGCTCAACCGCACCTTCCCTTCAACGTCTTGAGGCATTATATCCATTTTTATTCGTTTTTGTCAACGAAAAAGGCCGCAGGTTTTCAGTCTGCGGTCTTGGTTTTGGATTATCCTACTCTTCTGGAACAACCTCAAAGTTGGGCACAACGCCACCCTTGAAGTCTTCATTGGTCAGCAGGTAATCACGCACTTTGTCGGTATGGAGCACTTGTTTAAGCGCCTGGACGAAATCAGCGTCCGCGTCCTTTGCCCTCACCACAACGTAGTTTGTATAGTTAATGGTGGCTTCGCTTTCACCGCTTTCCAGTTTCACGGCGTCCCGGGTGGGATACAGGTCAGCAAGAATGGCGTAGTTGCCATTGATAACAGCAAAGGCTACATCCTGCAGTGTTGCGGGCAGGCGTTCTGCATCCATCTCAATGATTTCAAGGTTGACAGAGCCGGGCTTCACATCCAGCTTGGTTACAGTACTATCCATGTTGGTGCCTTCCGGCAAGGTAATGAGGCCGGCTTCTTGCAGCAAAAGCAATGCACGGGTTTCGTTGGAGGGATCATTGGGTACTGCTATGCTGTCACCATCCACCAGTTCGTCCAAAGAGGTCTTTGTGCCGGGGTAAATGCCAAATGGCTCGTAGTGAACTGGGATGACAGCGACTAATTGATCAGCCTCTGTCACAGACTTGTTGTACTTATTCAAATATGGACGGTGCTGGAAAAAGTTCGCGTCATACTCACCGGCAGAGGTAGCTGGATTTTGCAGCACATAGCCATCAATCCAAGTTACTTCCAGGTCAAAGCCCAGCTCCTTCAGGTCATCTTTGATATAGTTAAGAAGAATTTCGTGTGGATTGGCAGATGCCGCGACGCGAATGACTTTGTTTTCTGCGGTTGCGGTGAAGAGACCTAAGGTAAGGATGAGAACCACCAGGAACGATAACAACTTTTTCATTTTGATTTCCTTTCTGAAATAACCTTTTATTTGATACGATGGTCTGTTTTCCTGCTAATCTGATTGCCTAGCAAGGTCATCACCTGAACCATGGCAACCAAGGTTAAGCTGGCTGAATACATGATGTCAAACTTACCTACATTCAACCCTTTGGTGATAGCAAGTGCACCCAGCCCGCCGCCGCCGGCCGCGCTGGCCATGGCAGTATAGCCAAGGATGGTCACCATGCAGATCGCCGCGCCGTTTAAAAGAGATGGAAGCGCTTCGGGAATCATCACTTTGCGGATGACCTGCCAGTCTGTCGATCCCATGGACTGTGCGGCTTCAATCACACCCAGGTCCACCTCCCGTATCGCCCCTTCAACCATTCTGGCCACATAGGGAAAGGCGCTAATGACAAGCGGGAAAATGATGGGGATTGTACCGATGGCCTTTCCCATCACAGCCCGCGTCACCGGGAAGAGCAAGACGAGCAGGATGATAAAGGGGATGGATCGGAGAAAGTTGATGGTCATGCCCAAGATTGATTGAAACACAGGCATCGGGCGGATTCCCTCTTTGCTGGAAATTACCAGCAGGATCCCAAGGGGCATACCGATGAGATAGGACAAGGCAGTTGAAGGGATGGTCATGTATAATGTGTCCAATAGCCCGTCTAAGATCAGCGGTATTAATTTGTCCCAGCTCATAGTTTATTCACCTCCTTGACTGTCAAGCCCTGCGCAAGCAGGTAGTCGATAACAGCCTTGTTTTCATCTTCCAGATCGGGTTTTTGTATGATCATTTGACCATACATTTTTCCCTGCAGATGATTCATATTCGCGGACAGGATGTTCACAAAGACACCAGTTTCCTGGGACAGCTTGGAAATCACAGGCTTTTCGGCAGACGCACCATCAAATATAATACGCAGCGAGGGCACGCCCGGGTCCTCTGAAGACTGCTCGGGAAGCACACCAAACAACCGTTTGCCGGCTTCAGATTTGGTGTTGCGGAAAACTTCATCCACACTGCCTTCCTCAACCACATTTCCACCATCCAGGATAGCGACACGATGACAAATTTGTCGGATAACTGCCATCTCGTGTGTAATCAAAAGGATTGTGATCCCCAGCCTGCGGTTGATATCCTGCAGCAAATCCAGTATGGATTGCGTAGTCATCGGGTCAAGCGCGCTGGTGGCCTCATCGCACAGGAGGACATCTGGTTCACTGGCCAGCGCGCGTGCGATGCCAACACGTTGACGCTGCCCACCGGAGAGCTGAACCGGATATGCGTTTGCCTTGTCGGTCAGGCCCACAATCTCCAGCAGTTCAAGCACATGCTGATCCGCCTTTTTACGCGGAACACCCGCTATTTCCAGTGGGTATCGTACGTTTTCCGCAATGGTTCGCTGCATAAACAAATTAAACTGCTGAAAGATCATGCCCATTTTCCGGCGTGTCCTCAGCAGTTCATTGCGATCCATCAGTAAAATATCCTTACCTCGGTAAAGGATCTGTCCTTCATTAGGGGTATCCAAGCGGTTGATGCAACGAATCAGCGTAGATTTGCCGGCGCCTGACATCCCGACGATACCGTAGATTTCACCCTCCAGTACCTTCAGGTTGATATCATTCAGCGCGATGACCCGGTTTTCCGCGTCTGAAAAAACCTTCTTTAGACTGTTGACTTCAATCAGCACCTGTCCTGACACCTTTAGCTCCCTTCGTTCCAACAAAAAACCCGCTTCGCACTTCGGCAAGCGGGTATTGAATGGCATTTCGCCTAACAATTAGCGCAAACCAAGAAGTACGGGATCATTCATCACGCACATCATGGACATTCGCATCATCATAGCGCGCATGTGATCCCTCCTTCCATAATCAATTGCTAGCATGATACACTGCCTCTTCCTAATTCGTCAAGCCTTTTACGACAAGTACATGATGAAAACAATGGATGCCCGTTCCTGTGCTTTCAGGGATTAGCTAGAGATCATTTACGTATCAATGCCATTCTCAGCCATAAAATCCGCTAATGCTTCTTCAGCCTCTGTCCACTGAGTGAACAATTGTTCAACCTCTTGCTTCAGCTGCTGGCATAAAGCACCTTGCCGGGAAGCCTTCTTGTGGTCAGTATATATGGCAGGATCAGCTTGAGCCTGCACGGCTTGATTGTAGGTTTCCTCCGCCAGATGCACCGCCTCTTCTGCTTGCTTGATGTTCACTTGCAGACGAAGCCGCTCTTCTTCAAGTAAGCGATTTGCCCTGCGTTCTTTGGCAAGCTCAGTACGTGTTTTATCAATATTAGAGGATTCATCACAAGACAACTGGCGCTTTAACTCCGCCTGATAATCATCATAATTGCCGTGGTAAACGGAAATACCGTCATCCTTTAGCACAAACACTTTATTGGCAAACTGGTTGATAAAATATCGGTCATGAGAGACGGCCAGGATGGTTCCTTCATAACCATCCAGCGCGTGTTCCAGCGCTTCCCGGCTGTCGGCATCCAGATGGTTGGTAGGTTCGTCCAAAATTAAAAAATTGTCCTGTTTGAGCATCAGCTTGACCAAACTGACCCTTGCCCGCTCACCGCCAGACAGCAGGTGAATGGGCATAAAAACATCATCACCCCTGAAAAGAAACAACCCCAGGGCATTCCTGATCTGTGTCTGATTGAAGGTTGGAAAAGCGTCCCAGACCTCGTTGAGTACATCATTTTGAAGGTTCAAGTCCAGCTGGCGCTGGTCATAATACCCCAGCTGCGCTTTGTTGCCAAAACGCACCTCCCCCGTATCAAGCGCTTCCTTCCCGATAACACACCGCAGCAGTGTTGTCTTACCAATGCCGTTGGCACCGATTAAAGCAACCCGGTCCCCGCCGCTGATATAAAAGGATAAGTCAGAAAACAAACACCTGTCCCCGAAGCATTTGGACAAGCTGTTCGCTTCAAGCGCGATATCCCCAATAAGACGCTTCGTCTCGAAACGAAACTGCACTTGGCGTTCCTCGTCTGGTTTCTCCAACAATTCCATGCGCTGTAGGGCTTTCTCACGGCTTTCCGCGGCGCGGATGGATTTCTCCCGGTTGAAACTGCGAAAACGGGCAATGATGGCGCGTTGGCGCATAATCTCTTTTTGCTGCAGCACATAGGCTTTGTTCCGGATTTTAAAGCGTTCATCCCGTTGGTGTAAGTAACTGGAATAATTACCGTGGTAGTGCTCCGAGATTCCAAAAAGCAACTCCGTGATACTGGTACAGATTGCATCCAGGAAATAGCGATCATGCGAGACTGCGATGACCGCTCCCTCATACTCGTTCAAAAACCCCTCCAACCAGGCCATGGTATCCATATCCAAGTGGTTGGTTGGCTCATCTAGAAGCAGAAGGTCTGGCTTTTGCAGCAGCAATTTCGCAAGCCCCAATTTGGTCAATTCCCCTCCGGAGAGGGTTGATGCCTCCTGCTCAAACTGTTCTTGCGTGAATCCAAGGCCATACAGGACCCCTTGCACCTGGGAATTTGCTTCATACCCCCCGCCCCGCTCAAACTGTTCTGTGAGCCGTGCATAGTCATGCATGATGGTGTCCAGGTGGTCATGATTGACTGTGTCACTCATTTGTTTTTCAAGGGAACGCAGTTTTTTCTCAATGTCGTTTAAATGAGCCAGCGCAGTTTGCGCCTCATCCCGCACGGATCTTCCCGCTGTAGGTTGGAACACCTGTGTCATATAACCGATTTTGATACCACGCTGGCTGATAATGCTGCCTTCGTCCGCTTGCAGCTCCTGGTTGATTATTTTAAGCAGCGTGCTCTTACCACTGCCATTTACACCAACTAATCCAACCCGATCTTTGTTTCGTACACGCAAAGAAACATCCTTTAGCACAGCATCTGTACCAAAGGACTTAGAAACATGCGCGATATCCAGAATAATCAACAGTATAACCTTCTATGGAAAGAAAAAAGCCGGCGCGGCGCGTCAGCTTTTTGTGGTCTCTTGCAATCAGACGAGGATTAAAACCAATCCCAAAACAACAAACGCAATGGCACTGCCTTTGGTGAGCACAGCCAGCCTGCCTTCAGCAGATTTGCCTTTGTTTTTACCAAAGAAACTGTCACTGCTGCTGCCGCCGCCCAGAGCGCTGATGCCGTCGGCATCACCCTTTTGGAGCAACACAGAAACAATCAGCGTTAAGGATGAAATCAACAAGAGAATCGTAAAAATAGTCTGTACAGTGGTCATCAGGTCATCCCCCTACGTAAAATCAACATTTGGATGATAGCATCAATTGAGCGAAATATCAAGCATTCACGAACTCAGCCTAATTTTTAAACGTAAATGCAGCTTAAAACAGCTTATTTCTTCTCCTTCGCGGGGTAGGTGTACCGGGCAATCAGCCGTGGTATACTGCCGTACATCCCGTATGCGTCACCAAAAATCCAGTATCGCTCGCCCAGCTTCCAGTGCGTCCGTGTCTGGTTTTCACACAAAACCAGCAATTCGCTTCCGCTTCCGTCTGTCACGTCAAAGAGGGCCAGTTGTGGGCGGTTGCTGATAATTTCCTTGATGGGACCTGTGAAGGTGTAGATCTGTGTATTGGCGATGCGGGTGTTCATATTGGCCAAGAGGTCAGGATAGCCCCAGGCAGCGTCCAATTGCCAGGCCTTTTTGGTATAGATGTCAGGGACAGGCAAATAGTACACATCATACTTGACCGTCGTTGGCTTTTTATCCGGGAAATCCGCGCGTATCTCAATCGTGTTGGTACCAATTTTTGAGAACACCGCTTTGAAGCTGAACTGACCCGTGCTGCCCAGTTGTGAAGTATCCAGCTCCTTATGCGGGCTGAGTATCGTGATGGACGCGCCTGCCCTTGTCGTCGCACGAATGGTCATGTCCGGATCCGAGCTTCTGTCATCCAGCGTGCTGGCTAAATCCAGCGGGATGTCCTGCACTTCCCGGTAAATGTTGAGTTCCACAGTGTTTTCTCTGTAAAACTGGCTACGTACTGAGATGGTAATAAGGTTGTTTCCAATCGGCTGGACGGCAGCGTTATAACTGATTAACCCGTTTTGGGTGTTGACAAAGGAGGAGTAATCTTCATTGTTAATCATCACCCTGCTGTTTTGCATCACCTGAAAGCGCACGTTATATACCGGGGTGCTTACTTCCAGATGGGTAACATCAGGGTTGATCAATGTAATGGGTGACAAGGGTATTTCAATCGTATATCGTACAGATTCCATCTGTTTTTGTTCGCCAGAGCTGGTTCTGATAAATGGGGTCAGGGCTACATCCATGGATTCCTGGGTGAGGTTCTCCATTAATTCATACCAGAAATAATCAGGCACCTGGAAGGTTGCGTACCCGCCTGTGACGATAAAGTACTTTCTGAGTTCCTTGATATAAATCTGAGCGCCTTCAGGCGCTGGGATTGAAATCGTGTGCGCAGCAAGGTCATCCAGTATGGACGCTGAGATAATCGGCTGCGGCTCTTCGTTTGCTACGGTCCTGCTGACAACCCACGGAAGGATAACTGATTGATACAGTAAAATCCCGCCCGAGATCAGCACCAGTGCAAGGGCCAAATATATCAGCACACGCGGGCGGCCAATCGCCCGTTTACGCTTGCCCTTGGGCAAGGGGACGTTCATGCTGCCATACATATTGGTTGTGGTGGAGGAACGGTCTGCGTAATTAACGTCATCACCAGCAATGGTGTAATATGTTGGCTGGTCGACAAATCCATCATAATCAACACGGCTTTGCTCGGCAAGCAACTCCTCTTGCTTCTTACGCTGTGTCTTTGGATCGGCAAAGAAACGGCTTCGCCGGGGTGCGCCGGAGACACGGGTGCCAGACGGAGCGAACCCTCGTTGCGCACCGCGGGAGCGCAGCTGCTTTTGCTTCGCCTCACCCCTGCGTTTACGCTCGTGGAGGTTGAGCATTTCCAGCGCCAGTTTATCCAGTTTGTCCGTCTTGACAATCTCGTTCCCCTGCTCGTCAAACTGAATGACTGTCGAGCCACCTGTGTTAATAGGGCCCGTTCTTGTCATTTCCTCAGCAGGGGTTTCCCTTTCTTCCTCGTGCAGATGATACAATGGCTCCCCGCACTTGAAGCACTTGGGGAAACTGGCACGGTTCCAATGACCGCAAGCAGGACATTTCATCGCTTTGTTTCCTTAACCATATCTGATACAGGCTGCTTCACAGCTTAGTCATCCCCCATTTTCAGCACCGCGATAAAGGCTTCGCTGGGCAATTCAACGCTGCCGAACTTTCGCATGCGCTTTTTGCCTTCCTTTTGCTTCTCAAGCAGTTTTTTCTTTCTTGAGATGTCGCCGCCATAACACTTGGCCAGCACATCCTTGCGAACCGCCTTGACGGTTTCCCTTGCGATGACCTTGCCGCCAATGGCGCCTTGAATTGGGATTTCAAACTGCTGGCGCGGGATAACATCTTTGAGCTTTTCTGCAATATTGCGCGCGCGCGCATACGCCTTGTCCTTGTGGACAATCATGGTAAAGGCGTCACATATCTCGCCGTTGAGGAGAAAATCAAGTTTCACCAACTCGCTGTCCTGATAGCCAGTCAGCTCATAATCCAGCGAGGCGTAGCCGCGGCTGCGGCTTTTGAGCTGGTCAAAAAAGTCGTATATCACTTCGTTGAGCGGCATATCGTATGTAAGCTTGACGCGTTCACCTTCATACTGCATGTCCTTGAACACGCCGCGCTTGTCCCTGCACAGTTCCATCAAGGTGCCTACATAATCCTGCGGTGTATAAATAGAGGAAAGGACATAGGGCTCGCGCATCGTCTCCACCTCTGCGATGTCCGGCAGGTTGCTGGGGTTGTCCACATGAACCATTTCCCCGTTGGTCTTCATGATTTCATAGATGACGTTTGGCACTGTGGTAATCAGCCCCAGGTCAAACTCACGCTCCAAGCGCTCCTGAATAATTTCCATATGTAAAAGACCCAAAAACCCGCAGCGGAAGCCATAGCCTAAGGCAGAGCTGGTCTCCGCTTCAAAGGTAAGGGAGGCGTCATTCATGTGCAGTTTTTCAAGCGCGTCGCGAAGCGCTGGATAGTCCGCCCCATCAGCGGGGTAAATGCCGCAAAAGACCATCGGGACTGCCTTTTTATATCCAGGCAGCGGCGCATCCGCCGGAGCAGCTGCGTTGGTGATGGTATCGCCCACGCGGGTGTCGCGCACCTCCTTGATGGATGCGCTGACGTAGCCCACTTCTCCCGCCTTCAGACTATCACAGGGGGCAAAGCCGGGGGTGAGCTTGCCAACTTCAACGACATCAAACTCAGCACCCGTTTGCATCATCCGCATGCGCATGCCAGGCGTCAGCACCCCATTCATGATGCGCACATAGCAAATCGCGCCTTTATAGTTGTCATACATCGCGTCAAAAACCAGCGCTTGCAGGGGGGCACTTTCATCCCCCTCCGGCGGCGGGATCTGTTTCACAATGGCTTCCAGCACATCCACGATACCCGTCCCCATCTTGGCGGATACTAAAGGCGCGTTCTCAGCCGACAAACCAATCAGATCCTCAATCTCTTTTTTGGCTTCATCCGGCTGTGCGCTGGGCAGGTCAATCTTGTTGATAACCGGGATGGTCTCCAAATCATGTTCAAGAGCGAGATACACGTTCGCTAGGGTTTGGGCTTCCACCCCCTGTGTCGCGTCCACCACCAGCAGCGCGCCTTCGCAGGCTGCCAGCGCGCGGCTGACCTCATAGGTAAAGTCAACATGTCCGGGGGTATCAATCAGGTTGAGGACGTAGGATTGCCCGTCCTTGGCCTTATAGGTCATGTTGACGGCTTTCGACTTGATGGTAATACCGCGCTCGCGTTCCAGCTCCATGCTGTCTAACACCTGGTCCGTCATCTGGCGCAGCTCAAACGCACCGGTTGTTTCCAGAATCCGGTCTGCCAGGGTGCTCTTCCCATGGTCTATATGCGCGATAATGCAAAAATTTCTTATGTGATCAAGTCGCTTCTTTGCCATATCTCCTCCATTAGATGCTGGTGCTTGTCCTTCGTTTTTCGTTTTCCTGCATCTGGTCATTGAGCAAGTTGATATTCCCGCAGCCCATAGTAAGAACAAGATCCCCAGGCTTTCCGTTCTCCAGCAGCCATGTCTCCGTGTCATCAAAGGTTGGTGTATGAATCGCATTGATGCCATGCGCCTTCATGCCTTCAATGAGCATTGGGGTATTGATGTCACCCGGGTCTTTTTCGCGGGCGGCGTATATATCCGTTACCAGGGTGATGTCCGCCTCCTCAGTGCAGGTGAGGTATTCATCAAACAAGGTTTTAACCCGGCTGAAGGTGTGCGGCTGCATCACCGCAATGACCCGCTTGTTTTGAAGTTTCGCCATGCCAATCGCGACACGCATCTCAGCTGGGTTGTGACCATAATCATGATACAGGTACATCCTTTGCACTACGCCGGTGTGCTCAAAGCGTCTGCGGGCGCCAATGTAGTTGGTCAGTGCTGAAGCGGCCAGTTTGGGGTTAAACCCCAGCTGATGCACTGCCGCGATGGCCGCCAGGGCATGCAGCGCGTTGTACAAGCCCGGCACACTCAAATGAACAGCGCACAGCGTTTCATTTTGATAGCGTATGTCAAAAAACGCGTTGCCTTTCTGGTCAAACTCAAGCTGGGCGAAAGAATAGTCGCAACCTTTTGTGTTCCCGAAGGTAAGAATCCTTCGGCGTTTTGGGGTCAACTGGTTTATAACTCGTATGACACGCTCGTCATCGCCTAAGGCCAACACCAAACCGTCCTCCGGCAACCGCTCCAGGAAGGCGACATAGGCGGCTTCCACAGCATCCATGCTTCCGTAACAATCCAGGTGATCCACTTCGATGTTCAACAGCATCGCCATGGTAACAGGCATATGCAAAAAACTGCGGTTGAACTCGCAGGCCTCTGCCACAAACAAGCCGCTTTGGCCAATGCGGATGCTGCCACCAATGGCATCCAGGCTGCCGCCCAAATGAACTGTTGGGTCCGCATCAATCTCATGCAGCATCTGCGCCAGCATAGCTGTTGTGGTGGTCTTGCCATGCGTACCACTGACGCAGACCTGTTGGGTGGCGTCTTGCATAATTTCGCCCAACAAAACAGCACGTTCCATCTGCGGGATGCCTAAGCGCTGCGCAGCCACCCGCTCGGGGTCATCCACTGCGATTGCAGCGGAGTACACTAAAAGGCTCGCGCCTGTTACCATCTCCGGATAATGACCGGCGCGCACATCCAGATTGAGCTTGCGCAGACGCTTGAGCGCGTAGCTCTCAGCGGAATCGCTGCCGGACACCAAATAGCCGTCATGAAAAAGCATCTCAGCCAATCCTGCCATACTGGCGCCGCCGATGCCCACCATGTGGATCCGTTGATTGCGCATGTCCTTTAAGCGAATGGTTCCCATCTGCTTCCCCTCTCTCGTGCGGTGTAGGCTTGTATTATACCGTTGCCGCATTTTCTTTACAAGTTGCAGCGCTTACTGCCTCCCTGCTAGATGCCGCGCATAGCAAAACAGATATTGCTGGATGATGCCGCTATGCCCGGCAAACTGCTCAAAGGGAAAACCCTCTTTAAACTCCGAATCAATAACCCGCGCAATCCACACATCCACCGGGAAGGAATCCATACGTTGATAGGCAAACAGCATAATGCATGCCGCTACTTTCTTGCCAATGCCAGGCAACTTCATCAATTCGCTTTCTAGTTGCTCATCACACAGTCCACTAATCGCGTTCAGGTCAATTTCACCACTTGCAATCATCGCGGATGTTCCCTTGACATATTTCACACGGTAGCCAAGCCCGCAGGCGGCAAGTTCTGATTCCTCCGCCGATGCCAATGCTTCCGGAGTTGGAAACGCGTTGTGATGCGCATCAATTGCTTCTCCAAAGCGATGTGCAAGCTGCTCTATGCATCTTTTTATGGCTGGAATGGATTTGCGCTGGGAAATGATAAACGCAATCACAGTTTCAAATGGATCCTGGCAAAGGATGCGCAAGCCCTTTGCAAACGCATAGGCTTTTGAGATAAAGCTGTCAGGATGCGGCAGCATGGTTTCAAGGAAGGTATAGTCTCGCTTGATATCAAAGTATCCTTTCCAGATGTGATCAAACTCCTCTTCACTGCAGGAAAAATCGAACCAATGATCTCCAAGGTCTTCAATAAGCATACAACGCCTAAAGGCAATCACTTCAAAGCACCGGGGCTTCCTTTCGTTAAACCGGAAGGATTGCCCGCTGTTTGCAGTTAAGTTGATATTAAAATCCGGAATGTGTACCCTCATACCTGTCCTCCATTTGCCAGTATCCTGATTGTAACATATGAGAAAAGCCTGCTTGTTTGCTGTTTTTACTCTGTGATATACTTTTTGCGGAGGAAGTATGAGCAAAGATCTACCGATTGGTTTTTTCGACAGCGGGATTGGCGGGCTGAGCATGCTGGCTGCTGTCATGAAGCGTTTGCCGTATGAGCGCTTCGTGTATTTTGGTGACAGCGCGCATGCCCCCTACGGCACAAAAAGTGAACAGGAAGTGCGGGAACTGACTATGAGCGCTGTGCAGTTCTTGACGAAGCGGGGCATCAAAGCGCTTGTCGTTGCCTGTAATACCGCGACCAGCGCGGGCATTGGCGCGTTGCGGGACAGATATGACTTCCCTGTCATTGGAATTGAGCCTGCCTTGAAACTGGCGCACGATACGCGTAAAGAGGGGCTCATCTTGGTGTTGGCAACACCGCTGACGGTGGCAAGCGAAAAATACCATAGTCTGTTTGAACAATACGGCGAGCACGCCATCACCCTCCCCAGCCCAGGTTTAATGGATTTTGTGGAGCGGGAAGAAATGAACAGCCCTGCCCTGCAACAATACTTGTCGGATTTATTTGAGCCCTACAAGGATCAGTCCATCGATGCCGTGGTGCTGGGCTGTACACACTATCTGTTTTTAAAGGACGCCATTGCGTCGTGTTTGCCAAAGTATACAAGGCTGCTTGACAGCAATGACGGGGTTGCGCGGCAACTGATCAGAAAACTGACAGAACAAAACCTGCTGTCAGATGCAAAAGACGCTGGTTATGTTGACATCATCAGCACAGGCAAAGCGGAGAAAGAGAGGCAGTTGCACCGAATACTCAAGGTGGCTCAGTCGCTTTTTTGATGCGCAGCAAACCACGCCTTCGCGACGCTGATGTCCTTTATCATCTCAAGCCGCATTTCCTCTTTAGTATTAAACTTTAACTCCGGACGGATGTAATGCAAATACCGGACGCGGACCCGCTGACCGTATAGTTCCTCATCAAAATCAAACAGGTGAATCTCAATGGTTGGTAAGCCGCCAGGCACCGTGGGGTGATCCCCCTGGTTAAGGACACCTTGTACGACACGGCCATTTTGATCCAGCAGCACCAAATCCGCAACATACACGCCGTCTGACATCTTGGTTTCTCCGGGGACATAAGGTATGTTTGCCGTGGGCACGCCCAGTTTGCGGCCAATTTGCTTGCCCCGTTCAACAATTCCTTCCCGTTCCTTAAGGTACTTCATCCAATTGCTTACTCCCAAATTAACTGGTACAGATACCAATGGTCTGCCCCCAGTCTTTGTACCAACCAGTGAGTTAGTAAAGACCGTTTCCTGGCACCCGCATTCCTTCATAGGCTTGGCCACATCGTAACACAGGATGCCGAGGCGCTCAAGGGCGCGCGCAGCGCGTTCATGGTGA
>JAAYFC010000106.1 GCA_012728435.1 Clostridiales bacterium | reverse complement strand
CCCGCTCCGCGCCATCCTGCATCAGCTGGATGAGTTGGTACTCCTTGTCATACTGTGCATCCAGCTGTGTGTTGACAGCGGCCATGCCCTCAGCGGACGCAACGACCGCGGCTTCGTACACGCTGGCATCCGCGTCCGTTTTGCCCCTGGCCTTCGCGCGGGCGATCTCCGCATCGATCTTCTGCTGAATGGTCTCAAAGCCCTCCGCGTCCGCTGCAGTCAGCTTGTACTTGATCTCAATGGCTTCCCGGGTATCCACCAACTCCTGCAGGCGCAGCTTGTCCTTTTCGCTGAACTTCCCTGACTGCCGCCGCTTGAGCAGCCGGCTGATCTCCTTGTCCAGGCCATCAAGGGTTTTGATGTCCTCTTCTATCTGGACAGACAGCGAGGAGTACCCGGCGTTCTTTGCGTCCACCTGCTTTTCCTTCAGCGCGCTTCGGGTCCCTTCGGTCAAGCTCAGGAAGGACTCAGTCCACTCCTTCACGACCGCTTGCTTCTTATATCTGCTGCCTGCCCAGACATCCAGCAGGCCGTTCATCCACTCTGTAGCGTTTTGTTTGTCGTGGGTGAAATCCTCTTCGCTCATGCCAAAGAAGGATAGCCCGCCCTTCCCATAGAAGGTGTCCGCGGCATTGGCTTTCCAGTTGTTTGCTGTTGCCTGCATGCCTTGAAGGGCTTCGCGCGCTTTCTTGGCACCGGTGGCATAATCTGCCAGCTTCACCGCGCCATAGATAATCGCAGCTGATAAGGCGGCCATGGCGAGCTTTGAGCTCCCGATGGTCTTCACAAAGCCACCGAGCCCGCCGCCTGCCATCTTCACGCTGGCGGAGAACTTACCCATGCCAGTGGCGAACTTGCCAAGGCCAGCTGACAGCTTGCCTACCATGCCCACAGTCTTGCCGAGGATGAGAAGAGCAGGTCCAATGGCTGCGGCGAAGCCTGCAAACTTGATGATGCTCATGCGCTGGCTTTCGTCCATTCCCAGGAAGGCCGCCAGCATTTCATTGGCACGAGTAATCATGTTTTGTAAAGCGGGGTTCATGTCATCGCCCACTTTCTGGGCAAAGAGCAAGGCTGTGTTCTTCAGGTTGGTCAATCGGCTCTGGGTGGTGGCATACCGCTTGTTGGCTTCCACCGTCAAGGCGCTGTTTTCCTGCCAGGCCTTGTTGGCGGTTACCTGGGTATCCCGAAACAGCTGGGTGGCGTTGGTTGCGCGCATGAGGGTATCGCGAAGCCTCACCTCGCTGATGCCGATCTCGGCTAACGTAGCGATCGCGCTGGCGCCTTCATCGTCCATCTTCGCCAGCCCGCCAATGAACGCCTGAAAGGCTTCTGCCGGGTTGCTGTCCCAGAGCAGCTTGAATTGCTGCGCGGACATCCCAGAGACCATGGCAAAGTCCTTCAGGGCCTGGCCGCCGGTTTCGGAAGCCACCTCCATCTTGACCAGCGCCTTCGAAAAGGCTGAGCCGCCCATCTGGGCTTCAATGCCAACCGCGGAGAGGGCAGTGGCAAAGCCCAGGATCTGCGCCTCGCTCAGGCCTACCTGGTGCCCAGCGCCGGCCAGACGCATGGACATTTCTAGGATCTGTGATTCCGTTGCTGCATAGTTATTGCCCAGGTCGACCAGCGTCGAACCCAAATTCTGAAACTCCGCCTGGTTCATATCCGCGATGTTGGCGAACTTGGCCAGGGTCAGCGCGGCGTCGTTGGCGACGATGTCCGTGCTGTTTCCCAGGTCGATCATGGTTTTGGCAAAGGTCATCAGGTGTTCATTGGAGATGCCCATCTGCCCCGCGACAGCCACCACCTCAGCGATGTCTGTGCCAGTCGTAGCCACCTGGGTGGACATCAGCTTGATGGCGTCAGATATGGCGGCGAATTCATCTTCCGTTGCATCCACTGTTTTTCGAACCGAGGTAAAGGCGCTTTCAAAGTCAATCGATGACTTGATGGCCGTAGCCCCCAGCGCCAGGATAGGCGTGGTGAGGGCGCGGGAGAAACCGCGACCGGCGGATACGAGCGTTTTGGAAGTCTTCTCAGCCTTTTTGGCGAAGTCGGTCAGGTGATCCCCGGCCTTGGTCCAGGCGGACTGCTGCCGATACAGTTCCCGGGTCAGTTCCTTGAGCTCAGCCTCTGTGGCCTTGAGCTCTGCCTGCGCTTGATTCAGGTTGGTCTTGGCCTTGGATACTGCGTCCGCGTTGTTTTGCAGGGTCTTAGTGTTTGACTTGATCTGGCCTTCCAGGAGCTTGACTTTATCCTTCGCGGCAACGCACTCTGACTTGAGCATTT
>JAAYFC010000105.1 GCA_012728435.1 Clostridiales bacterium | reverse complement strand
GGCTGAACCTCAAGGAGGGATACTGCGCCCTCTGTCCGATCCCCCTGATTATTCCACATGGTTTGTGGTTCTACCAAGGGTTTCGCACGATGTCCCTGACTTGAAACACCGTGACTATATGATACGAGGAGGAAAAGGATAGCAAACCAGACAACTTGCAATAAGAAAGGAGCGAAGGAATGAACACGGACCTGGAAAAAACAGAACACATGCAGACAGAAGAACAGGATCAAACCGCGAAGCAGCTGACGGAAACGGAGAGGGTGGATGTCCTAAAATCGCGGCATGAAGAAGACCAGGTGATGCAGCCCGCGCTAAATGACCTGGCGCAAAAGGAGGCCGAGCTCACCGCGCGGGAGGAGGCCTTGTTACAGCGGGAGCGGCGCTTCCACGCGCGGGAGAACCTGCTGGCCCTGGGCCTGCCGGAGGAGATCTTAAGCCACGTGGACTATGGCAGCGACAGCGCGGTGGCATCCGCCCTGCGCATCGCCGCCCTGGCCTCAAGGCATCCGTCAGCGCTGCCCGCGCTGCCCGTACCCCAGCAGACCAAACCGCCCAGCCCCGCCTTTGCCAGCTATTTAGAGCGCGCCCGCCTCTTTATGGAGGACCCGGAGGGCTACAAGCAGCTGGCGGACCCATCATAAAGTAAGGAGAAGGAAGATATGTCAACCACAACCACAATGAATGTCATCATCCCGGAGGTGCTGTCCGACCTGGTGGAGACCAAGTTGGGCGGCAGGATGTCCCTGCTGCCGCTTGCGGTGCAGGACAACACCCTCAAAGGCCAGCCGGGGGACACCCTGAAGTTTCCGGCCTTCCGCTATATCGGCAAGGCCGAGGAGGTGGCCGAGAACGGCCGCGTAACGCCCAATTTGCTCACCTCCTTCGCGGTGGCAGCCATGGTGAGGAAGTATGCCAAGGCCGTCCAGATTACGGATGAGGTGCGCCTGTCCGGCTTTGGTGACCCGGTGGGCGAGGCCGCGGCGCAGCTGGCCCACGCCATCGACCATGCGGTGGACGACGCGCTGTTTGCGGAAATGGGCAGGCTGCCCCTAGGCCGCCTCTACCCGGTGGCGGGCCTGTCCGCTGCGGCTGTGGCCGATGGACTGACCCTCTTTGGGGAGGATTTGGATGGCGAGAAAGTCATCCTGGTGGACCCGGAGGGCTTTGCCGCCCTGCGCAAGGACCCGGACTTCATCCGCGCCAGCGACCTGGGCCAACGCGCCATCTTCACAGGCGTGATGGGCGAGATCTGGGGCTGCCAGATCCTGGTGTCCAGCCGGGTGAAGGCGGACGCAGAACGGGGGGAGAAACGTTATTACATCATAAAGCCCGGCGCGCTGCGCCTGGTGAACAAGACCGGCACCTTCATCGAGGTGAACCGCGAGGCGGAGTACATGCGTGACACCATCTACGCCTCCAAACACTGCGCGGCCTACCTGTATGACGACTCAAAGGCGCTGGCCCTGTCCCTCTTTTTGGGTGTTGAAACCCTGGATGCGGACACGGCGGGCATCATGAGCCTGCCGGGCAGCGCGGGCAAGACCCGCCTGATCATCCCGGACAACATGACGCCTGCCACCTGCAAGTGGGTGTACACCCTGGACAGCAGCCCCAATAAGGCCCTGACCTTTGGCACCGCGGTAACCGGCGCCACCGCCTGGGTGGACGCCCAGACAGAGATTGCTACCGGCAGCAACACCTATATACACGCCATCCTGGTGGACGGCCAGAACAAACCGCAAAAAGCCTGCCACCTGCAGGTGAACGCGGGCTAAACAAAACGCCGCCCTGCCTGTTATGGGCAGGGCGGGGTCCAGCCTTCTTTGGCCATGCCTTGAGGTGCTGGGTGTGATACTAGACTCAATCTTTAACGCTTCCATGAGCAGGCTCTTTTTCGCCACCGCTTTGACTCATTCAGTCAGCGTAGGCTGCGGCTACGCCTCCTTCATTCGTCTTTGCGGGTGACAAAAAATTGCTCTGCCCATGAGTGCGTTAAAGTTTTCGTCAAGTATGAAAGGAGAACAAGATGACAGTCAAGGAACGCCTCATCAAATTGATGGGGGAGGAGCCGGATGAGCCCGGTGTGCTGGAGGAGTACATCCTGCTGGCGGACACCCTCATCTGCGGCTACCTGGGGCGGGAGGAGCTGCCCGACACGCCGCGCATTGATCCGTCCCGGGCGCTGCTGGCGCTGGTTCTTTATAACCAGCGCGGGGCGGAAGGGGAAGCAAGGCGGGCAGAAGGGGACATCACTTCCTGGTTTGAGGGGCTGCCCGACACCGTGCGGTTGCAGCTGCGGCCCTACCGTATGGCTCGCGCGGGACAGGCGCGATGATGCGGCTGAGGAAGAGGTCGCTGTGCCAGGTCACCTGCAAGAAGACGGCGGCCTATGTGGATACAACGGGCGGCATCGCGCGACTGGAAACGCCGCAGGGCTTCCATTTCAGCGGCCTGCGCCTGCCGCCGCAAAAGCGGGTGACGCGCACGCCCTCGGGCATCCGCCTGGCCCTTACCTGGAAACTGATTCCAAAGGGCAGCCCAGCGGTTAGTGAGCGCGATCGCCTGTATTTTGAGGACGACCCGCGCTGCTTTGTGGTGACCGCTGTGCAGGTGTACCCGCGCCATGTGGCCTATCACCTGGAGCTGAGCCAATGATGCGGCAGATTTACCTGGCCTTGAAGGAAGGGCTGCCCTGCCCGGTAGCACGCGCCTGGCCGCAGCACACGCCGGCGCTGCCCGGCTGCGTGTTTTATCTAAAGCAATGGGAAAGGCATAGCGCAGGCACGGTGCGGCTTGTTATCGCGGTCACGCTGCGGGTGAACACGCCGGAGCAGGGGGACACCTATAGCAACTTGGCGGACAGCGCGATGAGAAGGGCTGGCCTTGCGCTCATGTCCGCGCGGGATGACCAGGAGGCGCAGACGGGCTTCTACCTAAAAATCCTGGCCTTTGAAGGCAGGGCAGCGCGGGGGGCGGACGGCACTTTCGCGCTGCTGCCCGCGCCCTATGCGCTGAACATCAACATCCTGATTGACGGCGTGAAAATGAAGGACGCAGATGAAGTAAGCACGCAGTGGGTGACACAGGAGGGCCGCCTGCTGCGCCAGGTGCGCCTTTGCTATTTCTTCATGACAGAAAATGAGGCCAAGCAGCTGCTGGGCGCCGCGAACAAGACCTCACTGGCGCTGACCTTCCGGGATCCCTCAACCGCCGGCAACCAGTCCTTCACCGCGCGCTGCCTGTCCGCTTCCGCCCAGGTGCTGTATGAGCAGGCAGGCATCCTCACCTATGGCCCGGTGACCTTGATATTACAGGAAGTATGAGCATGGATGTACAACAAATGATGACCTTTTTGCAAAAGTCAGTCGGCGCCGCCTATGTCTACGGCGGCACGGGCAAGCCCTGTGCGCCGGCGTATCGCCGCGCGCGGATGAAGCAATACCCCGCCATGGCCAGCAGCATCAGGACATCCTGCCCTGTGCTGTCGGGGAAGACAGCCAGCTGCGCGGGATGCAGATACCTTGGCAAACCAGCTTATGACTGCGCGCAGCTAAGCCGCTATGCCCTGAAGGCGGCGGGCATCCTGCTGCCCTCCGGCGCAACCTCCCAATGGCAGGCACAGGCGGCCTGGGCATACCGCGGCCAGATAAGCATGGCTGCGGCCAGGTATGTCTGCGTGCTCTTCCGGAGGGACACGGACGCCCGCAAGATGGCGCATGTGGGCATCTCCCTGGGCAATGGCTATGTGGTGGACGCAAGGGGGCACGCCGTGGGTGTGATCAAAAGCAAGCTTACCGCCTACCCCTGGACGCACATGGCCTTTCCCAGGGGCTTCCCGCTGCCGGATTCCTTGATGAAAACAGGCGGGGAGCCGTCCGCCCCTGCCCAGCCTGCGCCCTCAAGGCCCGCAATCGACCTGCATGCCCTGCACCTTGCGCCGGGCGACCGCGGCGAATCGGTCCGCCTCGTGCAAACCCAGTTAACGCGCCTGGGCTACCCCCTGCCCCGCTTTGGGATAGACGGCATCTATGGCAGCGAAACCGCCTGTGCGGTGGTCGCCTTCCAGAAGGTGGCGGGGCTTGTCAGCAGCGGCGCTGCGGATGAAGACACCATGAAGGCCCTCTTCCCGCGGCCAGACCCGATACAGGCAGCGGAAGCGTCGCTGGATGATGAGGAACACGCTTATTCCTTCACGCTATAACATAAAAGGAGAGCAAATGAAACAGATTTTACACTGGGCGGCTGCCATCGTGATGACCGCCCTGGCCTATCTATCACGCGCCCTGGGCGGCTGGGACGGGGCGCTGGCGGTGATGTTCCTGCTGATGGGGCTGGATGTAATCAGCGGTTTAACCGTCTCTTTCTGCCAGAAAAGTGACAAAACCCGCAGCGGCAGCTTCCGTTCCAGCCAGCTGTTCCTGGGTTTAAGCCGCAAGCTGCTGATGGTGCTGCTGGTTATCCTGGGCACGGCGCTGGACAAGCTGCTGGGCACCAGCGTCTGCCGGCTGAGCGTCATTGGCTTTTATGCCGCGAACGAGGCCTTCTCCGTGGTGGAAAACGCCGCCCTTTTGGGTGTGCCCTTCCCCAAGGGCATCCTGCAGTCGCTGGAGCGATACCAGCAGCTGCAAAACGAGCAGGAAAATGGGACGGACAAGCCCTAAAACTTTACACAAAACCGTTTGCAATCGGTGAAAACAGGTATACTATAAGTACAGGGCAAAGCCTGATATTATGTGTGCCCAAAACGATACGTTTTGAGGCAAAGGATTTGAAGGAGGAACCCATGTCTAAGAAAACCTGGACCACCATCATGATTGTCGCGCTTGTCATCGCCAGCGCCGTCGGGATTTATTTCCTGACCCGCCCCGTGG
This sequence comes from Clostridiales bacterium, assembly GCA_012728435.1. GTDB lineage: Bacteria > Bacillota > Clostridia > Christensenellales > Aristaeellaceae > UBA6115. Next base: position 39,898 of record JAAYFC010000105.1, on the reverse strand, counting down.
ACGAGCAGGCCGCGGAAGCCAAGACCAAGGTGACAGTCTGGTATACCTTTACAGACGACCAGGAAGCCTACCTGCTCAAGGCCGCGGAGGATTTCAACGCACAGAGCGAAAACGTTGAAATGGTGATGCACCAGCAGCCCAACGCGGACTTCACCAAGGCAGTCTACTCGGCCGTGCTGGAAGGCATTGGCCCGGACATCATTTTCAACTATCCCTCAGAAGCCGCCCAGTACGTGAAGAGCGGCCACGTGGCGGACCTGAGTCAGTACATCTATGACGAAGAGATCGGCATCAAGGGCTTTGAGGAAGCCCTCTCCAAGGGCGTGTTGGAAGGCGAAGTGCTGGGCTTTGAGGATGGCCTCATCCACTATGTGCCCGCCTACACCACCGGCCCCATCCTGTTCTACAACAAGACCCTGCTTGAGGAACTGGAAATCCCCGTGCCCACCACCTGGGAGGAGCTGGAAGCGGCCGCCCGCAAGGTGAAGGAAGCGAAGAACATCCCCTTCCTGGGCACGGATAGCTTGACGGACATCGTGCAGATGCTGATCATGGAAACCCCGGGCGCCGGCTACATCGATGTGCCCAACCAGAAAGTCCTGTTTGATACGCCCGAAGTGCGCGCCAAGGTGGCCTGGCTAGTCGACCTGGCCAAGGAAGGCCTGGTTTCCCTGACCTCTGTTGGCAACTACTTCTCCGTTGACTTTGGCTCTAGCCAGGTTGCCTCCTATATCGGCTCCTCTGCCGGCTTCCCCTACATCAATCCCGACGGGTTTGAGTTTGCCATGGCGCCCATGCCCGCGGACACCTGGTATCCCTCCTGGAACCGCGGCCCCATCGTGTTCTACTACAACGATGATGCCCGTGCCGAGGGTGCCTACGAGTTTGTGAAATACTTCATCTCCCCCGAGGTCAACGCCGGCTGGGCCGAGTCCGTCATCGCGCTGGCGCCCTATGCCTGGACGCGTGAGACCGATGCCTACAAGGCCTATATTGGACAGGATTCCCTGGCCAACCAGGCGCTTGCCGCCGTGCAGGCCCACCTGGGCATGGCAGGCTCCCTGCCCGCGGTGACCGGCGCCAACGTGGTGCGTAACGCCATTGCGGACGCGGTGATCAAGGCTGCCAGCGGCCAGATGACAGCGGATGAGGCCTGGGACGAGGCCGTCATCCTCTCCAACGCCGCGCTGCAAGGCAAGTAAACGAAAACAAACCAATGTAACAGGGTTGCCAGCCGGCAGCCCTGTTTACGTGTTTGGATAAATCAGTGAACGAATTGGCAAAACCGCGGCGCTTCTATGGGCGTCTTGTTCCATCAACCGACAAATTTGCGTTTAATGACCAAAAAGACTTGATTTTCTATCGCATTTTTACTATTTTATAGGAAGGCGGTGTGCGCTTCACAGCCGTGAAGGCCGCCATGGCTTTGCGGGTAGCCCGTGACCGTTTCAACCCGTCCACCTATGTTTCCCGCTTTTTGCGGTGTTCATAGATATAATGAAGCCCGGAACAACCCGGTGAAAGGAAGAAGCATGAGCTTATTGATTCTCCTGGTCCTCTTCGCCGCCATCCTCGCCCTGTGCTTTGCCGCGTTCAACTATGTCACGATGAAGCGGCTGCCCGAGGGAACCGAGGAAATGAGTGAGATCGCGTCCGCGATCCGCGTTGGCGCCAATGCCTTTATCGCCTATGAGTACAAAATCCTGTACCTCACAGTGCTGGTGGTGGCCGGTGTGCTGGCCGTCCTGACCACCTGGCACGCAGCGGTTTCCCTGGTGATTGGCGCTATCATGTCCGGCCTTGCGGGGCTGGTGGGCATGAAATCCGCCACCTATTCCAACGTGCGCGTGTCCAACCGCGCAAAAGAAAGCCGTGACATCGGCGAGACCGTGAAGGTGGCCTTTAGGGGCAGCTCTGTGATGGGCTTGTCCGTGGGCGGTTTCGCGCTGCTGGGCTTGTTTATTGTGTATTACGTCTTTGGCTACCGCATGGGTCAGGTCGCCGAGACGGAGGCCACCTACAAAAACCTGATTGGCCTTTCCATCAACCCCTTTACCATGACGCTGTCCGGCTACGCGCTGGGCTGCTCCATGGTGGCGATGTTCAACCGCGTGGGCGGCGGCATCTACACCAAGGCCGCCGACATGGGCGCGGACCTGGTGGGCAAAACCGAGGCGCACATCCCCGAGGATGACCCCCGCAACCCCGCCACCATCGCCGACAACGTGGGCGACAACGTGGGCGACGTCGCCGGCCTGGGCAGCGACCTGCTGGAGAGCTATGTGGGCTCCATCGCGTCGGGCATTATTCTGGCCTATCACATGTTCTCCAAATCCGTGGCTGAGGGCACCGGCATGACCCCGGAACTGCTCAACAGCCTGATCGTCTTCCCGATGACGTTTGTGGCCATCGGCATGATTGCCTGCATCGCGGGCATCGCCTCCTTGCTGCTGCGGACCAAATTGACCGCCGACCCGCACAAGGACCTGAACGCCTCCACCTATGTGGCAGCCGCCGGCACCATTGCGGCGGGCTTCTTTGTGGCCTGGGGCATGTTTGGCAAATATGACGCCAGCCTGCTGCGCGCCACCCTGGGCTTCAGCGCAGGCTTTGTTTCCCCCTGGATTGCCTCCACCATCGGCGTTGTGTCCGGCGTCTTAATCGGCATGGTGGCGGAGTACTACACCTCCGACCACTTTGAGCCCACCCGCAGGCTGGCGCAGGCCTCCATTGAAGGCCCGGCGCTCACCATCACCCAGGGCCTGGCTGTTGGCATGAAGAGCACCATGCTTCCCTGCATCATCCTGGGCATGGGCATCATCTTCTCCTACTATGCAGCCGGCATGTACGGCGTGGCCATGGCCGCCATGGGCATGCTGTCCTTCGTCTCCGCCACTGTGACCGTGGACTCCTACGGCCCCATCGCCGACAACGCGGGCGGCATTGCGGAGATGAGCGGCCTGGACCCGGAGGTGCGCCGCATCACCGACACCCTGGACTCCGTGGGCAACACCACCGCCGCCATCGGCAAGGGCTTTGCGATTGGCTCTGGCGCCCTGGCTGCCCTGGCGCTGATGATTTCCTATCTGTACTCCTTCAACGACTTCAACACCCCGCTGATCCTCAACATCATCCAGCCCATGACCCTGGCGGGCGCCATCATCGGCGGTGCGCTGCCCTTCCTGTTCTCGGGCATATTGATTGAAGCCGTGGCCAAGGCCGCGCGCAAGATGGTGGACGAGGTGCGCCGTCAGTTCCGCGAGATTCCTGGCTTGCTGGAAGGCAAGGCTAAGGCCGACTATAAAACCTGCATTGAGATTTCCAGCAAGGGCGCCATCTCTGAGATGAAGATCCCCTCCCTGCTGGCCATCCTGGTGCCTGTTGGCTGCGGCTTTATCTTAGGGCCGCACTTTGTAGGCGGGCTGATCATCGGCTCCACCGTGTGCGCGATCATGATTGCCATCTTCGCCGGCAACGCAGGCGGCGCCTGGGACAATGGCAAGAAATACCTTGAGACCGGTGCGATTGAAGGCCACGAGAAGGGCACCCCCGCGCATGACGCCGCCATCATCGGCGACACCGTCGGCGACCCCTTGAAGGACACCGTCGGCCCCTGCCTGGACATCTTCATCAAGATGATGGCCACTGTTTCCCTGGTGACCGTGGCGGTCTTTGCCAACAACAACCTGCTGGCGCTGCTGGGCATCAAGCTCTAAATCACGAACAAACCCTAAAAGCGGCAAGGGAGACATCCCTTGCCACTTTTTATTGGGGATTCATTGAAAAAACCGGCGTATTTGGGTAAGATAAGGGCATTACAACTGCGTGCATATCAATCAGTGCGTTACTGCGCGGAATGGAGTCATCATGCAAGTCATCATGGAAGGGCTGACCAAACACTTTGGTGCTACCCGGGCGGTGCAGGATTTCACCGTCACCTTAAGCGACGGGGAATTGGTGTGCCTGCTGGGGCCATCCGGCTGCGGCAAGAGCACGGTGCTGAACATGCTCTCAGGCATCATCCCGGTGACAGCCGGCAAAATATATTTTGACGGGGAGGACGTCACCCGTTTGCCGCCCGAGCAGCGCGGCATCGGGCTGGTGTTTCAAAACTACGCGCTGTACCCGCATATGACGGTGATGGGCAACATCACCTTCCCGCTGGAAATCCAAAAGGTGCCCCAGGCGGAGCGTGTGAGGCGTGCCAAGGAGATTGCGGAACTGGTCCACATGGGCAACCTGCTGTCCAGAAAGCCCAAGCAGCTCTCCGGCGGCCAGCAGCAGCGTGTGGCCATCGCCCGCGCGCTGGTCAAGAACCCGCGTTTGCTGCTGCTGGATGAGCCGCTGTCCAACCTGGACGCGCGGCTGCGGCTTGAGATGCGGGAGGAGATCCGCCGCATCCAGCTGGAAACCCAGGTGACCACCATCTTTGTCACCCACGACCAGGAGGAGGCGATGTCCATCTCTGACCACATCGTGCTGATGAAGGATGGCTACCTGCAGCAGCATGCCGCGCCCCAAGAGCTATACAACCAGCCTGCCAACCAGTTTGTGGCGGATTTCCTGGGCAACCCGCCCATCAACAACTTCCCGGGCAAGGTGGCGGGCGATTTGTTTGTGATGGATGACAACAGCCGGGTCAACCTGAACCTGTCCGGCAAAATCCCGGAGGGGACACAGGTGAACCTGTCCGTGCGCGCAGAAAGCTTTGTGGTGGAAAAAGAGCCCCGGGACGACCGCCTCGCCTGCCAGGTGGACAGCGTGTTCCAGATGGGCAAGGAGGAAATGGCCGTCCTGACCTTTGGCGGCACCCACTTCCGCGCCTATATCGCATCGGATTATGGCCTCAAGCCAGGTGACCAGGTGGTGCTGGGCTTAAAGGACCGCGGCGTCTTCGTGTTTGATTTGAAGACGGGGGAGAGGTACATCTAAATGAGCACAAGGCAGATCAAAACGCGCGCGCCCTATATCCCGCGCCGGGCTGGACCCGGGCGGGTGGTGGTGCACATCGTTCTCTTTGTCCTTTTAGGCGCGCTTGCCCTGGGCCTAGGCATCATGGGGCGCCAGCGCCTGATTGGCAAGGTGGATCAGATGCAAAACACCCTGCAGGCCAACCTGTTTATGGACGAAGGGACCGCGCTGATTAAAACCGCGCTGGGCGAAGGCCAGGAGGACGCCATCCAGCGCCAGCTTAATACGGGCATGCACTCTAAGAAGCGCGGCCTCAAAACCGCTGTCACCAGCTTGGTGGAGGAGAACGCCCCGGAGCGGGAGGCAGCCACCCTGGTCATCGACACCCTGTATGAAGGCGCAATCAGCCGGCTGGGGGAGGAGGGGCTAAAAGCAGGCATGAAGGAGCGCTTCCTGGGCCTGCGTGAGGACCTCATCGCCTCACTGACCGCGCAGGCGGAGCAGCTGATGCGCGACACTACCCTGGGCGATGTGCGCGTCGGCCTGGCCTCCAACGAGCCATACTATCCCCTCATGTACTACTATACGCCGCTTTTAGCGCTGGGCGCTTTCCTGCTCCTTTTTGCGGGCGCGCTGCTTTTTAACTACCTGCGCAGCGATGTGGAGAAGCGCGCGCGGCTGGGCCAGCGGCTGGAACCGATGGACTACCTGCTGCCGTTCTTTGTGGGGGTAGCCCTCTTTTCGCTGTACCCGGTGGTGCGCGTGGTCATCATGAGCTTTCAGGAGCATTATCGCTTGGACGGCAGCTTTGCCGGCTGGGGCATCGGCAACTACAGGTACGTCATCTTCGGTGAGGCCGGTACCAGCAACTACTTTTTACAAGGTCTTCGCAATACCATGTTCTACGTGCTGGTAACGGTGCCGGTGGGGGCAGCGCTGGCAATTGTGATTGCCTACCTGCTCAATCAGAAGCTGCGCTTCTCCGCCCTCTTCCAAACCACCTACTTTTTGCCGATGGTCACCTCCGTCACCGCGGTGGGCATGGTGTGGCGCTGGATCTTCAACCAGAAGTTCGGCCTGCTCAACGCCATCCTGGGCTGGTTTGGCGTGGATCCGCTGTACTGGCTGGGCGACATCAGCCACTCCATGACCGCGCTGATCATCTTTGGCATCTGGAACTCCCTGCCCTTCACCATCATCCTGCTGCTCTCGGGCCTGCAAAACATCGATGAGAGCTATTACACCGTCGCCCGGGTGGACGGCGCGCGCGCCTTCCGCATCTTCCGGCGCATCACGGTGCCGCTGCTGGCACCCACCATCTCCCTGGTGCTCATCATCAACTCCATCGGCGCGTTCAAGGTTTTCTCCACCGTGGTGGTCCTGTTTAACGGCTCGCCTGGGCCGGCCAAAAACCTGTATACCATGGTGTATTACATCTACGACATGATGCACGACAACAACCGCGAGCTGGGGCGCGCGGCCGCTGCTGCCATCGTCCTGTTTTTGATTATCTTCCTGTTTACGATGCTGCAGCGCTTCATCCAGCGGAGGTGGCAATATGATTAGACAACCGCAGGCACGTCAAAAATCTGTCCCGCTGGCAACCGGCCTTTTCGCCTTTAGCTGGGCTTTGATGGCGGGCGCTTTGCCCATCCTGCTCATCACGCAAAACCAGCTGCTGGCGCTCCTGGCCTTCCTTGCGGGCATTGGCCTATTGGTCGTCTCGCTGATGCTGGATCACAGCTACACCCTGCAGCCGCTCACCGCGCGCATCATCCGCTATACCCTGCTGGTGTTTGGCATGCTGGTGATGGTGTTCCCCTTCTTCTGGATGCTGTCCTCCTCGCTTAAAACCTACAACGAGATGAACTACTTCCCGCCCACCATGTTCCCGGAGAATTGGACAAATTTTGAGAACTTCAAAATCGTCTTTGAAAAAGCGCCCTTCGCGCGCTATTTCCTCAACTCCGTGCTCACGGTGCTGGGCTCTGTCAGCGTCACCACCTTTACCACCATCCTGGCGGCCTTTGCCTTCACGCGTCTGGAGTTCCGCGGGCGGGAAGTTCTCTTTTCCCTGCTGTTGTCCATGATGATGGTGCCCTTTGAGATGCTGGTCATCACCAATTTTCAGACCATCGTTAAATTGGGCGGGTACGACACCCTCTACGCCCTCATTATCCCCTTTACCAGCAGCATCTTTTACACCTATATCCTGCGCAACTTCTTCCAGTCCATCCCAAGCGGCCTGTACTGGTCCGCCCGCGTGGACGGCTGCACCAATTGGAAGTACCTGTGGCGGGTGATGGTGCCCATCGCCAGGCCCTCCCTGGTGACCATTGTGCTGCTCAACGCCCTGGCTTCCTGGAACAGCTTCATGTGGCCCTTGCTGGTCATCAAGTCCGACCTGAGGCGTACGCTGCCCTTTGGCCTGTACCACTTCACAACCGAGGTCGGCGCCAACTTTGAGCTGCTGATGGCTGCCTCCACCGTGACCGTGCTGCCGATGATTGTCCTCTTCCTGTTTGCAAGAAAACAGATCATCCGGGGCGTAGCAAGGGGCGGGATCAAGGGCTGACGCCCTCGCACCTGGACTTGCGTCCAGGTGCGGCTGAGAGCCTGGGCATGTTCGCCTGGATGCTGTGCATCCGGCCGGCGCACATGCGAGGAATGTTTTCGCTTTGCGAAAACGCCCCGCCCGCCCGGCAAAGCCGTGCGATACGATTACAACCGGAGGGGACACCCCTCCGATACCACCCCTGAATCAATGCGGGCAGAACAGGAGACAATGCTGGAATGACCAGGGGAGATGATCCCCGGACCCCCAGACAAGGGTCCTTGACCCTTGAACCTCTTCATGCTCATTGACAGGGCATCCACCAACGTATTACAATGCAATACACAAAGAGGTGACAGCGTGAGCATTTCAGTCAGGCTCAGCAAGGCTGAGGCCGACATCATCAAGAAGTATGCAGAGCTCAAGGGCATGACGGTGTCAGATTTGGTGCGCCGGTCCGTATTGGAGCGCATTGAGGACGAGCACGACCTGGCCGCCTATCACAAAGCCATGGCAGCCTTCAAAAAAGACCCTGTCACCTACACCCTTCATGAGGTTGAGAAAGAGCTGGGTCTGCAATGAGCTACCGAGTGCAGCTTACTAAAACTGCCTTGAAACAGCTCAATAAACTGGACCGTCAGACAGCAGCCTTGATCCTGGGCTGGGTACGGAAGAACCTGGAAGGCTGCGAGAACCCCCGCCTGCATGGCACGGGATTGTCTGGCAACCTAAAAGGGATATGGCGCTATCGGGTGGGCGATTATCGGCTGATTGCGGACATTCCGGAGGGACAACTACTCATCCTGATGCTGGAAACAGGACACCGCAGCCAGGTATATTGATAGTGAACATAGGGGACGGGAGTTTTTGTTTGTAGTCATTCTCAAGAAGAATAACCGGAAGGACATGCAGGAGACGCAATGAACCCACAAGAGTTTTGGAGCCAGGTGCTGGCAGCACTGGATGGAACAGGTCTTGAACTTCAAACAATCAAAGGCCTGTGGTTCCGGGCAGTCAAAAAGGGCAGCAGCATCAAAGTTGACAACGCCATCCAGCATAAACCCAGCTGCAGGATGACCACCCCAAGAACCATCACAGAGAAGGATGTTGTTGACCTTCTGCCCCTGTACCATTCCTTGATTTCCGGGAGGAAGGGAATACGCCAGAAAGCCAGGGAACAGTCCCAGAACGCCTCCTATGTCTTCCCCATCATCGGGCGCTTTTATCATCTCCTGGAAGGATGAGCGGCATCCAATCAAGATTTCAATCATTTCAGCGAAAATCATAAAAACAGCACCCGGGCAGTCAATGGGCTTGCCCGGGTATTTCAGAATGAAGACAAACTATACAAAATGGGAGTTTCAGAGGGCACAGCCCTCTGAGTGAAATCGTATCGCACGGCTCTGCCGGGCGGGCGGGGCATTGCGTAGCAATGCATTCCTCGCATTTTCCCTGGCCGGGAACTTTAGTTCCCAAGGGAAAATGCCCGTTCCTCCAAAACGACAAAGTGTATGCAGACACTTTGTCGACATTCAACAACACCCGGGCAGCTAATGGGCTGGCCCGGGTGCTTTAACCCCTGCTCCTTTTGCCTTGCTCACTCCCTGGACAGCCACTGTGCCAGCAACCCGGGCGGCGGGATGATGTCGGTGGTGCCCTCGGGCATCACCCCCAGCAGGCTTAGCAGCAGCTGGGTCAGTTTGTTCATGTAACCGGTTCTGCGGGCGATGTGTTCATCCCGCAGGGAGTCATAGCGTATCTTGTCTTCCTGCTGGTTCAGTTGACCCATCCGAATTCCCACAGCGCTTCTTGCTTCCTTGTACTGCAGCCGAAGCACCGCGGCCTTTGCCGCTGTGAAGGGGTGGGACAGCAAGAAATATTCCAGCCGGGCTTCGTTGACGCTCAGGTGATTGGCGCCGCCCCAGTAGTTGTGGTTATAGCCTTGTAAGCCGTCATTTTCCCAGCGGCATACCGGACAAACGGCATGATCCCCTTCCTCTTCGAAGATGGATTGCAGGCATACCGGGCAGGGGTAGGGCCTGTATGCCTCCGCCCGCGCCAGGATGAGGGAATAAAAATCCTTGGTGTCCTGATACACCCGGTCTTTGGTTTTTTCAGCTTCGCTGTATTGGTCAAACTGGTAGGCCTTATTGTAATCAAGGGTCACAAGGGGCAAGGCGGGGTCCTGATAATGCCCGCCATAGTATACCAGCCGGTAGGGGTTGTCCGAGTCCATCAGCAAATAGGTGCCCATGTCCATCCTCCTCCTTGCGCGCAAGGCAAAAGCCCTGCTTCATAGCCGCGTCAGCAGCCTTGCAGTGGGTTAAGATGCATGGGTATTGTGGTGTGTTGAATGCTTGGAACCTGATTTCATTGTAGGCCTTTTCCTGCAAAAACGCAAGGGAAAAGCGGGATTGCAGCCCCCGCCTTTCGCAGCACCTGGCATCCGCTATTATCTGCCCGATGGCCTTTTGGGTCAAACCCGCAGCCCAAGGCATCCCTCAGGTGCAACTTATGGTATGATGGTTTCAGCGGGAAGAACAGGAGGAGGGACATCATCGCCATGTCAATGGTTTTTCCTACACCCAGGGGGCTGGTGGGGGGCGTGCCATGATTGACATGGATGCCTTTACCCGCTTGCTGGAGCTGGCGGCCAGCCGCCTGCCCCAGGAGATTTTCAGCGGCCTCAACCTGGGCATCGGGGTGGTGGAACACAGCAAACGAAACCATGCCACGGCCTCCGGCATCCCGGCGTACATCCTGGGGGAGTATAAGGTAAGCCACAGCATGGGCCGGGGCATTGTGCTGTACTACGGCTCATTTATACAGGTTTACCCGCACCTTCAGGACGAGGCGGAAGCCTACCGGCTGATTGAAGCGGTCTTAAAACACGAGCTCACCCACCACCTGGAGCACCAGGCGGGGGACAGGGCCCTGGAAATCACAGATGCCAGGCGCCTTTTGGTGATGTAGCCGGCCTTGGATTGCCAAATGGGGCACAAGGGGCTACACTGCCAGGGCGGCAGACAAAACCACCAAGTAAAGGATGACGTATCCAGGATGAGCACACTCTCCATCAAGTGCCCGGGCTGCGGCGCCAGGGCACGGGCTGACATTACAAAGCCCTATATCCAGTGTGATTACTGCGGCAACCATTTTATGCTGCAGGGCTCCACTGCCCAGGCAGAAGCCCTGCACCAGCGCCTGGCCCAGCAGGCCAGGGAGAAGGAGGGGCTGGAGGCCCAGCTGCGGTCCCTCAGCGACCTCACCCATGCCCTGCCCCGCCTGCGCTTAATGGAAAGCCGCCTGGATGTGGCTAGGAGCAGCCTGGCTACCTACCAGGAAAAACACCGCTGGTGGCACAGCCTTCCGGGCAAGCTGGTGACGGGCATCGTGCCGGCTTTGGCATTCCTGGTCTTCTATATGGCGGTGTCCAGCAATTTTACGCACAACCATGGCGAAGCCCTTATAGCGGGGGTGGTGATGGCCGGTTTGGCCCTGCTGCCCACCCTCCTGGTGCGCAAGCTGTACATCAGCTACCTGACCCGGCGGGTCACCTGGGGGAAGGCCGCCTGCGCCTCCATTGAAAACGAAATCAGCAATTTAAAGGATCAGCACGATGTGGACCTGCTGCCCGAGGGCTACCGGCAGCCGGAGAGCATTGTGTTCATCTCCAAGGCCCTGGCAAGCCGCCGGGCGAATAGCATACAGGAAGCCATCACCCAATATGAGGACAGCCGGAAGGGCTGATTATCAATAAAGCCTGGCTTTGTCAGGGCAGACAGTAAGCTGGATGTTTGACATATAAAAACCAAGGAGCAGCGATGTGCATGCTCCTTGGTTTTCCTTAATGCAAGCGCTTACAGCAAAGTCTTTTTGACAGGGTCCGATTTTGCCCTTCTGCCCCTATACGCCTTCCAAAGGCGGCTTAATCTCATAGGTTTCCTGGTTAAAGTCCACGGTGACGGTGGTGCCGTCCTCATAGGTGGCCTGCTGCACGCGGGTATCCTCACTCAGGAAGCGGTGGCTGACCATCTGCTGGTGGGCAAGGCGGGTCTGGAGGGCGGACAGCACCTTCAGCTGCGCCAGGTTTTCCTTTTGGGCCTCCCCGGTCAAACTGTCTGCCACATAGCCCATGCCGGCGTTTAAAAGGGCGTGGAGGAAGCCCAGGTCGCCCTTGGGTGTTCCCCAGCTGCCTTTGCCCAGCATCCAGGGGATGAGGACGCAGTCGTGGTAAACCAGGTTGAACAGGGGCACGGGGATGCCCCCTTGCGCATACGGGGCCCAGTGGCAAAAGACCAGCGAGGGCAAGGCCCAGTCGATGGCCTCCTCGCTGCTGGGCAGGATGCCCTGCGCCAGCATGTAATCAAAGCAGGACAGGCGGTGGGCCAGGCTTTCCTTCCGGGTGACCCGGTGGCGGGGGTTGAGGCATTCATCCGGCTCGTTGCAGGTAAAGACGTCCAGGTACACGCAGTCCATGGTGACCCCCTGGCGGAACAGCTCGGTATAGTTGCGGCGCAGGTAGTGGGGGGACAGGGCGGGGCACAGGTAGTTCTGCCAGCCGCCGGCCCAGCGGGCAAACTCAAAGAGGGTGCCGTCCGCCAGCATCAGGGCGTTGTCCGGGTCGTAGCTGGCAGCATCAAAATAATAGTCCCGGTACTGGTCGTGCAGGCCAAAGAGATGCCCCAGCTCCCGGCAGGTTTCCCGCAGGGCGATCAGGCCTGGATAGCCGCCGGCTTTCTCACAGGCGGGCAGGTAATCCGGGTGCTGGTTGTCATAGCCCGGCTCCCCCCAGCCATCCAGGTGCAGGTACAATCGGGGGGCCCCAGCTTTGGTCAATTGCTTGACCAGGTCTGCCCGCTGCGAAAAGGGGATGATTTCATCATTCTTTTCCGGGTGTTCCTGGTCATAATATGCGGAGTCCGGGCTGATGTGGGTTTTGATGCCCACATGCAGGACAGACGAACCGATCAGGCGGTCCAGGCCATCAGCCCGCTGACCCTTGGCAGAAAGGGGCACAGCCAACCCGGCCTCCTCTGCCATGCCCCGGTACAGCTTGCACAGGGTGACATAATCGCTCCCGGGCTTGGTGAACTGGTAGGTGACGCTGCGCTCATCCTGCATCTGCCCCAGGCTGGGCAGGTGACGGACAGACAGCCTGGTGGGCCCGCCGGCTGGGTGCAGGCAGTCATAGGCGCTGTCCCAGGGCTTGGTGACGTGCAGCAGATACCCGCCCTTGGGGGTGATTTCGCCCAGCCAGGGCATGTAGGCGGCGGAGGAGCACATCTGGCCGTTAAAGGGGGGCTTGGGGGCCTCCTGCGGCCAGTCGGTGGGCAGCAAATAGCCCTGCATGTAGGGCACCACGGCATAGCTGCCCGGCTCATCTGCCACCATGGGCGCAGGCCAGCACACCTCCACCACCTCATTTAGGGACAAGGGCACAAACAGGCAGTGCAGCCGGGATGTGGCATCGTCCACCCACAGCAGGGTTTCAAAGGCGGCATCACTGCCGGGAAAGCCGCTGTAGCGCAGCTGGTAGCCAGCGCCCAGGCCAGTTTTATAGGGCGCCAGGGAGATATCCTGTGCCTGGTCAAAAAACAGGGTGCCCGCTTTGGTGCGCACACAGGGGCGGTGGCTGCTGTCCTGGCGCCAGGTGTGCCCGTGCGCGGTCACAGTGAAAAAACCTTGCTTGTCAGCCGAAAGGACAATGGTTTGGGGGGTGTTCATCATAGCTCCTCCTGGTTGGTTTTGCTGCGGGTGCAGGTGTTTGTGATGTTGTTCAAGGCAAGACATGGGAGGTCGCCCCCATTCTACCACATCAGGGCGAAAGCCGTCATGGGCAGGCAACTTTGTATGAGTCAGCAAAAAGAGGGCCCGGGCACAGGGTGCCGCAGCCTGCACCGTTTGCTCAAAAAAGGGTGAAATGGGTATATTCATCAGGAAAGAATGAATACGATAGGAGGACATCCTGATGAAACTGCGTAGACTGCTCTTGGTCGCCCTGTTGGTTCTAAGCCTCTTGCCCATTTCCCTGGTGGCAGAGGCGGGTGAGGACCAGCTTCGGGTGCATTACCAAAACGAAGACAACAACTATCAGGACCTGGGCATCTGGTTCTGGGGGGACGTGGTGACCGCCTCAGAGAAGACCGGCCCCTGGCCGGAAGGACGCACGCTGTTCGCGCAGGAGGAGGGCGGTGCGTACCTGGACATCGCGCTGATTCCGGATGCGAAGCAGGTGGGCACGCTGGTGATTGACGCTGCGGGCAACAAGCTGACACCGGAGGACCTGATGATTGACCTGGCCAGCCCAAAGATGCGCGAGATCTGGATCAACAACCAGCTTCAGGTCGCATTTGAGGACCTGCGGCAGATTCAGGAAAACCATGTGCGCATCCGCTTTTACCGGGAGAGCCGCGACTATACCGACATGGGCGTGTGGTTCTGGGGCGATGTGCTAACTGCGTCAGAAAAGACGGGCGGCTGGCCCACAGGCGCCACACCCATGACGGCGGACACTGGCCCCCTGGGTGCCTATGTGGACATTGAATTGTCACAGAACGCAAAGGAAGTAGGTTTCCTGTTTGTCAACCGCGAAAACGGTGAGCAAACGGAGGACTACAAGCTGGAGCTGGACGGCAAAACCCGCGTCATCTACCTGCGCGACGGCGATGCGGCCATCCGGACCAACCCCTATGCCGAGGCAGCGCCCGCACAGGAGGAAGCGCAGGGCACATCCTGGCAGGAGATCGATGAGCAATTCTCGACAAAGGGCACGCTGGGCGCGACCTTCAAGGAGGACGGCACCGCCATCCTGCGGCTGTGGGCGCCCACGGCGGACGCGGTGGAGGCGGTGTTATACGCGGCGGATGACCAGCACAAGGTGGTGAAGGACGCTGTGCCGCTCACCCAAAACCCGGAGCATATCTGGGAGGTCACGCTGAATCCTGATAACACAGGCCTTGAAAGCCTGGAGGGCGTGTTTTACCACTTCCGCGTCAAGCGGGGCGGCAACGAAAACCTGGTGCTGGACCCTTATGCCCATTCCATGGCAGCCTGGAACTCGCAAAACGAGCAGGGCGAAACAGTGGGCAAGGCCGCCATCATCGCACCCGAGCGCATCGGCGCTGCGCTTGATTTCGCGGACATTCCGGGCTTCGTCACGCGGGAGGATGCCATCATCTACGAGGCGCATGTGCGCGACTTCACCTCAAGCCCTGCCTTGGAAGATAAGCTGACAGCCCCCTTTGGCACCTTCCTGGCCTTTATTGAAAAACTGGACTATCTAAAGGATTTGGGCGTCACGCACATCCAGCTGCTGCCGGTTTTAAACTACTACCATGTCAACGAGCATCAGCGGGAGCGCTTAATGGACTACGCCTCTGAGCAACAAAACTACAACTGGGGATACGACCCGCAGTCCTATTTCGCCCTGACCGGCATGTACGCGACCAACCCGGATGACCCTGCTGCGCGCGTGAAGGAGTTTAAGGAGCTGGTGGCGGCCATCCACGCCCGCGGGATGGGCGTCATCCTGGACGTGGTGTACAACCACACCGCCAAGGTCGAACTACTGGAGGACATCGAGCCCAATTACTACTACTTCACGGACAAGGCCGGCCGCCCCAAGGGCAGCTTTGGCGGCGGCCAGGTGGGAAGCACCCACCTGATGACCAGGCGGTTGATAGTGGACTCCCTGGCCTACCTGACAAACACCTATAAGGTGGATGGCTTCCGCTTTGACATGATGGGCAACCTGGACCTGGACACCGTGCAGATGGCCTATGACCAGGTCAGCCAAATCAACCCCAACAGCCTGTGGATTGGTGAGGGCTGGCGCACCTGGAATGGGGATGCGGGGGTGACGGACATCACCCCGGCGGATCAGGACGCGATGGACAGGACGGATGCGGTGGCCGTGTTCTCTGACGAGGTGCGCAACGAGCTTAAAAGCGGCTTTGGCTCAGAGGGACAGCCCCGCTTTTTAACCGGCGGCAAGCGCGCCATCAACCTCTTGATCAACAACCTGAAGGCGCAGCCCGGCAACGTCAACGAGGACGACCCCGGTGACATCGTCCAGTACATCGAGGCGCACGACAACCTGACCCTGCATGACGTGATTGCGCTGTCCATCAAGAAGGACCCCAAGGACCATCAGGAGGAGATCCTGCGCCGGCAGCGCCTCGGCAACGCCCTGCTGCTCCCCCACCAGGGCATCATCTTCCTGCACGCCGGCCAGGAGTATGGCCGCACCAAGCAGTTCCGCCACCCGGACTACATGGGCCAGGTGGATACAGCGCCCAACAAATCGACCCTTTTTAAGGACGAGCAGGGAAATCCCTTCCTGTACCCCTACTTCATCCACGACTCCTATGATTCCTCCGACGTTGTCAACATGTTTGACTGGCAGACCATGGAGGAAAGCGCCCCGCACGCCAAGACCCAGGCCTACACCAAGGGCTTGATCGCGCTGCGCAAGAGCACGGACGCTTTCAGCTACGCAAAGGCCGAAGACATCGAGCAGGAGATTGCCCGCGTCCTCTCGCCCGATATCGCGGAGGCTGATTTGCTGCTGGCCTTCACCGCTGTGTCAAAGCAGACGGGGGAGACCTACTTGGTCGCACTGAACGCGGACAGTGAAGCGCGCAGCCTGGATTTGTCGGAGCAGGCCATGAACGCTTTGGGCTTGCAGGTGCTGGTGGATGCCAGCACTGCTGGTGTCGACGCCATTGAGACACTGGACGGTGTGGAGCTGAAAACCGAAGACAACAAGCTGCTTGGCCTCAAACTGGATGCCCTCACCGCGACGGTCATCAAAATCAAAGCAGAGTAAGCTTTTAACCATCACCACCCTGGAGGGGCGCCAAGACCGGATGCCCCTCCCGGGTTTTTCTTTGTATGATAAGAACATGCGCCCTCCCCCAACAAGCGGGATGGGGCGCCCTGTATTTTGCTTGAACCGTATGCTTGTGCTATGATAATAAGGATGTGCGCGGCAAAATCTGTTTTGTCAGAATACAAACAAGCTGTCCAGCGCAAACACAGGAAAGGAAACCAGGTTCTCATCCCGCCGGATTGAGAACCTGATTACAACGATGAGCCGAAAAACCCAACAAAACCTGCTGTTTTCCCTGTTTATTACTGTGCTGGGGATGATGATCAACATCTTTAGCACCGTGGCCGACCGCATCGCCCTGTCCCTGGGCCGCGCGGCCTCGGATGCCGGGCTGTTTATCTCCATGTACGCGCTGGGCTCCTTAACCAGCCTGGTGCTGTCCTCCAGCCTGGCGGACAAGGTGGGCAAGCGCCGGGTGATCATCACCGCCGCCACCATCATGACGGCAGGTTTTGCCATCTTGTTTGTGTCCCATGCCTTTATGCTAATCGCCCTGGGCCTCTTCCTCTTTGGCGTGGGCTTTGGCCCGACGGAGGGCATGGCCAGCGCCGTACTCAGCGATGAGAACCCGGAGGAGGCCTCCAAATGGGTGAATATCGCGCATTCGGGCTTTGGCCTGGGCGCCATTGTAGGCCCCATGCTGGCCATCGCCATCGTGCAGCTGTACGGCTCCCACCACCAGGTCTTTTTGTACAGCGCGGTCATCGCGGCGGTATTTATCGCCCTCATCGCGCTGAGCGCTAAGCACCCCAAGGTTCAGACAGGGGTGCGGGGGCACTCGCCGTTCACCATGTTTGAGGTGTTAAAGAACCGCCGCATGGTGGTGCTGGCGCTGATGATGTTCCTGTACCTGGGCTATGAGTCCGTGGCTGCCACCTACACCAAGCTGCTGTTTATCTCTGCCGGGGAGACGGAGGCCATGGGCGCCTTCATGATTTCCCTGTTCTGGGGCTGCGTGATTGTGGCGCGCTTAATCGGCGCCTCCTTAACCGGCAAGGAAATCATCAGCATCCGCGTGTTTGCCAACATCGCGGCAACCGGCATCCTGCTGATGGTCTTAGCGCCCGTCACCTGGCTGCGCGTGGTGGGTGTTGTCCTGTACGGCTTTGGCTGCGGGCCCACCTGGCCCATGCTGGTGGTGCTGGCTACCCAGCTCTTCCCCAAGCGCAGCGGCTCGGCCATTGGCATGATGATGATCAGTACCATGGGCGGTATGACCGTCTTCCCCTCCTTAATCGGTACGCTGCCCGGCAACTTGACCGTCACCTTCCTCCTGACCGCGGCGCTGGCTATGCTGGTGATGCTGCTGAGCTTTCGGACGGGGCTAAACAGGGGCACAGCGGCTGAATAATTCCCGCGCAAACACCCCGCCGGGTATGATAAAAGGGAAGGGCATGCTTCCCTTTTTTGATGCACTGCATGAAAGCAGGCCCCGTCATGCGTTGTATGGCGGGGGCCAGGTGCCCCCGTATGCTTTCACCCTACAGGAGGAAACCATGATTCAACAAAAGAGATTCCCACGCGCCCTGGCTGCGCTGTTGGCCCTGATGCTCACCCTGTCCCTGACGATTACTGCGATAAGTGAGGCAGCGGCGCCTCAGCCCCTTATGCCGCTGTATCTAAACCCCGGCGCGGACTTGATGATTTACAATTCTGCGAATGATACAGACGTATCAGGCTTCGTCCTGCAAAGCGGCATGGCCTGCCTGCTGCTGGGGGAGCAAGGGGGGTTTATACAGATTCTCTACCTCAACCCGGCTGGCATCCAAACAGCAGGTTGGGTGCAATCGGGCAGTCTGCGGGAGAAGACCGAGGCAGACGCGCCCTCCTACGGCATCGTTAACAGCCCGGATCACTTCATCCGCGTGCCCCTGTACCAAAAGGCCAGCGCTAAGGCCAAGACCCACGGCAAATACTACAACGGCGTCGTCGTGCAGGTGCTGGACAACAGGGACAAACACTTTGTAAAGGTGCGCATCGGCAGCCTGGAGGGCTTCATGCCCCGCGCGCAACTGCTGCTGGACGCGCCCTATGGCAGCGTCGTGTCAAGCCAGCCGCACCCAACCGTGCAGCATCCCAAATACTACGGCCTCACCCTGCGCGCGGCGCAGAGCTTTCAGTCCGAAAAACTGGGCGCTGTTCAAAATGGCGGCAGCGTCACTGTGCTGGGCGTGACGGAGGATTTTGCGCACGTGATGCTGGACGGCGGGCAGATGGGCTTCATGCAGGCCTCTGCCCTCATCCCGCAGCCCGTGTACGCGGATGTGGACCCGGGCGTATTGACACCGGAGCCCAAGGGCATGGAGACTGTGATTGACAACCCCGACGGCCAGGGCGCGCACCTGCGCCGGAAGGGCAGCAGCAAAAGCGATTCCCTGGGCCTGTACTTAAACGGCACCCGCGTCATCGTCACAGGCGGCACCACCTGGTGGCGCAAGGTGTGGGTGGACGGCAAAACCGGCTACATGATGGCCAAACTGCTGCGTGGCTTTGTGCCCAAGGAAGGCGAGGGGGAGGACTACTAGCCTTGCAAACCTTGCCCAATTCACCTGCGCATGATATAATCCACACATTGCGATGAACGGGAATCCGTGGGCAAACGCCAAAGAGAGCTGCCGCTTGGTGCGAGGCAGCGGCCAAACCCCACCTATCCACCCGGGAGCGGGCTGCGATGAGCAGCCGGGGCGCGCCCCCTACAGCGCGTTGAGTTGACCGGCAACGGTAATTTGGGTGGCAACGCGGAGCCTTCCGTCCCAAGGACAGAGGGCTCCGTTTTTATTTCAGCGAAATGAAAGGATAAATCACCATGATCGACATCAATCTGATTCGAACCAACCCGGACCTGGTGCGGGAGAACATCCGCCGCAAGTTCCAGGACCATCGCCTGCCCCTGGTGGATGAGGCCATCGAGCTGGACCTAAAAAACCGCGCCGCCATCGTCCGGGCGGATGAGCTGCGCGCGCAGCGCAACACCCTCTCCAAGCAGATTGGCAGCCTGCTAAAAACAGGCCAGAAGGACGAGGCCGAGCGCGTCAAACAGGATGTTGCCGACATCGCTTCCCAGCTGATTGATCTGGAGCAGCAGGAGGCAGACTACCAGGCACAGCTCAGGGACGTCATGATGCAAATCCCGCAAATCATGGACCCCTCCGTACCCCTGGGCCGGGACGACCAGGAAAATGTGGAGATGGAGCGCTTTGGCGAGCCCCACGTGCTAGACTATGAGGTGCCTTACCATGTAGACATCATGGAAAACCTTAAGGGCATCGACCTGGACGCCGCGCGCAAGACCTCCGGCAGCGGGTTTTACTACTTAATCGGCGACGTCGCGCGATTGCACTCCGCCATCCTCACCTATGCGCGCGATTTTATGATTGACCGCGGTTTTGTCTACTGCATCCCGCCCTACATGATCCGCTCGGAGGTCGTCACCGGCGTGATGAGCTTTAGTGAGATGGAAAACATGATGTACAAGATTGAGGGCGAGGACCTGTACCTAATCGGTACCAGTGAGCACTCCATGATTGGCAAGTTTATCGATACCATGCTGTTAGAGGAGGACCTGCCCCAGGCGCTCACCAGCTACTCCCCCTGCTTCCGCAAGGAGGTCGGCGCCCACGGCATCGAGGAGCGCGGCGTCTACCGTGTGCACCAGTTTGAGAAGCAGGAGATGGTGGTCCTGTGCAAGCCCGAGGACAGCATGGACTGGTACAGGAAACTGTGGCAAAACTCTGTGGATTTCTTCCGCACCCTGGACATCCCTGTGCGCACCCTGGCCTGCTGCACCGGCGACCTGGCCGATTTGAAGGTCATCTCCTGTGATGTGGAGGCCTGGTCCCCCCGCCAGCAGAAGTATTTTGAGGTCTGCTCCTGTTCCAACCTGGGGGACGCCCAGGCCCGCCGGCTGCGCATCCGCGCCCGCGACAAGGACGGCAAGCGCTTTCACCCGCACACCCTCAACAACACCGTGGTCGCCCCGCCGCGCATGCTGATCACCTTCCTGGAAAACAACCTGCAGGAAGATGGCACGGTGATGATCCCCAAAGCCCTGCAGCCCTACATGGGGGGCAAGGAGTGGATCGGCTAAGACGTGCAGGATACTTGACCTGTCCCTTCAAGAGAAAGGTCAACCCCCAAAACCCAATGAGTTTATTAAGAAGAGCCCATCAACAAACGCGGGCTCTTCCTTTTGCGTGCATATGAAGTGAACGAATTTACAGTCTGTTTCGTTGTATGTACAGGGGTGCTATGCTACACTAATAAGCGATTCACATGTCCTGTAAAAGGGGAGGGGAGCGTGGCATGAGTCTGCCATTTGAGACAATCTACCAATCAAACCAGCTCACGCGCTGGCTGGCGGCGATGCCGCGCCGGTTTAGCTGCCGGCAATTCAAAGAGCCCGCGGATGTTTCGCAGCTGGCTGTCCTGGAATACGCTGCAGAGCGCATCTGCCAAAAGGGCATCCGCATCGCCATCAAAAGCAGCGGCGCGGATGATGTGGTGGTCAGCCTGCCGCTGTTCCCGCGCTTTAAAGGCCATCATCAATATGCTGTCATCTTGGCGCGGAAGGATTTGCCAAACGCCCAGTTCTTAACCGGCATCTCCGGTGAGGCCTTTGCCTTGGAATTGGCTGCCCAGGGCCTGCAGGGCTGCTGGATTACCGGCAACTATCGCCGCATTGTAGCGGCGCAGGCCGCCAAGGAACACGAGCAGGTGATGGCCGTCATGCCCTTTGGCGTGCCGGAGGATGAGGACGGCGCCCGCTTGACCCGGCGCAAGATCCTGACCGCCTTCAGCCCCGATGACCCCACCCTGTGGCCCTACTGGGCCTACCGCGCGGCGGAGTCCATGCGCAGCGCGCCCTCCTCCTTAAACCGTCAGCCCTGGCGCGTCAGCTTCTCGGGCAGCACGCTTTCCTTTGCGGGCAACAAATTCAACAGCGTTGACAGCGGCATTGCCCTGATGCATATCGAGTGCTCCCTGGCAGGGGAAGAGCGCGTCTGGCGCCTGGCTGCGGACAACAAAACCCTGCTGGTTTCGGTAGAAGAGCGTGATGAGCCTGTTTGATCACATAAAGCACACGCACCAGCGCCCCCTGGCCGACCGCATGCGCCCGCGCACCCTGGATGAGTTCTTAGGCCAGGCGCATTTGGTGGGCAAGGGCAAGCTGCTGCACCGCGCCATAAAGGCCGACCAGCTCACCAGCAGCATCTTCTATGGCCCGCCCGGCTGCGGCAAGACCACTTTAGCCTTTGTGGTGTCCAAGACCACAAAGGGCGCGTTTGAGCGCTTAAACGCCGTTACCTCAGGCGTGACGGAGGTGCGTGAGGTGATCAAACAGGCCAAGGAGCGCCGGGCGATGTACGGCCAGCACACCTATTTGCTGCTGGATGAGTGCCACCGGTGGAGCCGGGCGCAGTCGGATTCCATCCTGCCCGCCATTGAGGAGGGCACCATCCGCTTTATCGGCTCCACCACCGAAAACCCGATGATCTCGATGACGCCTGCCATCGTCAGCCGCTGCCGCGTGTTTCAATTTTTCCGTCTGTCAGATGAGGATGTAAAAACGGCGCTTTTAGCCGCCATTGCCGATCCAGAGCGCGGTTTGGGCACCATGGATGTACAGGTGGAGGCGGACGCGCTGGATCACTGGGTACAGGTGGCCGCAGGCGATGTGCGCACCGCGCTTAACGCGCTGGAGTTGGCGGCGCTCACCACGCCCACGGATGAGAACGGCATCCACATCACCCGCGCCATTGCCGAGGACAGCATCCAAAAGCCCATGATGCGCGTGGATGAGACCCTGTATTACGACATGCTCTCCGCTTTTTGTAAAAGCCTGAGAGGCAGCGACCCGGATGCAGCACTGCTGTGGGCCTCCCGGCTGCTGTACGCCGGAATTGACCCGCGGCTGATCGTCCGCCGCCTCATCGCCCACGCCAGTGAGGATGTGGGGCTGGCGGATCCCAATGCCATGCTGCAGGCGGTGGCCGCCGCCTCTGCCCTGGAGTTTGTAGGTCTCCCGGAGGCCAGGCTGTCCATCACCCAGGCCATCATCTATATCTGCATGGCGCCCAAGTCCGACACCGTGGTCAGCGCCATGGGCGCGGCCAAAGCTGACGCCGAGCACGGTCAGCTGGGGGAGGTGCCCCTTTACCTGCGTGACACCCACTATCAGGGCGCCAGCCGCCTGGGCAATGGGGCGGGCTATCTCTACCCGCATGATTTCCCCGGCCACTGGGTGCAGCAGAACTACATGCCTTCCGGGTTTGAGGACACCGTGTACTACCAGCCCGGGCAGCTTGGATTTGAGAAGGATTTACAAAAAAAGAAGGACAGCGATGGATAACAGCCCGGAAATCTACAGGGTTTTGGGGGAGATGGACATCCCCCACCAGGTCTTTTTTCATGAGCCCAAGTGGACGATAGAGGACTGCTTAAGGACACCGGAATTGGACCTTACGCGCGCCACCATGCCCAAAAACGTCTTCCTGTGCAACCGTCAGCAGACGGATTACTACCTGCTTTTATTGATGCCCGCCCGGGACTTTCGCACCTCCGTGGTCAGCAAGCTGCTGGGGGTGTCCCGGCTTAGCTTCGCGCCGCTTGAGAAGCTGCCAGGGATGCTGGGGCTGGAAAGCGGCGCTGTCAGCCCGCTGGGCTTGCTGTTTGACCGCGAAAAGCGCGTCACCCTGGTGGTGGACGACGCACTGCTTGCCTATCGTAGCCTGTGGTTTCATCCCTGTGTCAACACCGCCTCTGTGGAAATGCGGACGACGGATTTCCTGGAACGCTTTTTGCCTGATATCGGCGTCGCCTGCCGCATGATACATATCCCATCACCTGAAGGAGTCTGAGCCGTGCACCATTTTTTTGCCTATTTATCCCGCATGAAACTAATCCGCCGCTGGGGCTTAATGCGCAACCTGATCCCCGAAAACGACATGGAACACGCCATGCAGGCGGCCATGATCGCGCACGCGCTGGCCCTTATCGGCAATGTGCGCTACGGGCGGGATTACAACGCGGAGCACGTGATGGCCATCGCGCTGTTTCACGATGTGTCCGAGGTCATCACCGGGGACATGCCCACCCCCATTAAGCACAACAACCCGCAAATCCGGGAGGAGTTTCACAAGATAGAGCGCATCGCCATCCAGCGCCTTAAGCAGATGCTGCCAAAGGACCTGCGCGCAGCCTATGAACCCCTGCTGCTGCCGGATACTAAAACGGCGGAGCACAGCCTGGTGAAGGCCGCCGACCGCCTCTGCGCCTACATCAAGTGCCTGGAGGAGACCAAGGCCGGCAACAACGAGTTTTTAGAGGCGCAGGAATCCATCCTGGCTACCCTGCACGCCATTGACCTGCCCGAGGTGCAGGACTTCCTCAGCGAGTTTGTGCCCGGCTTTGGGATGAGTTTGGACCAGATTTCCAAGTAGGGACGGGGGATCGATCCTTGGGAACTTTGGATTTGATGTCTTATATTTCATGAACCCACAGGGGTTCATTTTTATTTGCCAAACAAAAAACCTGCTATGAAGCAGGGTAGTTGTCAAAAGTTTTCGGGGAGGGGCATTTTCCAAAATGCCCTTCCCCGCTTCATATCCCTATCCTATTGCTCCCCCAAATACTTCACCAGCAACATCAGGGTGTTCCACAGGCCGTCCTCGTTCACCCGCTCATAGCCGTGGCTGGCGGCGACGCCCGGGCCAATCAAGGCATGGCGGTAGTCATAGCCGGCTCTGAGCGCGGCGCCGGCGTCAGAGCCGTAGTAGGGGTAGATGTCCACTGCAAAGGCCAGATTGTGCGCTTTTGCGGTGTCAATCAACTCCCCGGTCAGCGCGCGGTGATAGGCGCCGCCGGAGTCCTTCGCGCAGATGCTGACCTTGAGTTCATCCGTGGACAGATCATCGCCCACCACGCCCATATCCACCGCAATCATGTCGGTGATGCCTTCGGGATGGGCAGAGCTGGCGCCGTGGCCCACCTCCTCATAATTGGTGAACAGCAAATAAACAGGGCGCGTGCAGCTGGCCTTGCCCTCTGAAAAGGCGCGCGCCAGCGTGAGCAGGACGGCGGCAGAGGCCTTGTCATCCATGTGGCGGCTTTTGATGAAGCCGTCATCGCTTTGCACAAAGCGCGGATTTAAGCTGATGAAGTCACCGGCGCAGACGCCCAGCGCTTCGGTCTGCTCCTTGGTGGCGACCTTCCTGTCCAGCACGATTTCCATGGTGTCATCCGTGCGCTCGGCAGAGGGCAGGTCTTTGTTGGCATGCACGGCGGGCTGGTTCATGCGCAGGGTGCCGGGGATAAGTTCACCCCCGCGCGTATGTACCTGCACGTTCTCCTGCTCGGCGTACTGCAGGGGGAAGCCGCCCAACTGCGTGATGCGCAGACGGCCGTTGCCCTTGATGGATCTGACCATCAGACCCAGGGTGTCAATATGGGCGGAGAGCAGGATGCCTTCGCCCTTTGCCTCATTGAGCTTGACAAAGACAGCACCCTTTTTGCTCTGCCAGGGCGTGAAACCAAGCTTCCGCAAATGCTGCATCAGCAGGGCTTCAATGTCCTGCGTCATCCCGGTGGGGGAAGGGGTATTGGCCAGCGCGCGCAGGGTGTCCACCAGCGCTGGCATCATCTGTGATCTGTCCATGAAAAATCCTTCCCGCCTTATGGCAGCGTGATAACCGGCTCTTCCTCATTGCGCCGGTAGATGGTGAAGCGGCGGCCAATCGTCTGCACGGGGCTGGCCCCTACCGCTTCGCAGATTTGGTTGCAGGCTTCCCGGGCGGTGAGGGGGGCGCTTTGCTGTACAGCGCACTTGATCAGTTCCCGCTTGGTGAGCAGCTCCTCTGCCTCCCGCACTACGCTGTCGGTGATGCCTTCCTTGCCCAGGTAGAGGATAGTGTCCAGGTTGTTGGCCATGGCGCGCAGGTGCGCCCGTTGTTTTCCAGTCATTTCCATATGATGTACCTTTCTTGTGTTTTATAGTGCAATCCAGAAGCGCATCATGGTCTTGCCTTCCGGGGTGGTTCTGCTGTCCTCGTACTGGCCGCCCAGGGCACGGATGACCCCTTGGGAGGCATGGTTCCAGGGCTCTACCGTCAGGAGCACGGGGGAGATGCCCAGCCTGCCGCACGCCAGGAGGCCCAGGCGCAGCTGCTCTTTGCCGTAGCCCTGGCCCCGTTCATTTGGCCTGATGGAATAGCCGATGTGGCCGCCGTAATCCCGCAGGTAGTCGTTTAAGACATGGCGGATGTTGATCATCCCTACCAAGCGGTCATCGGCGGTGCGGATGCACAGGAAGGTGCTGTCCGGCACCAGGCCGGGCGGGCAGGTCTCCGGCTTACGCCTTTGTTCCAGCTGATCCAGCCACTGGGGAACCGTCAGGTCGGCAAGGCCGCTTGCCCCGTTGATGACCGGCTCAATTTCCAGGGTTTCCCGTTTGTATAAAAGCAGCTGGGCTTCATAGTCCAGGGAGGGCATGACCAGGCGCAATTCATCCATGGATTTAACCCTTTACAATCGATCAAAGATAACATTCCAAACGTCTTTTGGAAGGTTCGGAAACCTTTTCTTCAGAAAAGGTTTCTGACGTCTTTAACGTCTCCCCGTCTCTCCGTCCTACTCCACGTAGTCAAACTCCATGCCATCTTCGCCAATCCTCACGGTGTCCCCTTCCTGGGCACCCAACTCCCGCAATCTGTCGATGACACCGGAGGCACGGAGGGTGCGGTGGAACCAGTTCATGCTGCCAAAGCTGTCAAAATTGACGGCATCCAGCAGGTTATCCATGGAGCCGCCGGTGACAGAAAAGACACCGTCTTCCTTGCGCACCGCTTCCCAGCCGATGAGGCGCTCTTCTTCAAAAAACTCTTCCTCGTCAAGGGGCTGGCTTTCCGGCAGGGTGGGCAGCAGGGCGATGATGCCGTCCATGAGCTCGGCGATGCCCTGGCCTGTGGCGGCGGACACCGCGTAAAAGGGCTTGTCCCCCGCGGCTTCCCGGAGGCGATCCACATGCTGCTGGCTGTCAGGGAGGTCCATCTTGTTGGCCACCACAATCTGGGCCCGGGCGTCCAGGTCGCCATAACGGCGCAGCTCCTCATTCACGGTGTTGAGGTCAGAAACCGGGTCCCGGGCCTCCTGGCCGGAGGCATCCACCACATGAAGCAGCAGCCGGGTGCGGTCCACGTGGCGCAGGAAGGCAAAGCCCAGGCCTGCGCCCTCGCTGGCTTTTTCGATCAGGCCGGGGATGTCCGCGATGGCGAAGCTTTGCCCCTTGTGCTGGGCGATGCCCAGGTTGGGCTGCAGGGTGGTGAAGGGGTAATTGGCAATCTTGGGCTTTGCGGCGGTGATGCGCGCAAGCAAACTGCTTTTGCCCGCGTTGGGGAAGCCCACCAGGCCGACATCGGCAATGGTGCGCAGCTCCAGAATGAATTCATGCCACAGGGTTTTGATGCCGGGTTTAGCAAAATTGGGTGCCTGGCGGGTGGCGGTGGCGAAGCGCGCGTTGCCGTGGCCGCCGCGTCCGCCGCGCAGCAGGACGCGCGGCTCGCCCGGCTCAAAGAGGTCGGCGATGATGCCGCCGGTGCGCTTGTCGCGCACAATGGTGCCGGCGGGCACGCGGATGATGAGGTCCTGCCCGCTTTTGCCGGTGCGGCGGGCGGACATGCCCTGCTCGCCGTTCTCGGCCTCATACTTGGTCTGGTAGCGGAAATCCATCAGCGTGTGCAGGTTGTGGTCGGCAACCAGGACGATGTCCCCGCCCTTGCCGCCGTCCCCGCCATCCGGGCCGCCGTTTAGTACAAATTTCTCGCGGTGGAAGGACACGCATCCGTTGCCCCCGTTCCCCGCCTTTAAGCGGATGACCGCCTGATCCACAAAACTAGCCAATGAAACCTCCTTGCCTGCCAGCAGCGCGCAAGCGCGCTTGCTTAGGTCGAACCACATTATATCACGACCAGTGAAACATGAAAAACAAAAGGCGCGTAATGCCCCCCCGTCCCCCCAAAACGGCAAGGTGTTTGCAGATATTTTGCCGACAATCAAAGGGGCTGGCATGTTGGGTGCCAGCCCCTTTATTTGGTCTGTTGACGCCTAGGGCGTTTGCGTGGTGGTCAAGGTGCGCATCATCAGGGCTGTGAACGCGCTGACGATGGTGTTTTGAAGCTGTTCGCCCAGGGTCTTGCGCTGTGCGTCTGTCATGGTGTCCACACGCGTGGCCCCTTGCGCGTTGATGGCTTCCATATTCCAGGGCGGGGCGGTATTGCCGCTGATGTCGGCCTTGATCAGGGCCTGGGTGCCCTCGTCCTGCCAGCTTATTTCACCGGTGAAATAAGTGGCGGAGCGGGAGTTGAGCCGGCTGGTCAGGCTGATGTTGGCTTTGATGAGTTGCGCGGTCAGCTTCTCGTCCCCCTGCGGCACAACGCGCAGGTTGAAGGAGAAGTCGCGGCGGGAGGTCTCACTGGCGCGGTCAACCACCTCGTCCTCCGGTGCGTAGAGGAGGTTGAAATCGTACACGCGGGCGGGCACATCCCCCTCAGCCGCGTCCACGGTGAAGGCGTCGGTGCCGTTTTCGGGCTGCATGCTCAGCGTGCCTTTATAGCTGTATTCGCGGGTTTCTTCGTTCAGGCCGCCTTCCATCATCAGCGCTGTGACAGCGCCCTTTTGGTTGGCGGTGTTCTTGGGCATATATTCAAGCAGCACTTCGGTGACATCCCCAGTGGGCTTGGCGGTGAAAACATACTTGACGATGGAGAGCCCGCGCGCGCCTCCCAAGGGCAGTGTCAGCTTGTTCTCCAGGATGGTGCCCTGGGCGCTTAGCAGGCGCTCGGATACCAGGTTGCCATTTAAGGGCAGCAGGTCCAGCGACTGGAAGAAGCTGTTCATCATGGCGGGCTGCAGGTAGGCGGCTGCCTGGCGCGCGTTCATCTCCTGGGAGAGCAGGGCCAGCAGCTCCGTATCGCTGTACAGGTCCATCAGCATCTGCTTGGCCTGGGCCTTTAGCTGCTGCGCTGGCACGGTGACGGTCACCCTGGTTTGCGGGTTATTCTGCGCGTCATAAAGGGACTCCGTCTTGGTGAAAGCCTGCAGCCAGACTGTCAGCTTGACGCCATAGGCATCCAGCTTGCGGGCGACCGCGCCCTGCCAGGTGGATTCGGCGGTGTTCAGATTGAGCAATACACCTTCAACCGGGGGCCAGGTGGTGTCCTGCCCGGTAAGCAGTGCCATCAGCAGCCCGCCGTCGCGGCGGTCCACATAGCGCGTGGCGCCAAAGAGGGTGGAGGTCAGCTGCTCATACTGCTGGTCTGCCAGCATCTTCATGCTCATGACCGGCTGGTTATTCTGGGTCAGGCTAACCTCGGTCTCCTCCTGGCCTTTCATGATGCCCACACCGCGCAAATGGCGGATATCCGCCTGCGCGCCGGGCAGCAGCGCGCTTAGCAGGGCGTTGGTGGGGGCATCCAGCACGCTGAAGGCGCCGCCGGTCTTCTGCGTCTTCAAGGTTATTTTCAGGCCGGAGCCGTCCTTCACCTGCTTGTACAGCTTTTCATCCAGGGTGTATTCCGCGGCCAGGCCGGGCAGCACACCCAGCATCAACACGGTCGCGAGCAAGAGGGCTAGAAATCGTTTCATGGGGTTTCCTCCTTGGTGCTTTGGATCATACGGGACTTAATGGTTGTTGTTATCGTCCGGTTTGTGGTCATCTATCACAGTAAAGGGGTTGTGATCTGCATTTGTGACCGGCACGCTCTCACCCTGGGTGCGGGCGTCGCGGCCCAGGTCGTGCAGGATCAGCCTGCGAGTCTCCAGCGGCTGCGCCATCAAAAACTCGGTGATCAGGGGCAAAAAGGCTGTTTTCACCTTTTCCGCCGCGGCGCTGACTTGCCCCGGTGCAGCAGTCCGCAAATCCATCTCGGTCATCGGCACAAGCGCGGCAAACGGCGCGTCCAGGGCGCCGGTCAGCGCCAGGCGGATTTCCTTCCGGGCAGTCTTCCCGGACATCTCCTGCAAGAGCAGGCTGCCTTGGAGCGTGTTGCCAGTAAAGTGGATATCCGGGGTGATGACATACTCCAAGGTGCTCTTCACATCGCCGGTGATGCGGTCTGACAGGCTGAACTTGCCGCTGATGCGCTCCCCGCTCTCATCCACAAGGCTTTTCAGGTTCAATTTGCCGGTGAGGTTGCGCCGGTGCTTGCCTGCGACAATAAGGACGCGCCAGTCCCCGGCCAATTTGCCTTTGTCAGCGGTGAAAGAAATCTGCGCGGTAAAGGTGTCGCTGCCCCTGGTTGAGGGCAGTTTGAAGCTGATGTACAGCCCCTTATCCACCACCCCGCCAAACAAGGTGAGCTTGCGGGTTTTGCCGTCCACTGCCACGGTGCCTGTCACCTGTAGGCCCAGGTCCTGTCCATCTGCGTCCAAAATGCGCTTGATGATGAGGGTGCCCTCAGGCTTCATCGTGCGCAGACTCTCGGTCAGCGCCTTCGCCTGCTTGTTGGTGACGGCGAAGACCGCCGCATCCATCAAGGGCAGCAAGTCGGCAGATACCGCCTGCCAGAAGGCCTGCGCCTCGTCCTTTTTTAAGGTGTAGACCAGCTGGCTTTTGCCGATGCCCACGTTTTTGATGGAGGTGCTGGTTTTCACCGGCTTCTCAAACGCCGCCAAATGCGGGAGCGCAGCCTGGCCCAAGTTGGTCAGCGCGGTCTGAAACGCGTTCAAATCCGGCAGCCAGGTGTCCTGCCCCAGCAAGACCTGCCAGGGCGGTTGCATAAGGTCGCCAAGATAGCGCGCGGGGGGCTGCTCATCCGGTGTAAACAGCGTTAAAGCAGCGGATTCCGTGTCCTGCCCGGCTTGCATTGATAAGAGGGCCTGGTCGCCCGCCAATAACTGGGCCAGGCTGTCCTGGCCCTTCACGACGAGTGACAGCTGATGTCCCGCCAGCCAGGTTTGGATTGCGTTTACGGTCTGCGGCGTCAGGTTGGGCCAGGCAGTCAGCTCAAATTGCGCGGTGACTCCAAGGGACCTGCCCGCTTCCAGCGCCTGGCTCCACTCCGTCAGGCCTTGAGAAAAGGAGAGCGTCCCTGCGCTTAAGGGGATTAAAAACAGCAGCGCCAGCGCCATCATCAGGCAAAAAAACCGGGTTCTCACATCGCCTTCCTCCCTTTCCTATTCATCAAACGCGCCTTACGCGTCATTTCTTGCATCGGCTTGCTCATTTGTGTGCAGTGCGTCATACAGCGCCTGCGCGGCGGGCCTGCTCATGCCCGGCACCTTTGAAAGCGCCTCCACATCAGCCTCCTGGATGCCCCTAATCGAGCGGAAGGCGGAAAGCAGCGCGCGCCGCCTGGCAGGACCAATGCCTTGCACCTCCTCCAATCGGGAGCGGATGCTGGCCTTGCCCCGCAGCTTGCGGTGGTGGGTGATGCCAAAGCGGTGGGCCTCATCCCGGACGCGCTGGATGAGGTGCAGCGCGGGGGAGTGGCGGTTCAAGATGACCGGTTCATCAGCGCTGGGCAAGAAGATTTCCTCCTGCCGCTCCGCCAGTCCAAACATGGGCACATGAAGCCCCAGACTGTCCCGCGCCATCAGCGCGAAGGCCAACTGCTGCGGCCCGCCATCCACCAGGATGAGATCGGGCAGCGGCCAGGGCTTGTCCGGGGCTAAGGCGCGCTTGAAGCGCCGGGTCAACACCTCGTTGATGCTGGCAAAATCATTGGGCCCTTCCACCGTCTTGATGCGGAAGTGGCGGTACTCTTTTCTGGATGGTTGGCCGTTTACAAACACCACCATGCTGGCCACGGATTGCGCACCCTGGGTGTTGGAGATGTCAAAGCCCTCAATGCGCACAGGGACCTGCTTTAGCTGAAGTGCCGC
This sequence comes from Clostridiales bacterium, assembly GCA_012728435.1. Lineage (GTDB taxonomy): Bacteria > Bacillota > Clostridia > Christensenellales > Aristaeellaceae > UBA6115. The sequence goes on along the minus strand of JAAYFC010000105.1, from coordinate 8,666 downwards.
GGCCAGCTCCTCGCTGGCGATGATGGTGCGCTCGTGCACCACCTGCGCCTTGGCGTTGCGTTTTTGCAGCGCATCCTGCGCGTTTTGCAGGGCGTTGTCCACCAGACGGCGCTTATCTCCGCGCTGGGGGATGATCAGGTCCACCGCGCCACCGCGCTTTTTTCGCATCCAGGTTTCCATTGTGTTAAGGTCCTGTGTTGCCTGGGAGATGACCTCACGCGCGGGCAGCCTGTCCTCATAAAACTGGGTGATAAAACTGTCAATCACCTCATCCAAAGGCTCGTTGCCCTCCCGCGGCAGCGCGAAGGCGCGGGTCTCCAGCATCTTGCCGCCCCTGATAAACAGCACCTGGGCCATGGCGTCCAGCCCATCCTGCGCAACAGCAATCACGTCCTGGTCCACCTGCTGGGTTTGCAGCGCATTTTGCTGCTCCATCAAACCCATCACGTCCTTGATGCTGTCGCGCAACTCGGCCGCGCGCTCAAACTGCAGTTCGCGGGCGGCCTTACCCATCTCCTCCTGAAGGTGGGCTACAATGGGTTTGTAGCGGCCGCGCAAAAACGCGATGACCTCATCCACCAGCTTCATATACTCATCCTGGGACACATAGCCGGCGCAGGGCGCCTGGCACTGCCCCATCTCATAGCTGATGCAGGGGCGCAGGGGCTTTGCGGCTGGCAGGCTTAAGGTGCAGGTGCGCAGCGGGAAGATGCGGCGCAGCACGCCCGTCACCTGGTTGATGGCCGCCGTCCCGTAATAGGGGCCAAAATAGCGCGCGCCGTCGTTTTCTATCCGCCGCGCGACACTCAAGCGGGGGAAGGGCTCGTTTAAGCTGATACGGATGTAGGGATAGTGCTTGTCATCCATCAACTTGATGTTGTAATAAGGCCGGTGCAGCTTGATCAGGTTGCTCTCCAGCACCAGCGCCTCTAAGTTGGTGGCGGCCAGGATGATGTCAAAATCATCCACCCGGTCCACCAGCGCCTGCACCTTGGCCGAGTGCGGCTGCGCAGAGAAATAGCTGCGTACGCGGTTGTTTAAATTGACCGCCTTGCCGACGTACAAAATCTCGCCCTGTTCCTTTAGGAGGTAGCAACCGGGGCGGTCCGGCAGCAGGGCGAGTTTTTGCTGTATGGCTGCAGAAAAGCGTTCGGACAATTATTCGGGTTTCTCCACGCTGTCCATGGTGTCATAGCGCGCGCGGATGACGGGAATCAAGCGCTCCACCAGCTCTTCCTCCACCGGCTCAAAGTCCTCAATCTCCTCCCCGTCCTCATCCGTGGACACGGCGACGCGCATGATATACACGGTGTCAGGGCTCTCCCCCTGCGTGGTGGGCTTGCCCTCGCCGTCAACCTCCCTTAACACCACATACTCCTCGCCGTTGTAAAAGAAGTATTTTTCAACACTCAGCAGCAGGCGGTTGCCATCCTCATCGGTGCCTTCCACAATGTCCAGGCGTTCTTCTTGCGACATGGTCCACTCCCCCCATCCGTTGTGATACGAAGTCATTCGCTCCAGCTTATTATACCGCCTGTCTCTGGGGCTTTCAAGCAAAGCCAGACGCCCCCCGCTGCTTGCAAGGGAGCGCTTCGCTGTGCTATCATTCGTTTGCTGCGCGCAAGCGCAGGATGTTCCCGTAGCTCAGCAGGATAGAGCGTTCGCCTCCTAAGCGAAAGGCCCCGTGTTCGAATCACGGCGGGAACGCCACTTAAAAAGGCAGGCCCTGTAAGGGATCCTGGCGTTTTCTTCATTTACTGCGCTTCCACCTAGCAGGTTGCCGGCAGTTCGACCTTGCCCAGGAGTGCCACAAACGCCGTAGAAGCAACACTTCTACGGTTTTTTTCTTTTCGCGATTGCTCTCACCTCTTTGTGCATGCTATCTAATCCAGCTCATTTACTGTTATGCCGACGTATTGCAGTCCTTCCATCGCAGTAATCGGTGGAACATACACTCCGCCAATCGGCTTGAACACCACATAGCCGCCCACCTCAATCTTGGCCTCATTGCCGGTAATGATTGGAGGCTTCAGCAAGGAAAGTGCTTCCTGCATTTGTCCTGGGTCACCATCTCCCTGGTCAAAAAATAAACGATACCTGCCGCCCTCAGACGCCGCATCGTTAAAAAGGAAAGACAGCACAAAGTCCTGATGGAAACTGGCAAAGTCCATATAGCCCAGAGCCTCAGCCACCGCTTGCACGGGCTTGGGTTTCCCAGACTTGTCCCGCAACCCATCCCAGATTTCCCAGGCTTTCTGAAACACCTCTTCTCCGCCCCTCGTGTAGGCGAACTGCGCAAGAAAAGCAACCAGGGAGTAGTCGTCTTTATCACCTTTCCACTGATAGATGGTACGCCCTCTTTGAATCATGTAGTTTTTGTTTGCTGCTACCTCAGCATGCCGGGAAAAATGATGGCAGACATCTTCGTAGTTTGCGTTTCGGTCGTACCAATAGGGCACATAATCATCCCGGAAGATCCTTGGGTAGCGGAGAATAGCAGCTGCTGCGGACAAATGCTCCGTCATCCAAGTCTCGTTCTCCAGGTTGCTCAAGTAGATGCTTTGCTTTTCTTGCGCTTCCCAGTATGCCCGGTAGTCGGGGTCACGGTAGCGCTTTGACTCATAGATCAAATGCTGAAACTCATGGGTCATCACGGGAAAGCACCTGGTGATATCATGCGATTCTTCCATTCTGGCGTCAATCCGGACGATGCCGGCAATGCCTAAGGTATCTATGTGAATCATCGGGGCGGCGTTGCTATCAGCCAGCTGCCCACGGACAGTCACCTGGTCGTACAGGTCTTGTGGATAGGTGATGCCGCTGATCAGCGGGCTGTCGATGTTGTAAAAAAGAAGGTTGACTAGGCCGTCTTCACACAGGTCCAGAAAATCGCCAAAAACCCTCGTGGTATGTGGGAACTGCGCATCAAATTCGTTTGCAGCCTTTTGCGCGTAGGTCAGGTCAATCTCATCCAGCGGGTAATAGTCAGGGTTCAGCGGTGTCCAAATCCTGCAAAATTTCCCGACTGCCAGCACCTGAAAGGCAATGCTCTTACCTCCAGGTGATGTAGAAGTTCTTTCAACAATAAAGTTCCTCTGCGACCCGACATCCCAACTGTTGCGCTCAAGCATCTGGCCATCGGCTACCTTGGATGTGTAAGGGTCATCCATTTGATAGGCCTTGCTTCTATAAATATTGGGATCAGGCACTCGGTTGTCCCCAACATCAAGAACCGGAATATCTGTTTCAATTAACTTGTTGAGGAAGCCTGTGCTGAGCCTTCTCCCCATAGGATAGTTACTGTTCAGAACGACGATATAGTCGCCCTGATAGCCATCTTCCGCGGAGTAATCAAAGGTCAGTGGTTCGGTGCCGGGGCCTGCTTCCGTTTGCAGGGCATTCAAAGTGGAAGCGAGCAGCACAATAATCAAGAGTATGCAAACTGTCATCTGAGTACGGTGTTTACTAAATCTCATAGAACCTCCTCATGAGATATAGATTGATACAATCAGCATTCTAGATAACAACTTGGCACATGTAAACTTATGCAAGCGCAAGGCACCAATAAAAATACGCTTCAGGATCCAGCATCTTAAGGTCACTGATTCCTTGATTTTTACTCTCAGGGATATGCCATTCCGACATATCAGTATCAGGTGAGAAACGCTCAATTGCTTGTCTATCCGTCGCCCTAATCAAGCGCACAAGATAGGCAATCTTGCCCGCACACCTGGCAGCATCCAAGTCTGAGAAAGACCGGTTGGCCACAAATTTGCGAAATTCCGGGATTCCTTTTGAAAGCTGCTCATACAAAGGAGAATGCGATTCATCCCTGTTCCCAAGAAGCAGAGCATACTTAAGCGTGTCCTTTAGCGCATCGTCGGGTGCAATGGTTAATCCACGGGCTTGGGCTTCTTGCGTTGCTACCTGATGGTATGTTTGGCGTATTTCCTGAAGGTCGGTGCAGATATCGAATAGATTGCTGACATCAAACAACTGCTTGAGTGCCTCCACCCTCTTTGGGCGATGCCCAGGTTCTGCCGTGATGGGAACCCCGATGGTTTCGGGAGCAAAGGCAGTCAGCTTATCTGCCAGCAGACAATCAGCGCTGGGAATGCTAACGTGCCCTAACGGCTCTGAAGTATCAAGCAATGAAGTTCTGATGGGTACATCCATCAATTGGGTATATGGATTCGCTGCCTTTGCAACATCTAGCAATATATAGGGAAGAGGATTGTCAGCAAGCGGTTCAACAAAGGGCTTGTAGTAGAATCGGAAATGCTGAATCCGAGTTGATCCACGGCCAGGATCTTTCTGGAAGTAGGCGAAGCGAGTGCTATTCTCCATCACGGCACTAAGGGCGGCTACAATCTTCTTCTCGTCAATGCCAGGCTCGACCATGATATCAATGTCTACAGAGAATCGGTGCACTTCCTGAAGCAGCAGTAATAAAGACGTGCCTCCCTTGAAAATGAAGGGCAAGTCGGTGAGGGATAGTTGCTCCAACAGATGCAATGCCATGATTGCCTTTTCAAAGTTCTTAAGCTGCGCTTCTGACCGCCCCAAGCCATGCTGCCCGTTGACCGCAGCAACCCATTCCTGAGTGAATGAACTTTCCTTAATCATAGGGCAACCTCCAGGTACTTTTGATATGATTTGCTGCCTTTAAGCAGTTCTTCGGCAGCCGGACGTTTCCCTCGGTTTGTTGCGTATTTTAGCATCTGAGAGTAGTTCAGGGCATAAGCTTCAGAAGCGTTTTCATAAATATTCTCCAGTTCCCACCCCTGAAACTGAGCATACAGTTCCGGTTCCGCCAGCGCATCCACCAAGATTTTCTCCAGCCGAGACGTGTTGATTTTTCCCTCATAAGTCAGTAACGCCGTTGTTTGAACTGTTTTCGTTACATAGACGGACGTATCATCCTTCACATAGAGTTCTGCCAGACTGTGGTTAGCTTTGCTGAACGCCTTGATGCCGGCATCATTCAATTTTTGTACAACGCTGTCAATGAGGCGAATAGGCACCTCCACAATGACGGAAAACGAAAACGGTTGTTGCACCATGAACTCACGAAGTACGGAACTGTCCGTAATTGTTGCCTGCAAATAAGGAAGTTGGGCACTCATGATTGAAACCATGTTTTTTGCAAATTCGCTAAGGGCAGGTTGCCAAATCGGTTTGGTGTCAAAGGAGTAGATACCCCGTCCGGCACGAACCACTTCCTGGTTTTTGACCATATTGTATAAGACCCAGTTGATAGTTGCTGGGGGAACATCAGGGTTATGGGACAGTATATACTTAATAATGTCTGATGTCTTAGCAGTGCCTGACTGATACTTGTGCAAGATGAGCTGCCTGATGTTTTGTGTTACCATCTTCACCCTCTCAAATTTCGATGAATTGAAATTCAATATTCACCGAGATTTGAAAACATATTAGCATCTTATGGGCGTTCAGTCAATCGGAATCGCAAATTTGAGTGAATAGTTCTGTGTGGTTCACCGAAATTTAGAAACCAACCATGAAACAATGCCGCTAATTTCAGGCTCCATACTAGCACCAAAATACACCGATTCCGACCTTCCGCTTCCCAGACCAAGAAAAAGAGCCGATTTCGCCCGAAAACTGCCCCTTTTTCTAAGTGTTTGCTAAGACGAGTGTCATGTCTTGCCTTTGAAACCGGTTCAAAATTTCTTTGGGGATTGGGATTGCGGGAAGGCGTTCTTGCTAAGAGTTTGCTAAGAGGACGATTTGAAACGGGGTGAAAGCAGGCGTCACGGGGCAACACCAGAAAACAAACAAACCTCAGATTTCCCTTGTACCGTATGGGTTTTGCAGCATCAGGCAACATCCCATGGAACCAGGCGAAATTGGTTCGGAAGAGCTCCTAAAGCGATAGGCCTTGGGTATAAGTCCCGACGGGAACGCCACAAACCCGCAGATGAAGATGTCTGCGGGTTTTTTCTGGTCACTCCCTGCCTGAGTGTTGCATCGGTTATGGTTCGCATAGAATGATGATTCAGGTTTTTGCGCATTGATTTTCCAGTTCTCATCCAGGATATGTGCGTAGACACTGGTGAGCATGTCAATCTCTGCATACCCTGTATCACCTTGGGTGGCTTTCAGGTCACCGTTGTTCAGCTTAAACTATTATATTAAACCACATATTAGCTAAACGGAAACCATATTGCTAGAGAAGTTGCCAATGGTCATTTCCTCACAACAAATACTGCATAATCATTTGGGTCACCCCTATTGACATAAACACTTGCTGTAAGGCTGATTTGTGTATTCCCATCTTTAGATAAAGAAGGCCAAAGAAAACTTGCATCTTTCCTTGCGCAAAGTAGCCGGCTCGCAGCATATCGAGTTAACCCATCCTTATCACAAAAGCTACATATTACATAAAAGCACCTAAAACCGCTAATTTTAAAGCCCATTATTCCTTGGTGAGTTGACAATATTATTGCTGGATAAACAACTCCCGTCCCCTTGAGACGCTTTAGATGATTTGCAAACTTCGCGTTGTGCATTAGCATTACCAGCCCTGATAAAAGAAATCCGCTTCCTAAATACAACAAGAAACTCGAGGGAGGAGGTTTCACAATCATCAGACCAACAATTATAGTTAGCGCTCCTGATATTGAACTCAGCGCTCCAGCATATTCGTATGGACTCCTTATCATCTTACTAACACCCGCACAGAGCGATGCTCCAAACAACTTCCTTTCATAAATGGTCTGCCGATTCAACAAGCGAAACTAAACCGTAAACACTGGCACTCCTTAAATAAATACTTAGAACATTTGCCACCTCGTCGCAAAAAGCGTACACTTTTTGCGACGAGGTGGCAAGAACAAAAAGGCTTCCCTTTCCGGTTCTCAGATGCCAAATTTGTGCCTTTGTTTTAAGTTCCATGAGTCACTCTGCTAAACCCTTCTACATCAAAAGAGAAGCCCCGAAGGTACTTCTCAGTTTATTAGCTTTGTGGACAGAAACTATCTATCTAATGATTTTGGTTTTCGGGATACTTCTAACTGCCTGGTGATTTGTTTAAAGAAGCTAACATTCCATACTTCCAATGAGTCAGGATTACGAATGAAAGGTATCACATCTTCTTTAGCCTGGGTGTAATCGATGGTCTCAAATCGGTTGCTCAGGTGGGTTTTGAGACCTGCCAGAGTAAATCTCTCCTCCGGTTTCAGGTATCCACTTTGCTGAAGTCGGGCCCGCAGGTGTGCCAAGTTCACTGGCGTTTTTCTCGATAAGAAGAAGACATAGTCATAAAGGTCTCGACCCTTGACCCTGTTCTTCCAGGCTCTGCAGAGGACGGCGTGGATTTTCCCTGCAAACAAGGAGGGCGCGTCATATAGCGCAACCTCATAAGGAGAGGGAAGCAGCCTGTACTGATGCTCAAAACTGGCATGAACTGGTGGGTCTGTGTCCACTTCAAATTTGATTCGTATCTTCTCTCCGGCATGGATGCCAGAAAGTGCCTGGTCTCCATAGAAGAGCAGCAGATGTTCTTTCGTGTTGCCCTTGAGGAAAGCAGACTGAACTTGGGATTCAACACTTTTGACCTTTTCTGTGATGTCCACATGAAGTCCAAAGGCTGCTATCTCCTTTTCCAGGACAGGGAAATAGGCGCTGAGGTCAAAGTCATCCTTCTTTGCCTTCAATGAGAAATCCAGGTCTTCGGAAAACCGATCCAGACCATAGAAAATACGCAGCGCTGTACCACCATAGAAGGCGGCATCCTTAAAGAAACCCGCTCTGGACAGCCCACATAAAACCATCTCCTGCATGATTTCTTTCATCACATTTCTTTTGTCCAGTTGTGGATGTTCGTCGTAAGCTTTCAGCATCTGCCCAATGATGGTGTTCATGCAACCCTCCTCAAATATCGGGTCAATAGCTTATGGTTGGTCGTTTGATAAAGCTGCGCTATGCGTGTTAGATTCTCCATGTCGAGTTCTAGGAAGGTCTCGCGGTCAATACGCAGATCGCTGAACAGCAAAGCCTCGAATGCCTGAAGGCTCGTTACAGGCGATATGGTGTAAAGCTTGTCACATAACGCCTTTTCAGGCTGGGCGATAAGAAAAGAATAGCTTCCTTCCTCCACAATCTGAATACCTAGAGGGAACATTTGCTTTGGAACATCCCGATAGGTGAACAAACCGAATGCCGTCTTGAATTGCCTTTTCTTCTTCTTATCATAGGTGGCAGAGGTATAAGCATAAACTGCTTCGGGAATCAGATGCCAGTAGGACAGCGCATAGTCAAACGATAGGTAAGAAGGGCCATAGATGCTGGCTGCCAGCAAGTGCCCTGGCGTTTTGCTGTCACTTACATACAGTCCCCGCACGACCGGGAAAACGCTCCCTTGTTCAACCATGCGAGCAAGCTTGTTGGCAGGGTAGCGGTAGTCTTGTAATTCATCCAGGAGCATGGCAGTGGTCTTGATCATATTCTCACCTCTTAATGGAATAATACTCCATTAAACGGTGAAAATCAAGCGCTATTGTGTCAACAAATATTCACAGTAAATTCACAGAGTAACTTCCACAGTGGACGTTGCGGTGGAAGTTAGTAGGAGACGAAATTGCTGGTGGAGTTTAGTCTGAGAAGAAAAGGAGCTCAGACAATGCACAAGAACGAGAAGAAGT
>JAAYFC010000104.1 GCA_012728435.1 Clostridiales bacterium | reverse complement strand
TCATAAGGAACAACACCCCTTTGTTTCATGCCTTATTATACCATATAACCCCCAAATTCCCTTGAATTTACTCACTATTCACCAAATAAAAGTCAAAATCCCAGCCGCTCGGAGCCGGGACTTTGTCTTCAGTCTGAAGCGCCAGCCGGCGCTTTTTTTGGCGTGTTCTGACCCATCAATCAAACACCATCGTCTGGAAATAATCCTCCGGTGTCTGGGCGCGGCGGATGAGCCGGAAGCCGCCCTCCATCGTGTACAAGACCTCCGCGCAGCGCAGGCGGCCGTTGTATTGGTAGCCCATTGCATGGGCGTGTGCGCCGCCATCGTGGATGAGCAGCAAATCGCCAATCTCAATTTCCGGCAGGCGGCGCTGTATGGCAAATTTGTCGTTGTTTTCACACAAGGCACCGGTGACATCATACACCTTGTCAGTTGGCGCGCCGCGCTTGCCCAGCACGCTGATATGGTGGTAGGCGCCGTACATAGCCGGCCTCATCAGGTCCGCCGCGCTGGCATCCAGCCCCACGTAATTGCGCCATATTTCCTTTTTATGGATGGCGCGCGCCACCAGCCAGCCGGACGGCCCGGTGATGAGGCGGCCCAACTCCGTTGCCAGCTGGATATCCTCCCGGGCCGAAAAGACGCGGGCATACTCCCGTTGAATGCCTTTAGAAACCGCGGCCAAATCCACCGGGTCCTCCTCAGGCAAATAGGGAATACCGATGCCGCCTGAGAGGTTGACCAGCGCCAGCGGCAGGCCGGATTGACGCATCAGCGCCGCGCCCAACTCAAACAGGTAGCGCGCGTTGCTGATGTAGTAGCCGATATCCAGCGTGTTGCTGTCCGTCATCGCGTGCAGGCCAAAGGCTGTCATGCCCTGCGCTTTTAGCTTCAAAAGGGCGTTTAGCGCCTGGGTGGGCAGCATCCCAAACTTGGCATCCAGCGACCTGCCCATCACACCTTGGCGCTGCGCGCCGTATTTTCCGGGGTTGACCCGCAGCAAGACCATCTGCGGCACGCTGCCGCCTAGAATCAGGCGGTCCACATCGCTGATATCATCCAGGTTGATGAAGGCGCCCAGCTCCCGGGCGAAATGCAGCTCGGAAACTGGCATGGCATTGGCGGAGAACATGATGTCCTCCCCGCGCGCGCCGATTCTGCGCGCCAGCAGCAACTCCGTCATGGAGGAGCAGTCCAGTCCGCTGCCCTCTTGCAGCATCAGGTTTAAGATGGCGGGCGTGGGCAGGGCTTTGACCGCGTAAAACTGGCGAAAGCCTGTATTCCAGGCGAAGGCGGCCTTCACATCGCGCGCGGCCTGCCGGATGCCGCGCTCATCATACAGGTAAAAGGGGGTGGGAAAGCGGCGGGCCGCCTCCGCAAAGACTGAGTCATCCAGGGTGAAATTGGGCACAAAATCCTCCAGTCTCATCATCATGCGTCAGGTTGTGACCAGAGTATACCCCGCCTGTATACTTTATACAAGCGGGGGAAATCCGGAAAAACAAAGGCAATACCGGCAGTTTTCCATGCAAACCCGGGCAGCTTGCCAGGGGATAAAAAGCACAGGCGCCGGGATCTTGATGGCGCAAAGGCTGTGGAGTTCAGGAAAAAGACATATAAAACGTGTAATTCACAAAAACGAGCGATTGGTCTGCCCCCAGTCTTTGTACCAACCAGTGAGTTAGTAAAGACCGTTTCCTGGTACCCGCATTCCTTCATAGGCTTGGCCACATCGTAACACAGGATGCCGAGGCGCTCAAGGGCGCGCGCAGCGCGTTCATGGTGAACCACAGGTTCGCCACCCTTGAACGGTGAGGCAGGCTGTGTTTTGCTCCTCAAGCCG
>JAAYFC010000103.1 GCA_012728435.1 Clostridiales bacterium | reverse complement strand
GTAGATGGAACTTTACAACAGCAAGTCGTCAGGCTGGTTTAAGGCTTCCTCCATGCGGGTTAAGAGCTGCACACGCCCTTCGTTGTTCTGGGCGGAATAGGGGATAATTTCCCAGGGCTGGACTGCCAGCACGCGCGCCAACTTGGGCAGCATAGCGCCTCGCTGCGCGCGGGACAATTTGTCCGCCTTGGTCGCGACAACAGAAAAAGGAAAACCATGCCCGTACAGGTAGGCATTCATCTGCCGGTCATCGGCGCTGGGCTCATGGCGGATGTCTACCAGGTGCAGCACGTGCTTTAAGTGCTCTGAATAGCTGAAGTATTCATCCATCATGGTGCCCCAGGATTCTTTTTCTTTCTTGGATACCTGCGCGTAGCCATAGCCAGGCAAGTCAATCAAGTGAAAGGCATTGTTAATTAAGAACACGTTAATCAGACGTGTTTTCCCCGGGGCGGAGCTGGTTTTGGCCAGGTTGCGCTGTTTGCACAGGCTGTTAATCAGGCTGCTTTTCCCTACATTGCTGCGGCCAGCCACTGCAATCTGCGGCAGACCCATCCCTGTAAAACTGGTATAGCGGGGCAGGCTGGTGATAAAAACTGCGGATTTAATCTCCACTGCTTTGCTCCAGTGCCAGGTCAATGACCTCATCCGCGCTCATGACATAGTGGATGTCAAACGCATTTTGAATATAGTCTGGCAGTTCCTTCACATCCTTGCGGTTCTCCGCTGGCAAGGCCAAGACTTTAATCTTGGCGCGGTAGGCTGCCAGCAGCTTCTCCTTGATACCGCCAATGGGCAACACACGCCCGCCCAGGGTGATTTCACCAGTCATAGCCAAGTCCTGGCGGGTTTTGCGGCCGCTTAAGGCTGAGACCATAGCGACTGTCATGGTGATGCCTGCAGAAGGGCCATCCTTGGGCACCGCGCCTTCGGGCACGTGAATGTGCACATCCATCTTGTTGTGGAAATCTTCCGGCAAGCCATAAAAAGCGCTGCGCGCCCGTACCCAGGATAGGGCTGCCTGTCCGCTTTCCTTCATCACCTCGCCCAAGTGGCCGGTGAGCGACAGCTTGCCGCTGCCCGGCATCACCACGCACTCCACCTTGAGCAGCTCGCCCCCAACCTCAGTATAGGCCAGGCCGATGGACACCCCCACCAGGGGCTTCTTGTCCGGCAACTCACGCAAATAGCGCGGCGCGCCCAGGTAGGACTCGACCATATTGGCTTTGACGGTGACGCTGTCCACCTCGTTGTCCAGCATCTCAACAGCGGCTTTGCGAACCACCTTGGCCAAGGTCCGCGTCAAGGTGCGCACCCCCGCCTCCCGCGTATAATCCTCAATCACTTTACGTACAGCGGGCATGCCCATTTTGACACTGCCAGGTTTTAAACCGTTTTCTTCAATCTGGCGGCGCAGCAGATGCTTCTTTGCGATCTGGAGTTTCTCTTCCTCTGTATAGCTGCTTACCTCAATCACTTCCATCCTGTCCAGCAGCGCGGGCGGGATGGTATCCGTCGTGTTGGCAGTGGTGATAAACAGCACACGGGAGAGGTCAAAAGCAATGTCCAGGTAGTGGTCCCGGAAGCTCGCATTCTGCTCGGAGTCCAGCACTTCCAGCATGGCACTGGCTGGGTCGCCACGGTAGTCGCTGGACATCTTGTCTATCTCATCAAACAGGAAGACCGGGTTCATGGTGCCGGCACGCTTGATGCCACTGATGATGTGCCCGGGAATCGCGCCGATATAGGTACGGCGGTGGCCATAAATCTCGGCTTCATCGCGCACACCGCCCAGGGACAGTTTAATGAACTTGCGATCCATGGCGCTTGCGATTGCCTGCACAATAGAAGTCTTGCCCACACCGGGCGGCCCCACAAAGCACAGGATGGGCCCCTTGGGCACCACCTGCTCGTCCTCCTTGCGGCGCATAGCCAGGATGGCTAGGTACTCGATAATACGTTCCTTGACCTTTTCCATGCCAAAGTGGTCCTTGTCCAAAATCCGGCGCGCGCGGTCTAAGGACAGCTGATCCTTGGAATAAATGCCCCAGGGCAATTCTGCCAGCCAGTCCAGATAGTTTTCGGACACCGTGGACTCGGGGCTGCCTGCCATCATGCGGGACAGCTTCTCCAGCTCTTTGTCCGCTTTCTCGCGGGCTTCTTCATTCAGTGGGATGGCCGCAAGTTTTTTGCGCATCTCATCCACATCATCCTCGTCCCCTTCGCCCAGCTCCTCCTGGATTGCCTTAATCTGCTCGCGCAGGTAGTATTCCTTCTGGGATTTGTCCACCTGCATGCGGATGCGCAGCTGCACCACCCGGTCGATGTTGGCGTTGCGCACCTCACGCGCTAACAACACGCAAAGCCGTTCTAGACGGTCCTTAAGGGAGCTGATTGCCAGCAGCTCCTGCCGCTCCTCTAAATTGGTAAGGAGGTTGGCTGCGACGACGTCAACAAGCTCATCAGGGTTCTTGATGCGTTTGATGGCGCGGATCAACTCCTCTGACACCCGGTTGCCGCTTTCAGCGAAAGCGTCCAGGCTTTCCTTGGCCATACGCTCCAGCGCGTCTATCTCTTCCTGGTACTCGGGTTTGGTGTCCAATATAATGGGCTGGATTTCCGCGATCCAAGCGTCCTCATCCTTTTTGACGTGTTGTATCAAGGCGCGGCTTTGGCCTTCAATTAAAACGCGCAGGCCCACATTAGAATGATGCAGCACCTGGCTGATGGTGGCGATGGTGCCGGCCTCATGCAGGTCCTTTATGGTGGGGTCTTCTGTTTCTTCGTTTTTTTGCATCACAAGGAAGATGCGCTGGTCTTCTTCCATCGCTGCGTATACCGAAGCGATGCTCTTGCCGCGCGCGACGTCGATGTGCATGACGGTGTGCGGAAAAACCAGCGTACCCCGAAGGGGCAAAAAAGGAAGGGTTTGTTTTTCAGCGGCTTGGGTTTTCGCCATTTGGTTCTCCTTATAGTCAAACTCTTCCGCTCACATATGCTTTTGGGCTAATCCATTTTCCATGAATCAGCGAAGAAACACAGTGCGATCGGAAGAGATTAGTAGGCTTAAGAGGCGTCGTTTTGAAGAGGCTTTGCTTTGGCTGATTTCTTGCCAGAAGCGGGCAAGGCCTTGGGTTGCTTTTTGATGAGCGGTTTGGCGTCCTTTGTCACCGCGTCGCGGGTAACCGTGCAGGACACTGCGTCGGGCGAGCTGGGCAAATCAAACATCGTATCCATCAACGCCGCTTCCAAAGTGGCGCGCAGGCCGCGGGCACCTGTCTTGCGTTCCACCGCGAGGCGCGCAATGGCATGCAAGGCATCCGTTTCAAAGGTCAGCTCCGCGCCATCAAGCTCAAACAGGTACTGATACTGCTTAATCAGCGCGTTCTTGGGCTCCGTCAGGATGCGGACCAGTGCGGTTTCATCCAAGGTGTCCAGCGGCAGGATGACAGGCATTCTGCCTACAAGTTCGGGAATCAGGCCGTACTTGACCAGATCCTCCGCCTGGATCTGCGCCAGCAGCTTGCCGACGCGTTCCTCTTCCTTCTCCACCACCTCAGTACCAAAGCCCAGTACACGGCTGCCCGTGCGGCTGGCGATGATGTTCTCCAGGCCGTCAAAGGCACCGCCGCAAATGAAGAGGATGTTGGAGGTGTCAATTGGAATCGTTTCCTGCTGCGGGTGCTTGCGCCCGCCCTGGGGCGCGACATTGGCAACCGTGCCTTCCAGAATCTTCAGCAGCGCCTGCTGTACCCCTTCGCCGGAAACATCCCGGGTGATGGATACGTTTTCGCTTTTGCGGGCAATCTTATCCACCTCATCCAGGTAGATGATGCCCTGCTGGGCTGCCTGCAGGTCGCCGCCGGCAGCCTGTATCAGACGCAGAAGGATATTCTCAACATCCTCGCCCACATAGCCGGCCTCCGTGAGGGAGGTGGCATCCGCAATGGCGAAGGGCACATTAAGAATCCGCGCCAAAGTCTGCGCCAGGTAGGTCTTGCCGGTGCCTGTCTGCCCAACAAGCAGGATGTTGGACTTTTGCAACTCCACTTCCTTCGCCTTTTGGGCGTTTGAACGGATGCGCTTGTAGTGGTTATACACCGCCACGCACAGGGCGCGTTTGACGCGCTCCTGGCCGATGACGTACTCATCCAGGGTCTGTTTGATTTCCGCCGGCGTCATGACTTCAGGCAGCCTGTCGGAACGCCTGTCCTCCATCATGCCCTCGCTGATGACCTCACCACACAACTCCACGCATTCATTGCAGATGAAGGCTTTGGGGCCTGCAATCAGCTGCTTGACGTTGTTTTGGGTTTTCCCACAGAAACTGCAGCTGGGAATCTTCCTTGTATCGTTTGGCTCCTTAGCCATGTTTCTCCTCCGCCTTGCGCGGCTCAAAAATCTCGTCGATGATGCCGTAGGCCTTTGCGTCCTCGGCAGACATGAAGAAATCACGCTCGACATCGTTGGCAATCTTCTCAATGGGCTGGCCGGTCATTTCAGCCATCATACGGTTCATCTTGTGTTTGGTTTTCAGCAGCCATTCGGCCCGGATGGTGACGTCCGTCGCCTGGCCTTCCGCGCCGCCGGAGGGCTGGTGAATCATGACCTCGCTGTTGGGCAGGGCCATGCGTTTGCCTTTGCTGCCTGCCATCAGCAGGAAGGCGCCCATGCTGGCCGCCATACCGACACACACGGTGCGCACCGGGGCTTTCACGTACTGGATGGTGTCAAAAATTGCCATGCCTGCAGTGACGGAGCCGCCGGGGCTGTTGATGTACAGGTTGATGTCAGCGTTGGGATTGTCCATGTCAAGGAATAATAACTGGGCGACGATGGCGTTTGCCATGGCGTCCGTCACAGGGCCGGAGAGAAAAATAATCCGATCCTTTAACAATCTGGAATAAATATCATAGGAACGTTCGGCGTTGCCCGACCGCTCAATCACATAGGGGATCATGTACTGTGGCATCCTTTCTCTTTTCAGCCTTCTTTAGGCTCGTCATCCTTTTTCTTTTTGACTTTCTTCGCAGGTTTCTTGGGTTCTTCCTTTGCTGTGTCCTCCAGCGCCTCTGTAACGGACTCCATTACCTCAGCCACGTCAATGGGCTCATCATCATGGCTGCCCTCGTGCACGCTGATGTCAGCGCTGGACTTCATCAACTCGATCACCTTGCGGGTGATGGCCAGGTCCTTAAAGTTGGCGCGCTGGGATTCGGTGACACCGGCCTTATAGGTCTCCACATCCTGGTGGGCTTCCTCGGCGTAGCGGGCAATCTGCTCGTCCACTTCTTCATCCGTCGCGTCCAGGCTTTCCTGCTTGGCAATGGCTTCCAGCACCAGCTCGGTTTTCACGTTGTTGGCCGCGTCCTCACGGAAGCGCTCGCGCAGCTCCTCCTCGGTGGTGTTGGTGTACATCAGATAGTCTTCCATGCGCAGGCTAGAATAGACCATCTGCATTTTCATGTTCATGAACATGCGGTCAATCTGGCGTTCAATCATAGCCGGCGGGATATCGCCGTCGGCAGCGTCCACTGCTTTTTGGATCAACTCATTCTCAAGGCTGTTTTCTGCCTGCTGATCCCGGCGCTCCTCCAGCTCTTTGACAATGGCAGCCCGGTAATCCTCAAAGGTTTTGTGCTCAGATACATCCTGAGCAAAATCATCGTCCAATTCCGGTTGCACCTCGTGGGTGGCGGAATTGACCTTGACATCAAAGGTGACCTCTTTGCCAGCCAATTGCTCTGAATGATACTGCTCGGGGAAGGTTAACGTGATGACCTTTTCATCCCCGATATTCATGCCAATGACCTGCTCTTCAAAACCGGGGATGAATGAGCCAGAGCCCAGCTTCAGGTCATGCCCGTCTGCCTGACCTCCCTCAAAGGGCTCGCCTTCCCGCTTGCCCAGGTAGTTGATGTTGGCGGTGTCGCCTTCCTGAAGCGGCCGACCCTCGATGTCCTCCACCGTGGTCAGTTTCTGGGTGTCGTGGGAGATGCGGTGCTCGATTTCCTCATCCGTGATGGGATGCAAATGGCGCGTGCCTTTTAAACCCTTGTAATCCCCCAGGGTGATATCCGGTTTTACATAGACGGTGGCTGTGAACTTCAGCTCCTGCCCGCCGCCGATCTGGTCAACCTCCACATTGGGCTGATCCACAGGGAAGAGGTCATCCTCCTCCACCGCTTTTTCGTACAAGTCCGGGAAAATCAGGTCAAAGGCGTCATCATAAAAGATGGCCTCCCCATACATGTTTTCAATCAGTTTCCTGGGCGCTTTGCCCTTTCTGAAGCCCGGCACGTTGATGCGGCCGCGGTTCTTAAAATATGCCTTTTGCATTGCCGCATCGAATTCTTCCGAGGGCACTGTGAATGAAATCTTGTACTGGTTCCCGCTGATCTTCTCTGACTGATAGCTCATATCTGTCCTCCTGACAATGTGGCGCTGGTATTGGTTAAAATGCGCCATAGATTAAAATACCATTTTGGCCGTCTGAATGCAAGCATTCAGCAGGGTATAATCAGTCTACCCGCTTTACGCGGTTGTTTGTCGATTTTCAATGAAGGGGTCGCCCTTTAATCGTGAAAGATTCGTAAACAAAAGTGGGAAAACTGCCTGATTGTTTTCAAGGGCAGGCCAACATGTTATACTCAACTTGAATTGAAGTGAGGTGAGTTAGTTGTCAGACATGGTAC
>JAAYFC010000102.1 GCA_012728435.1 Clostridiales bacterium | reverse complement strand
GTAACGGGCCCAGGGCCAGGCGTTCTCTAAGCTCTTCTCGACCAGGCCGTCCTTGTACTCGAAGTTGACGCCTTCCTCACCGTAGCAGATCATGTCACGCAGTTTGGTGTCGGTGTTGACCAACTCGATGAACTGCAGCACCTTCTCGGGGTTCTTGGAACCGGCATAGATGCCGTTCATGGAGCCCATGATGGAGCCGGCAGAGAAGATGGGGCCGACAAAGGGCACGGTGATGCCGGTGACCTTGGTCTCTTCGCCGGCGTCGTTGGTCTTGGTGTAGGTCCAGGCGCCCGGCCAGCCCTGGGCCACGTAGAAGGGCAGCTCGCTGGGGGTTTCGTTTAGGGTGAAGGCATCCTGGTTGATGATGCCATCCTTGTACCAGGTGTGCAGCTGCTTCAGGTTGGCCATGATGTCCTCGGTTTCGAGCACGGAGACCACCTTGCGCTCGGCGTCGTCATAGCGGACGCCCACGGCGGGGAAGCCCAGGCCGGCAGAATCATACACGTCCAGCATGTGGTAGGAGCCACCCTTGTTCATGGTGTAGGGGGCCTCGATGCCGCCTTCCTTCATTTTGCGGAAGATGGGATCCAGGGCTTCAAAGGTGTTGGCGCCGGACACGTCGATGCCCAGCTCCTCCATGACCACGGGGTCAAAGACGAAGTAGCTGACCACCACCCAGGATAAAAAGTGGGGGAAGAACATCATGGTTTGGTAGGCCTTGGCCCCCCGCTGGTTCCTGAGCATGGAGATGATGATGGCCAGGGTCACCGGAACGACGATGCCCAAAATAATGAAGACGATGTTATAGGCAATGGTGTTGCGCAGCAAAATCCAGATTTTACCGCCCATGAACAGGTATTTGAAGTTGTCCAGCCCTGCCCATTGGCTGTTTAACAGGCTTCTGAAAAACGAAGCCCCGGGGGTGATTTTGTAGTTGAGGAAGGGCAGGATGATGCCGAACATGGGCAGGTAGCAGAAAATCAGGTACCACAGGCTGGTAGGCAATGCCAGGATGGAGAGCTCGGTATCATCCCTTGTCCATTTCTTTTTGCGGACCTTGACGGCTCTCACAGGCTGTTGGTGTTGTGCAACAGACATGGAGCACCTCCTTTCAAGATGATTGATATACTGTGTGCCTTGGATATCATTGATGCCATTATCTTACCAATGACCAGGAAGCTTGTCAATGCAAATACAGGCTGATGATCATTGATTATGCAAGCTTTATCCAAAGCGGACGGGCGGATATGAGCCCAGGGCTTGGGTATTTATTCAAATGGATGCATGAACAAGCGCGGTATGCGCGTTTGATGCGCAGAGGGTTCCGCTGCAGCCTGCGCGGAAGAAAGGAAGCCTTCCTTTCTTTACGCGTTCAAAGCGCTTGTGTTATACTAAGTATCCAAGAATTGTATTGTGGAGGAGTTATGGCGCTTATCGATGTGATTGCGGCCAAGAAGTTCGGCCATGAATTGACAAAGGATCAGCTGACGGAGTTTGCAAGCGCTGCTGCGAATCCCAAGACGCCGGATTACCAGCTGGCTGCCTTGTTAATGGCGATCCGTATCAACGGGATGAGTGCAAAGGAAACAGCGGCGCTCACCCTGGCGATGGCGGAAACCGGGGATCTGCTAAACCCCGATGTGGGCGGCATCCCGGTGGACAAGCATTCCACCGGCGGGGTGGGCGACACCACCACCCTGATTTTGGCGCCTTTGGTGGCGGCCTGTGGCGGCAAGGTGGTTAAGATGTCCGGGCGCGGCCTGGGGCATACCGGCGGGACGCTGGACAAATTGGAGAGCATCAAGGGCTTTCAAATTGAGCTGTCAGAGGAGGATTTCCTGCGCATCGCGCGGGAGGTGGGCTGCTGCGTGGTGGGGCAGACGGGCGAGTTGGCCCCCGCGGACAAGCGCCTGTACGCGCTGCGCGATGTGACCAGCACGGTGGACAGCATCCCGCTGATTGCCTCCTCCGTAATGAGCAAGAAATTAGCCGGCGGTGCCCGTGGCATTGTGCTGGATGTCAAGCTGGGCACAGGCGCCCTGATGAAAACCAAGGAGGACAGCCTGGCCTTGGCGCGCGCGATGTGTGACATCGGCCGGCGCGCCGGGCGGGAGATGGCCGCCCTCCTCACCAGCATGGATGAGCCCCTGGGCAGCCATGTGGGCAACGCGCTGGAGGTCAAGGAGGCCATCGACACGCTGGCGGGCCGGGTAAAAGGGCCCTTGCTTGAGGTCTCCCTCGCTTTGGGCGCGCAGATGCTGCTGGCTGGCGGCCGGGCGCAGACAGAGGAAGAGGCCATAGCGATGCTGGAAAAGGCCTTGGCAAACGGCAGCGGTTTGAACAAGTTTAAGGAAATGATCACCGCCCAGGGCGGGGATGCCCGGGTATGTGATGACACCAGCCTGCTGCCGCAGTCCAGCGTGAAGACGGAGATTATCTCCAAGCAGGAAGGCTATATCACCAGCATGAAAACCGAGCAGCTGGGCCTGGCTGCGCAGATTTTAGGCGCGGGCAGACTGCGCACGGAGGATGTCATCGACTACGCGGCGGGGTATATCCTAAGGAAGCGCATTGGGGACTTTGTAAACAAGGGCGAGGTCATCGCGGTGCTGCACCACGAGAAGAGCGCGCCCTATGAACAATCCGCGGAGATGCTGAGGGACGCCCTGCAGCTTTCAAGCGAACCACCCCAAAAACAGGCGCTCATCCACGCGAAGATTGCGCGGGATGGGAAGGAAACATCATGGCATTAAATCAACGAAAATGGCTGCCCCTGCTGCTCTCGGCGCTGCTGGCGCTGTCCTTCATCCCGGCGTTTGCCCAAACAGAGGCCGCGGAACAGGAGGCGGAGCAGGTGAACCTCTTTGCGCAGCTGCCGCTGACCTACCTGGACGGCACACCCTTTGATGCCTCCGTTTTTGAGGGCATGCCCATCTTCCTCAACATCTGGGCTACCAGGTGCTCGCCCTGTGTGACGGAAATGCCCATTTTGAACGAATTGGCGCAGGAGTACAAGGACAGGATCGCCATCGTCGGCCTGCACGCGGAAAGCCTGACGGTGAGCGAAGAGGGTGAGCTGGTCAATGATGAGGAGAAGATTGCGCTTGCCATTGAGATGAGGGAGAAGATGAACCTCACCTACGCCTTGCTCAACCCGGAAAGGACGCTCTTCATCCTGATGAACAACCCCAGTATGGCTTGCAGGTCAAGGCGCTGCCCACCACCTGGCTGGTGGATGGGGAAGGCTATGTGCGCCAGGTTATCATAGGCCCCAGAGACAAGAAGGGCTGGGAGGACGTGATTGACGGCTTCCTGACAAAAATACAAGCGGAGCCGGAGGACAAGGGCGAGGGCGTCTAAGGCTAAGCCCGTCATCAAGCTGTAAATACCGCGGGGTGTTTCCCCGCGGTGAAAGGAAGGAACCCCATGAAAAACCGACTGATCATCATCCTGGTCTTAGCGCTGGCGCTGGCCTTGCCCGTGTTCGCGCAGGAGGAAGCGGCCCCCATTAAGCTGGCGGAGATTGAGCTGTTCAACCAAGGCCTGCTGGTGCGCGCGGTGAAGGAGGAACAGCCCAGCTTTAAGGATGAGGGCCATTATCTGGTGCGCGGCGAAGGCTATGAGCTGCTGCTGGGCAGTGAGGACGTCAGCCAGGACAGCCTGGTGCTGGGCGCTGCCATACACTGGATTGGCGAGCACGCCCAGGAGCAGGCGCAGGAGGAGAAGCTTACAGGGCCGCGGGATATCGTGCCTGGCATAAGCCTGGAGACGCTGCTTGGGCGCTTCCGCAACGACAACCAGTACCTGGCCGGACGTCAGGACAGCGCGGTGCTTTACATCGATGGGGAGCTGCCCTCGGCCGTTTCCGTGGGCTTCATCGCCCGCGATGGCCAGACTGTGCAGTTGGTGGAGCATGATGTCTACTACCAGGCCGGGGAAGGCGTGATGCGCGAGGGCATCCAGTTTACGATTGAATCGGGTGACGTCACCGCAATCCGCAGTTTTGCCGACTTAACCGCGCTTTCCCAGCAGGCGGCGGCGGAGGAGCTGCAGGTCCTGCGCGATTTGCAGGAGGAGAACGCCTACATCGCCTACGGCGACATGGTGGGCAGCCAGCTGGCCCGGGAGGACATGGAACTGGGCGGCCTGGATTATTTTGATACGGATTACACGGCGGCAGTCGCCCATCTGGGTGAGCCCGCCAATGAGGAGCGCCACGAGGACAGCGACGGAAGCACGCTGATTAGCTGCCAGTGGCCGGGGCTGGAGGCGGTGTTTCGGCAAAAAGACGGGCAGTCCCGCGCCGAACGCATCACGGCCGTGGGCGACAGCCTGTTTGAAGGCCCGCGCGGCTTGCGGCTGGGGGATACCCTGGCGCAGGCGCTCTCCAGCTTTGAGCACTCCGGCACCCTTGAGGAGGACGGCGGCGCGCTCTACGGCGATGCCAAGAACCAGGTGGCGCCCTATGGGATGATGCGGATAAACCCGGACAACGTCATGCTTTACTACGCAATCCAGACAGAGACGGGCAAGGCGGGCCTGGTCATGGAGTTTGTGGAGGATACCTTGGTCAGCATGAGTTTGACCGCCCTGTAAACTAAAAAGCGCTGCCTGCGCTTTTTTTGACCTGTTGATGGACAAGAGGAGTTCCAATGAAAATCAACCTTTCCTGCCCGGTTGAGCTGTGGCATTTCAAGCTGCCAAGTGAGGCGTATCCGGTAGTCCGGCTGAACCTGTTTAACCTGTCAGACAAGGCGGTGACCTCCATCCAGGCGGCCCTGTTAAGCTTTGACAGCGAGGGCAACCAGTTTATGCGGCAGGTGGAGCGGGTGGGCGGCCTGGAAGGGGCGCCCCGCAGCGCGTTTGAAGTGATGATCGCCATGGAGGATGGTCACCTGGCGCATTACATGGATTTCATCATTGAAAAGGTATGGTTTGAGGACGGCACGGTCTGGCGCCGCGGGACGGGCGAGATGTCCGAGTACAAGCCCAACCGCATGGACCCTTCCCGGCAGTTGGATTTGCTGCGCCAGATGGCTGGCGCAGACGCGATGGGCTACCCCAGCGACCAGGGGGCGGTCTGGGTTTGCCTGTGCGGGCGGCCCAACGCGGCCAGCGCGACCAGCTGCGTGCGCTGTGAGCGCGACAAGCACGAGCAGTTTACCAAGTTTAACAAGGCGGCCATAGAAACCCTGATTTACCGCCGCGACAGCGAGATGGAGGAGAAGGCGCTGGCCGCCCGGTTGGAAGCGGGCCGCATGCAGGAGGAGCGCGAAGCGCGCGAAAAGCGGCGCAAAAAGCGCATCCGCAACAGCCTGCTGGCCCTCTTCATCCTGGCGCTTTTGGCCGGCGGCACCTATGCCACCATCACCTATGGCATCCCCGCATACAACTACTATCAGGCCGAGCAATTGCTGGGCAACCGGCAGTATGACCTGGCCAAGGAGAAATACCTGGCGCTGGGGGACTACAGGCAAAGCCTTGAAATGGCCCGGGAGGCCGACTATCAAAAGGCGGCCAGCTTCCTGCAAAACGGCAATGTGACCGCGATCAAAAGCGCGGAGGATTTGTACCTGGCGCTTGAGGACTACAAGGACAGCGCGCAGCGCTACCAGGCTGCCCACTACAGCCGGGCGGAACTGGTGCTAAAAAACGGGGATTACGGCCAGGCGATCAGCATGTTTACCGCCCTGGGCGCCTTTAGGGACAGCGCCGCGCGGGCACAGCGCGCGCAGTATGACTGGGCACGGCTGCTGATGGAGGAGATGGACTATCCGGCCGCGCGGGAGAAACTGCTGGCCCTGGGCGACTATGAGGACGCCGCCTCCCTGGCGGAGGACTGCCTGTATCTGCCCGCGGTAGCCCACCTGGGCAACAAGGAGTACGCGCAGGCTGAAGCCCTGCTGCTGCAGCTGCCAGCGCATCAGGCAGCGCAGCTGAAGCTGCAGGAGGTCTACTACGGCTGGGGTGATATGCTGTTTTTGGCCCAGCAGTTTGAGGACGCGGCCAAGAAGTTCCTTTCCGCGGGGGATTATCTGGATGCCTTCCGCAGGGCGTCTGAGTGCCTGTATGAACCGGCCCTTGTGCTGTTTGAAGAGAAGCAGTACGAGAAGGCCAAAGGCTATTTTGACCAGATTCTGGCCTATCGTGACAGCCAGATGATGTCCCAGCAGGCCTCCTTCCACTTGGGAAAGCAGGCCGCGGAGGCCGGCTTGTGGCAGACAGCCAAGGAGCGTCTTGCCGAAGCGCCGGACGTGCAGGACGCGGTGCCGCTGTTGAAGGAAGTCAACTACAAGCTGGCGGAAACGGCCCTGGCCGCCTCCCAGTACGCGGAAGCAGCCAGCCTGTTTGATGAAGCGGGGGACTTTGATGACGCGAAGGACAAGGCGCAGCAGGCCTGGTTTGACGGCGGCATCGCGATGATGAACGCGCGGGACTACGCCGCGGCCGCGAAGCTGTTTGAGCGGATTCCGGACTACAAAACCGCCGGTGAGGAATTGGTCCGCGCGCGCTACAACATGGCAATCTCCCTGCTTGAAAAGGCGGAGTACGCGGACGCCATCGCGGCCTTTGGCGCGCTGGGCGATTACGAGCAGACCAAGGATTATCTGGACAAGGCAGCCTACCAGCTGGCCATTTTGAGCCTGGAAAACAAGGAGTATGAGGAGGCCGCGGAGCGCTTTTTGAAGCTGGGCGACTATATGGACGCGTCCAAGCGCTACCAGGAGGCCCAGCACGCGCGGGCCCTGGCCGCCTTAAACGCGGGCGATTTGAACGCGGCGATTGACCTGCTGTCCGGCATCCGCGCGTATGGCAACGCGGACGAATTGTATGTTTCAGCGGTGTATCAGCAGGCCGCAGCGGAGGAAGCCGCCGGCAACCTGGGCCAGGCAGCGAAGCTGTACGCGCTGATTCCTTCCCATCAGGACGCGCAGGAGAAGAGCGAGGCCAACTTTAAATCCTACTACGAGACCGCCTACCAGGCCGCGAAGGAGGCCCAGAAGGCCAGGAACTACGAGGCGGTGGTGGAGGCGCTGTCCGGCCTGGACATGACGACGACCGGGGAAAACTACGCCGACATCAAGGACATCTACGAGGACGCGGTCTACCGCTACGCGGATGAGCTGTATGCCGATAAAAAGCCCTATGAGGCGCTGAAATACTACCGCATGATCCTGGATTACAAGGACGTGTCCACCCGGAAAATAACCCGGGTGCCCTACCAGCTGATTGGCAAATGGGAGTCCACCAAGGGCGTGATATTGGAGTTTCGGGATGACGGCACCTGCCTTTTCGATGGCAAGGAGATGTATTACTACGCCCGGCAGTACCTGCTGCAGCTGGGTGACCGGCCGGATGAAATCAACATCAGCTACAGCATCGTCTACCAGCGCGACAACGCGCTGACCATCCAGCACGCCAAGACCAAGGCCATGTACAAATGCACCCGGGTTGAGTAGGGGCGCGCCAGATGCTTTTGCAAAGGCTGATCGCGGCGTATAAACAGCGCACGGCGGTATCGCCTGGGGGGAGGATCCCCGCGCTGGACGGCCTGCGCGCCTTCTTTGTGTTCTCGGTGGTGGCGTTTCACCTGTTTGAGCAAAGCTGGCTTTCGCCCAGCTTTGCTTTTTTGGGCCGGTCAATCAGCCTGGATCCCTTTTTGCGCACCGGCTATCTCTGGGTGGACGGGATGCTGCTGCTCTCCGGCTTTTTGCTGTACCTGCCCTTTGCCCGCAGTAAGGAGGCGGGGCGGCCTTTTACGGCACGCGCTGGCTTTTACCGCCGGCGCGTTATGCGCATTGTGCCAAGCTATCTGCTGCATCTGCTCATCGTCTTCCTGGTTGTCGCGCTGCCGGAGCGGCGCTACGCGACCTTCTGGCAGGGCGCGCGCGACTGGCTGGCCCACCTCACCTTCACCCACCCGCTTTTCCCCTTCAGCTCCCGCTTCACGCCGCTCAACGGCGCTTTGTGGACGGTGGGGATCGAGATGCAGTTTTATCTGATTTTCCCGCTGCTGGCGCGCGCCTTTGACCGAACACCGCTTTTGGTATACGCAGGCGGCACAGCGGCCGCGCTGGCCTTTCGGGGCTACGCGATGAGCGTTCCGAACACGCCCATGTTGATTAACCAGTTGCCCGCCTTCCTGGATGTCTATTTGCATGGGATGGTCGCGGCGATGGTGTTTGCGCGTTTTGAAAAGCAAAAGGACGATGGCCTGCGCCGCGCCCTCTTTTCCGCCGTCACCTTGGCTGCGGTGATGGGCCTGGCTGTCATCGTGCGCCACCAGGCGGGGATGCGCGACATCGA
Organism: Clostridiales bacterium; assembly: GCA_012728435.1. GTDB lineage: Bacteria > Bacillota > Clostridia > Christensenellales > Aristaeellaceae > UBA6115. Next base: position 9,672 of record JAAYFC010000102.1, on the reverse strand, counting down.
GACGCTGCGCGTGGGGCAGATGAGCGTGCGCTACGCGCAGTCCGTCCTCAGCGCGCTGCTTTTGCTGGGGGTGTCCCTGGGCCTGGGCGGCATCCGCCTGGCCCTGGGCAACAGGATGACGGCCTACCTGGCCGCCATCAGCTACCAGGTGTACATGTGGCATCAGATGGTGGCCATCCAATTTAAAAAATGGCGCATCCCGGCCAGCGAGCACGTCCAGCCCCATATGGCGTATGACCGTCCCTGGCAGGTTCTCTATGTGCTCTTGGTGGTCATTACCACCTTTGTCATCGCCACCGCCATCACCTATTTGGTTGAGCGGCCGGTGTTGGAGCGCTTCAGCCGCCCCGGGCGAAAAAGGCGGTGAACTGATGATGCGGCCTGTTGGCATCTATATCCATCTGCCTTTTTGTGAGCGCAAGTGCGCCTATTGCGACTTCCCCTCCTTCCCCGGGCAACTTCAGCACCGCGCGGAATATACCAAAAAGGTGATGGCGGAGATTGGCGAGCGCGCGGACAGGCTGGGCAGCCTGCAGGTGGATACGGTTTTCCTGGGCGGCGGCACGCCCTCCATGATGGAAAAAGGGCAGATTGCCGCCATCCTGCGCCAGGTGCGCAGCCGCTTTGAGGTGCTTCCTGATGCCGAAATCAGCTGCGAGACCAACCCGGGCAGCCTGAGCGAAGGGTTTTTGGAGGAGTTGAAGGGCGCGGGCGTCAACCGGCTGAGCCTGGGCGCGCAGTCCGCCCACGCGGATGAATTGGAGCTGCTTAAGCGCGTGCACACCTGGGAGCAGGTTGTCGCATCCGTACAGATGGCGCGCTTGGCGGGCTTTGACAACATCAACCTGGATTTGATGAGCGCCTTGCCGCGGCAAACCTGGGAGAAGATGCGCGTGACGCTTAAGGCCGCGCTGGAACTGGCGCCCAGCCATCTGTCCGTCTACAGCCTGATCATTGAGGAGGGCACCCCCTTTTTTGCGCGGTATGAAAACGGGGAAATGGTTTTGCCGGATGATGAAACGGAGCGGGCCATCTACTGGAACACGGTGCGCTTCCTTGAGCAGGCGGGCTACGCGCAGTATGAATTGAGCAATTTCGCGCGGGATGGAAAGGTGTGCCGGCACAACCTGAACACCTGGCGCTACCATGACTACCTGGGCTTTGGCGCGTCCGCGGCCGGGCTATACCTGGGCGTGCGGCGCAAGAACCCCGATGACCTGTTTGATTATTTACAGGGCGTGGCGCCCGCTGTGGACATCCTAAGCCCCGCTGACGCCCGCTTTGAGCAGCTGATGCTGGCGCTGCGGCTGGTTGAAGGCTTAAGCCTGGACGCCTTTGTTCGCCGCCAGGGCATCAGCGCCCTCAAACTGTGGCCAGAGGCCATCAAGGCCCATATCCAGGGGGGCTTGCTTACCTTGACGGGGGGGCGCCTGAAACCAAGCCGGCTAGGTTTTGACCTGATGGACCGCGCCTTGCTTGACTTTTTGCCTTGAGGCGAAGCGAAAGGTGTTCCCATGAGACAAGCCCCCTTCACCCGTCTTGGCAGAGAAAAATCCCGTGCCGCTGAGTGCGTACGCGCACGTAATCAGGATGATTAAACAGAATTCCATCGTTTTTGCATGATTTTTTATGCCTGATACGTTATACTGTTGACAAGCCATAAGGAGGACGGTTTCATGAAACGATTGATCAGCGGGATATTGCTTGCGGCACTGCTTGTGAGCCTGCTGCCTATGACGGCTCTGGCAGGCACCGGCTACGCCATGGTGACCAACACCAACCGCCTGAACATCCGCTCGGGCCCGGGGATGGAGAACGCCATCATCGGCAGCATCCCGCGGGGTGAATGGGTCGAGGTGTTTGGCAATGACGGCTCCTGGGTGTACGGGCGCACAGTGAAAACCAGCATTACAGGCTATTTCAGCGCCGGTTTTTTGAAGATCGCGGGCATGGGCAGCGGCGGCGTCGGCTCCGTTGTGGTGGTGAACAACCCCAACCCCAGCTCCTTTTTAAACCTCAGGCAGTCGCCTTCCTACGCAGCGCCTGTTTTGGCCATCTTTTATAACGGGGCCACGGGCACGGTATTGGGGCAGACCAATGGCTGGTATCACGTGGAGATTTCCGGCATGCAGGGCTATTTCCGTCAGGAGTTTTTAAAGCTCTCCGGCGGCATGGGCTCAGTTGGGACAGCCACCGTCTACAGCAAAAACGGCGGCAGCGTGAACCTGCGCAGCGGCCCCCTCCTTGGCAACAACGTGATTGGCGCGGGCTCTGTGGGCACCGTGGTGACGGTATACCTAAAGGGCAGCGAGTACTGGTATATTTCCATGGCCGGCACCTATGGCTTTATGATGTCCTCCTTTTTAACCGGCGGTTCTGGGGGCGGCTCGGGCAGCAACCCCTATCCCAACCCGCCCATTGTCATCCCGGGTACCACCAACGCCATTGTCACCAACGTGGGCAAGAACCTCAACCTGCGTGAGCAGCCCAACACTGGCAGCCGTGTTCTGGGCTCCTACCCCGGCAAAACCGCCATCCAGATCCTCAGCCAGGGATCGGTCTGGAGCCGTGTGCGCGTGCCCCTTTCCGGCAAGACGGGCTACATGATGACCCGCTACCTGACCTTGTACGGCCTGCCTGTCACGCCCACCCTGCGGGTGCGCCACCACGATGGCACCTATGTCAACCTGCGCACCCAGCCCAGCTACAAGGGCGGCATCACCGTGCGGGTGCCCCATAACAGCACTGTGACCGTGCTGATTGCCGGCGGCACCTGGGCCCAGGTGAAGTACAAGAACCTGACCGGCTACATGATGACCTCTTTCCTGAAATAAAACATAAACCGAAGGATGGGTAAGGTAAAATGACGAAACAACATGAGACCGCCTTCAGCCGCTACGCGCGGCTTTTTGTAATTGCCCTGATCATCGCGCTGATGCTTGTACTGCTGCCGGCGCCGGGCATCCACTCCTACGCGGAGATTTTGACCCTGCCCATTGACGAGACGGGCGGCGTGCCCCCTTATGCCTGGGGGTATCAGGGCGATAGCGGCTACAAGGACCCCTCCATTATGGTCAGCATGGAGCGCGGCCACTTTGAGGGCAGCAACTGGATCGCGGTCCGCATTCAGCTTCAAAACCCGACCCAGCTGCGCACCTTGAAAGCAGGGCCCTATGGCTCCAAACAGGAAGCACAGGGGGCGAAGATGGCCAAGCGCGTGAAGTCCGTGCTGGCCATTGGCGGGGACTTTTTTGTCTATCACCACTACGGCTACATTGTTCGTCAGGGCAAGTTTTACCGCAACAGGTTAAGCGGTGACCATGATGTATTGATCATTGACGACAAGGGAGATTTGGAAGTGATTGTCCGCCCAAGTTCCGCCGCCATGAGCCAGTATGAGGCGGAAAACAAGGAGCGCATCATCAACGCCTTTACCTTTGGCCCAGCCCTGGTCATTTCCGGGGAGAAGGTCACCGATATGCCGCTGGGGCGCAGCGAGTTGGTGCGCGCCCAGCGTATCGCGCTGTGTCAGACAGGCCCGCTTTCCTATCTGGTGGTGTACTCCGAAGGCCCCAATGACCCGGGTTCAAAAGGCCTGACCATTTTGGAGTTCGCGGAATTGGTGCACTCCTTTCCCGGGGTCATCACTGCCTATAATCTGGACGGCGGTTCCTCCGCCAACATCATCTTTCAGGAAGCAAAGATCAACGGCCCGCTGTCCCAGCGCAACCGCTCCATCGGCGACATCATCTATTTCGCCAGCGCCTATGTGGGCAAGAAGGTGAGCGGAGAGTAGGCATGGGCACGACGCTGTTGACCATCGCGGGGCTGCCGGTAACCACCTACGCGGCGGGGATGACCCTGTCCCTGGCTGTCTGCGTGCTGGCGGCCTTCTTTTTCTTGAAAAAAGCGGGCATCAACCCCCAGGCGCGCCAGCGCTTTGTGCTGCTTGCGCTGCCGCTGTCCCTCCTGTTTGCGCGGCTTTTGTATGTCCTTATCCGCCTGCCCTTCTTCCTCACGCGCCCGGACGGCCTGGCCTTCCGCTTCTGGCAGGGCGGCTATACCTTCTGGGGCGCGATTGCAGGGGTGGTCCTGGCGGCGCGCATCACAGCCGCTACAAGCGGCATAGCGCCCGCTGCGCTGCTGGATGCCCTGGCACCATCCGCGCTTTTGATGTTGGCCTTGGGCCGCTTTTGCGAGGGCTTGGCCGGCCAGGGCTTTGGCGAGGAGGCCCTGGCACAACTGCAGTTCTTCCCCGTTGCCATCACCAATGAATGGGGCGAGTGGAACTACGCCATCTTCCTGCTGGAAGGGGTGGCCGCACTGGTCTTTTTGGGCCTTGTCCTCTTCCGCAAGAACCCAAAGCCGCTGAGCCGGTTCAAGCTGTCGCTCATCCTGGTTTGTGCCTTTCAAATCCTCTTTGAGAGCCTGCGAGAGGATGAGTACTTGCGCTGGGGCTTTGTGCGTGTGGGGCAGCTGATAGCCGTGTTGATCCTGTTTTATCTGCTCGTTGACGCGCTGTTCATTACAAAGGACGCCAACTGGCGCTCGCCGCGGCATTTCGCGGTGACCCTGTTTTTGCTGTTGACCATTGTGCTCATCGCGCTGGAGTTCGCGCTGGACAAAACCAATTTGCCCACCTTACCCCTGTATGGCATCATGATGGCTGCGGTTGCCGGCAAGTTTGCCTTGCTTAACAAGACAGCGGTGGGCCAAGGTCCCGCGCGGGCTGGTTCACATAGCTGACAGGCTGCCGCAAGGGATTGCTGTTATCATTCGAACCATAAGAGAGGAGAACACCATGAAAAAACGAGCGTTTGCTTTGGCTTGCGCCCTGTTGATGATTTTTACCGGCCTGGCGCTTGCGCAGGAAAACTGGCAGCGCCCCTTTAATAAGGACCAGGGATACAGCTATGTCACCTTTGGCCAATACCCCTTTGAGGCAGACGGCACCGCCCGGCCCCTTCTTTGGCGTTATCTGGAAACAAGGGAGGGCGTCAGCTACTTGATGAGCGAGTACATCCTCCATGTCAGCCGGATTCACAACATCGCCCAAGGGTATCCGGGCTGGGATGAGGCGGATTTGAACGCCTGGCTGCAGGAGGAGTTTGTCAAGAAGGCCTTCAGCGAGGAGGCGGCGGCCGCCCTTTTTGAGATGGAAGGCCTGGGACGCGTCAGCCTGCCCAGCTCCGACGATGTAAAGAACAAGGCCTTCGGCTTTGAGAATGACAAGGCCCGCCGCGCCATCGGCACGCCCTGGGCGGATGAGAACGGGCTGTTTTTCTACCGCAACAAGGGGCATAGCCCCTATTGGATGCGTACGCCTTCAAACCAGAAGTACGCGCACCGCAGCATCAAGCTGGAGGGCAATCTGGGGTATTTGGGCGTCACCGCGGAGGATATGGGGGTGCGCCCGGTGATCTGGCTGGTTGACAGCATGCTTGAGGTTTCGGGCGGCAGCGGCAGCATGACGGACCCCTTTATGCTTGTCCCCAAAACACAGGGGGAATAGCGGCTTGTTCAGCCGCCTTGCTTGAGCGACTGACAGGCCTTATGGTATGATGTGGTTCACTGGGATGGAGGAGGAAACGTGATGAATTTGCGCAGGCTGGCGCTGTTGGCGGCCCTCTTATGCCTCGCAGCATGTCTGGCCACCGCCGAGACACTGACCTTGACCTTTGTTGGGGATACAAGCATTGGCGACGCCTTTCCCTATAAAAACAACCAAAACAGTTATCATAAGGTGGTGAAAGAAAAAGGCTTTACCTGGCCCTTTTCACTGGTGGAGGACGTGTTTAAAGGCGATGACCTGAGCATCGCGAATTTGGAAGGTGTTGTCACAAACTCTAGCAAGCACAGGAAGGATGTGCGCTATCCGCTTGTGATCGATCCCTCCCATATGGAGATTTTGCGTCAGGGCAGCATCGAGGTGGTCAACACCGCCAACAACCATGCGATGGATTTCTTTGCCAAGGGCTATCAGGACACCGTGGCCCATCTGGATGAAGCGGGCATTCATCACTTTGGCACCCTCAGCCCGCCGTCAGCCACCAAAATTGACCGGCAGGTAATCGTGCCTGTAAAAGGCATTCAGGTTGGCTTCATCGGCTACACCTATCCGCAAAACAGCGATTTAGCGCGGATAGAGAAGGCCGCCCGAGGGCTGCGGGATGACGGCTGCGACCTGATTGTGCTGAGCCTGCACTGGGGGCGGGAGACGCACATGACGCCCAACAGCGCGCAGTACAGCTTTGCGAAAAAAGTGTTGAACTATGACATCGACTTGATTTTTGGACATCACCCGCATGTGGTGCAGCCCATCGCGCTGTATGAGGGCCGCCCGGTGCTGTTTAGCACAGGCAACTTTACCTTTGGTACCATGTCCAAGGTGGACCCGACAACCGGGCTGTTCCAGGTGGAGTATGACCTCAGCGGTGAGAAGCCCAGGCTTAAGGCTCTGCGCGTGATTCCCTGCTTCACCAGCGGCAACGGGGATTACCGCCCGGTGCCGGTGAGCGATCCGGCGCAGCGGCAGAAGATATTTGCCAAGCTCAGCTTCAAAAAGCCGCCAAAGGGCTTTGAGGCTTTGCCGGCCACCTTCCTGGAAACAGGCGAGGCCAGATTTGATTGACGCGACGCATGCAAAATGGAAGGATTGACCTAGCTTGATAAAGAGGATTTCTATGAAAAAAACGGCCCTGTTCTCCCTGTTGGTTGCGGCTTTGATGCTGCTGCCCCTGTTTTTTGTTCAAGCGGCGCCCGCTATCACCTATTTGCAGTTTGGCCAGTATCCCACGACACAGGATGGCCGGATGGAACCCATTTTGTGGAAAGTGCTTCAAAACGACGCGGAGGGCGTGCTGCTGCTAAGCGAGTTTGTCCTTGACGCGAAAGCGGTGCAGGACAGCGGCCGTTACAATGGCTATGAGTATTCCACCCTCAAAACCTGGCTGGAAGCGGACTTTGTGGCCAAGGCCTTCAGCGCCGGGGAGCAGGCGCTGATAAAGCAGGATCAGGGCGCGTTTGCGGTACGGCTGCCATCGGTTGAGGAGCTGCGCGTAAAGGATGGCGGCTTCTTTGACGCGGAAGGCGTGCGTGCCCGGCCAACGGATTATGCCATCGCGCAGGGGGTGCAGAAGTATCCCAGCGGGGACGCCAGTTACTGGACAAGCAACAGGGCCTCCAGCCAGCCCACTGGTCAGCGCAGGGTGCTGGATAAGGGCAGTTTTGGCTATGCGATTGCGACCTATGCCACCATTGGCGTGCGCCCGATGATTGTTCTTGCACAAGGTGCCTTACAGGAAGCGGCCGGCACGGGCGAAATGCAAAACCCCTTTGTCGTAAGCCTGCCTGAAGCGATCACGGCGCCGCAGGAAACAGCGGATGCGGGGGCAGTAAACACCGATGAGGACACAGCAACAGAGGACAGCGCCGCGGCAGAAGCAGCCCAGCAGGCGCAAGCGGCCCCGCTTTTGACCGAGGGCTTTCCGGAGCTGACAGCGGATGGCTTTCTCAAGCCGGGTGAGGCGCCCTACGTCTTCAAGGATGAGGAAAACGGCGTCTGGCGCTACGCCTCCCAAACCCTGCGCATCGTGATCACCCGCCAGCAGGATGTCGAGGCAAAATTGCGCTGGTTTGAAAGCCAGGTCTTCTTCAAAGACGGGGAACGCTTTCAGATGTACCCCAACGACCCGGGAAACCGTCACAAGATGAAGCAGATGGAAAAGATTGCGGACCAGCATAACCTGGTGTTCGCAGTGAACGGGGATTATTACATCTACCGCGTCAACCGGCGCAACGCCACCAAAACCGCGGTTGCGATTGGCCGGGTGGCTCGCAATTTTAAACTGCTGTATGACACCAACGTATCCCCCAATCGCACCAGTCACCCCAACCTGGATGTGATGGCGCTGTACCCGGATGGCACCATGAGTGTGCATGGGGCCAACGAAAAAACCACCGAGCAATTGCTGGCCATGGGCGCCATGGACGTGCTGGCCTTTGGCCCGATGCTGATTCGGGATGGTGTTATCAACGAAAAAGGGGTCGCAAACTTTGGCGTGACACAGCAGCCCCGCGCGGGCCTGGGCATGGTGCGCAAAGGGCATTTTATTCATCTGATGATGGAATCACGAACCTCCAAAAGCAAGGGGGCCAATACCACCTGGATGGCAGAGCGGTTTAAACTGCTTGGATGCGATACCGCCTTCAACCTGGATGGCGGGCAGACCGCGGTGGTCATCTTCATGGGCGAGCAGCTCAACGAAATAGGCAAATACGACAATAAAACCAATTCCCGGCTGCAAAATGAGGTCATGGGCATTGGGCAAAGATAGGCGTACCTTCACATGATGTAAGCTACCCCGGCGTCTTGCCTAGATGCGCAGCTCCCAGTTGTTGTCCCCATGGTAAATCATCTGTTTGCTCATGCCGCCGTCCACCACCAGCATTTGCCCGGTGATGAAGGCGGCATTTTTTGAGCACAGGAAGAACACGGCGTTCACAATGTCTTCCACTTTCCCCACACGGCCTACAGGGTGCTGGCGGGCATCTGCGCCGGACTGCTGGCTGCCCGTGGTATCAATCCAGCCCGGCGCGATGGCGTTTACCCGCGCCCTGCCGGAGAGGCTGATGGCCAGCGCGTGGGTGAGGGCGGTGATGCCGCCTTTGGCTGCGGTGTAGGACTCGGTCTGGGGCTGGGACATAAAAGCGCGGGTGGAGGAGAGGTTGATAATGCTGGCCCCCTGGGACATATGGGACAAAAGCAGCCGGGTTAAGTAATATGGGGCGGCTACCCCCACCTGAAGCACCTGTAAAAAATCATCATAACCGCAGGCATTCAGCCCGCCGCGGCTGATCATGGCGTTGTTGATGAGGATGTCAACCCTTCCAAAGGCCTTGACGCACTGCTTGGCAAAATCTTCCAGGTCCTGCTGTTTGCCCACATCGCCTAAAAAGGGCAGGTCTACATCGCAGGGGATCTTCTGTACATCCATCGCCGCCACCTTGGCGCCCTTTGCCATAAAGGCCTTGGCAAGCGCCAAGCCAATGCCCTGGGCGGCGCCGGTGATGATGACATGTTTATCGGTGAAATCCAGCATATGATGCACCTCATAAAATTATTGGCATGTTGTAAGGCGCGCGGCCCTCATGGCGGCGCCAGTTTTATTGCGGGTCTGTCTTATCATACCCGATTGCGCCATCAAAGCACGCTCCTTGCTGCGGGGCTGGACCAGCCTGTTTGTACAACGGGACAGGCATGACAACGTGGTGGCATCAGGTAAGAAGCCTCAGTTCCTGCCCTGAGGCCAAAAGCCCTTTACAGTGCCGGACGCTTCGTCTACTATGGCATCAAAACGGCACAGGCCTGTGAAACGCGGATAGGCGCTTTTCCGGGAAAACAAGGAGGCTCTATGTTCAAACGTACAGAATACAGGGATTTGGATGTGGTGGCGGATTTGCGCCTGCCCATGACCACAACGCTGGTTCCGCACGGTGACCGGGAGGGCGCGCTCACGTTTTCGCGGCTGTCGCCTTTTAGTGTGAACTTAAACGGCACCTGGGAGTTTGCTTTTTTGGACAGCCCAAATCATTTGCCGGCTGATGTCAGCGCGCTGCAGACGCCCGGGCGCATCATCGTGCCCGGCTGCTGGGAGATGCAGGGCTATGGGC
>JAAYFC010000101.1 GCA_012728435.1 Clostridiales bacterium | reverse complement strand
CCTGGACGCTGAAGGCAACGAGTACAAGGAAGGCCTGCGCTACAAGAAGGTAACCGAGGAGGAAGCTGGCAACTTTGCGCACAACGTGACCTTGGCTGACGGCACCGTGCTGATGCCGGCCATCATCGAGTGGTGCTCCACCACCGACAACCCCGTCTCTGAGCTGCTGGTCACCATGCTGCAGAAGAACCCCGATGTGGCTGAAGCGGGCATCGAGATCCGTCAGGATGTCATGGACTTCTCCCAGCTCTTGCTGTGGATGTATCGCGACAGCTCCCAGGGTGAGCAGTACGGCGTGCCGAAGTACGGCATGTTCAACCTGGCCACCAACTTCACCCCGATTTATGACCAGTCCTTCAGCTTTACGCTGGATCCTGAAAAGGTCGCCAATGGCTACAACGTTGGCTTCATCTTCAACGAGGAGCTGGACAAGCTGTCCATGGACATGGTATATGGCGTTGAGTCCACCGACCCTGAAGGCTTCCGCAAGATCTGGGTTGAGTTCATCGACCTGTGGAACGAGCTGCTGCCTGAGCTGCCGCTGTACTCCAACGTGTACTACAGCATCTTTGCTGACAAGCTGCAGAACTACACCGAGAACCCCATCTGGGGCTTCTCCAGGGCCATCGTTTACGCGAACGTCACCGAATAATCGCGAAACCGCGTAAGCAAGTCCATTCGACGGGGACGAACCTCCGGGTTCGTCCCCGTCCACAAATACAGAAAAACATTGTAAAAACATTCGTCGGCTCGGGCAGGCGTCTGCCATGGTCCCGATATCCGGAAAGGTCGGTGCCCTGATGTTCAAATACATCCTTAAACGGACAGCATACATCTTGGTGATGTTCTTTATCCTCAGCTTTTTGATGTATTCGCTGTACAACCTCATCCCAGCTGATCCGGCACGGGCGGAGGTAGAGCCGCTTCGCGCATCGCTTAAGCCTGCAGAATACGAGGCGATTTATAAACAAACGCGTCTGGAAATGGGCTTGGATGACCCGTTGTTGATGCGTTATGGCCGATGGATGGGCATGTATCCCAACCGTCAGGGCAATTTTAACGGCATCCTTCAGGGCAATTTCGGCTACTCCAACCAATATAAGAAGCCGGTGATTGACGTCATTCCAGCACCGATGCAGTTCACCATCTTTATGAACATCTTCGTCACCTTGCTGGCCTTGGGCATCACCATTCCCCTGGGCATCATGACCGCGGTGAAGAAGAACAGCCTGGCGGACAGAACGGTCCAGGTGGTCTCTGTGGTGGGCTATTCCATCCCCATCCACATCGTTGCCCTGGTATTTATCTTCGTGTTCGCGGTGGTGCTAAGATGGTTCCCTGTGATGGGTATGAAAACAGCCGGCAGCAATTATACCGGGTGGAAGGCGTTTACAGATGCTGTATACCATATCACCCTGCCGGTCATCGTGCTCACCTTTGCGTCCCTGGGCTCCATGACGCGTTACGTGCGCGCCGCCATGGTGGATGCCTTGAGCATGGATTATGTGAGCACAGCCCGGGCCAAGGGCGTGAAAGAAAAAGTTGTTATTTATGTGCACGCCTGGCGCAACGCGCTGCTGCCTGTCATCACCATCATTATTGGCTGGTTTTTGAGCATCTTCGGCGGCTCCATCATCACAGAGTCCACCTTTTCCTTAAACGGCATGGGCCGCATGAGCATCCAGGCGCTCAACAACAAGGACTATGAATTGGCCCTGGCGGTCCAGCTGTTTTATGTGGCGATTTCGCTGATGGGCCGCCTGCTGATTGACTTAAGCTACGGCCTTGTGGATCCGCGGATCCGCATCACCAAGTAAGGAGGAAGAAAATGAGCAACGAGCAGAAAAAGAAAGAGTTTTTCCTCCTTCGCTGGGTTAAGCGCGTCGTTTTGGGCAGCGGACGTGAACTGTCCTTTATGGAAGAGGAGGCATTACAAAGTCCCATCCGTTCCGTGCTGCGGAACTTCTGGGGACGCCGCATCTCCCGTGTCGCGGTGGTCCTCTTCGCCCTGATTTTGCTGTTTGTCACGGCGGGCCCTCTGTTTTTGCCGGTTGATTTAAGCTATCAGGACAATACCCAGATTCACGTAGCGCCCGGATATCACTTGATGGACATTCCCAAGGTACTGGAAGGCGGCAACCTCCGCCTCATCGCGCCCGGCACCACCTACGGTGTGGGTGTTGACAGCAAGGGTAAGGTCCATACCTGGGGCCATCTGCGGGTGACCAGCGTCATCAGCCTGGCCGATATCCCAGCGGAATTGAAATCCGCCAATATTGTGCAAGTGGCTGCCGGCTATGACCATATCACAGCCGCTGATGACAGCGGCAAGGTGTATACCTGGGGCAATACCCGCTTGGATCAGGCCAAGCTGCCACGCGAGGTGGAGGCCGCCATCAATGCAGGTGAGAACCTCCGCTTTGTCCAGTTGGAAGGCGGCTACCAGTTTACTGCTGGCGTAACAGAGGATGGCAAACTCTTTGTCTGGGGCAACAGCAATGCCAACGACACCAAGATTAAAAAGGCCTATCAGGAAAACATCAAGAAGGTTGCCACCAACGCCAATACCTATTTTGTCCTGACCAATGACGGCGAGGCAGCCTATGCCGGCCTGCAGAAAAACTCCTTTTCCACGGTGCCGGAAGCTGCGAAGAGCGGCGTGGTGGACATCGCCGCCACCAGCTTTACCAGCGCTGCCTTAAAGGAGGATGGCGAGGTCATCATCTGGGGCAACGTAAGCCGCGGTGAGCGGGACATCCCCGAGCACGAGGGGAAAATCATCAAGATTTTCGGCGGCCGCGTGCACTACACGGCTTTGACCGACAAGGGCGAGGTCCTCAGCTGGGGCAACAACCAGTTTGGGCAGATCAACGTCCCCAAATTTGACGCCAATGACCCGGTGGTAGATCTGTATACCGGTTTCTATCAAAACTATGCTGTGCTTAAGTCCGGCAAAATTGTGGGCTGGGGCTTAAAGGGCTATCTGCTGGGCACCGACCAGTTTGGCCGCGATGTCTTAACCCGCATGGTCAACGGCGGGCGGGTCACGATGACCGTTGGCGCCGTCGCCGTCATCATCTCCCTTGTCATCGGCATCATCTTAGGCGGTGTCGCGGGCTACTTTGGCGGCTGGATTGACATCCTGGTCTGCCGCTTGGCGGAGCTGCTGGGCTCCGTGCCCTTCCTGCCGCTGATGTTGATATTATCAGCAGTGCTGGGGCCCCTGGTGCCCAGCATCGAGCAGCGGATGTACATCATCATGGTCATCCTTGGCTTGCTACGCTGGACCAACCTGGCCTTCCTGATTCGCGCGCAAATCCTGGCGCAACGTGAGATGGAGTATGTCACCGCCGCCAAGGCACTGGGCGTGAAGGAACACGGGATTATCTTCAAACACATCATTCCCAACGTCATCTCCATCATCCTGGTCAACGCGACCCTGGCTTTCGCCAGCAGCATGCTGACAGAAAGCTCCCTGTCCTTCCTGGGCTTTGGGATTATTCCGCCTACGCCCACCTGGGGCAACATGTTGACCGGCGCAAATGACTCCCTCGTCATCCAGCAGTTCTGGTGGCGCTGGGTCTTCCCCTCGCTGATCTTCAGCATCTGTACCATCTGCATCAACCTCATTGGGGACGGCCTGCGTGACGCCATTGACCCCAAGAGCAATGAGCGCTGAGGAGGGACTGTCAATGGCATTGCTTGAAATCAAAAACCTAAAAACCTATTTCACAACCAAGCGCGGCATCATCAAAGCGGTGAATGACGCCAGCTACCAGGTGGAGGCCGGCAAAACCCTGGGCATCGTGGGCGAGTCCGGCTCCGGCAAGAGCGCGAGCTCCATGGCGATCCTCGATCTCCTGCCGAGCAATGCCCGCATCCGCGGCAGCGTGAAACTTGCGGGGCGCGAGCTTCGCGGCCTCCGCCCGGACGAGATGCGAAAGGTCCGCGGCGCGGACATCGCCGTGATCTTCCAGGAGCCGATGACGGCCCTCAACCCCGTCTACACGGTGGGCTTTCAGATCATCGAGACGCTGCGGATCCACTTCGGGATCACGCCCAGCGCCGCGCGCGAGCGGGCGCTGGAGCTGCTCGAGATGGTCGAGCTGCCCGATCCGCT
>JAAYFC010000100.1 GCA_012728435.1 Clostridiales bacterium | reverse complement strand
GGCATTTTCTAAATGCCGGTCGGCTGAGCGAATCTGCTGGAGAGCAGATGAGCGAAGCCGAAAATTTCTTGCTCCCTGAGCAGGTGGTTTGGGGCTTGGTTGGGGCGAAAGTACGCTTACCTCGTCCTACCAACTGTGCTAATGCCCCACGTGCGCTTTGACGCGCTGGAACAGTATAGCATCCCAAAGCGGGGAATTCAAGCCCGATTTCTGACAATTTGCGCAAAAACCGCGAAGCTTAGATACAGATAGTGCTACGCATTCAGTTGTTGACCCAGCCGCGCTTGATGGTATAATGAACGCGACAAGTAAATCAGACGCGTGTGTTTGCGTGAAAGCGCTGCATCCTGATGGGTGCAAGGGAAGACGGATGGAATTTCCGCGCTAACCCAGTAACCGTGAAGCTGACAAGCGGACAAAAAGCCACTGCCAAAGCGGGAAGGCGTCCGTGCGGATGAAGCCAAGCCGGGAGACCGAAACACAGGCTTGCGCTCCTGGGGTGGGATGTCTTTTGATGAAGGCGGTTCCTGCTGTGGAGCCGCCTGATTCATTTGATCAACTGGAGGAGGTACCCCTATGAAAACATCCCGTTTCCTGGCTCTGGTACTCGCCCTTATGATGGCCCTGTCGCTTACCGCGTTTGCGGAGGGTGACGCGCTGATTATCAAGGACATGACCGGCAAAGAAGTCACCATCACCAAAGAAATCAAGCGCATCGTCATCCTGCAGCCCGCGGATTGTGAAATCCTCTACGCCATTGGCGCGGGGGATTTGCTGGTTGGCCGCGGCGAATACTGCAACTACCCGGAAGAAGTGCTGCAGGTGCCCTCGGTGCAGTCCGGCTTTGAAACCAATTTTGAGCAGATTATCGCGCTCAACCCGGATCTGGTCATCCTGACCAAGATGGGCCAGACGGAGGATGACTCCAAAAAGCTGGAGGAGGCCGGCATCATCGCCATCACCAGCGACGCGCAGTCCATCAGCGATGTGTACACCGCCATTGACATGATTGGCCAAATCGCGGGTAAAACGGACGAAGCGGATCAGCTGATTGCCTCCATGAAGCAGTCCTTTGAAGACATCGCCAAGAAGGCTGAAGGTAAAGCGTGCGGCAGCGTCTATTTTGAGGTCTCCCCCCTGGAGTATGGCCTGTGGGCGGCTGGCACAGGCACCTTCATGGATGAAATCACGGCCATGCTTGGACTGAAAAATGCTTTTGAGGACCTGGCCGGCTGGCAGAGCGTGTCGGAGGAGCAGGTGCTCGCACGCGATCCTGACTATATCGTCACCACCGCCATGTACTTTGGCGATGGCCAGACCCCAGTAGAGGAAGTGATGGGCCGCCCCAACTGGAGCGACATCAAGGCTGTCAAAAACAACCAGGTGTTCAACGCCGACAGTGATGCCATCACGCGCCCCGGCCCCCGGCTGGTGGACGCGGCCGAAGCCTTCTACACCTTTGTGTATGAAAGCCAGCAGGAAGCGGACAAGGCTGCCTGATTTCGTTTGTGTCAAAGACATCAAAAACCATTGATAAAAGCCTGACCCCCAACAAGGATGCACAGGGCAGGTTTTCCGGCACTGCGCGCGTCATGCGCATTGCCGGCTTTCCTTTGCTGGTTCTTGTTTCTGTATTGGTGTGCATTGCTCTGGGCAGTGTGCCTGTATCACTTGGCAAAACCGCGTCCATCCTGTTGGGCGCCATCAAAGGGAAGGTATTTACCGGGGATGTGGAAGCTACCATCATCCTGACGGTGCGCGTGCCCCGTGTCCTGAGTGTGCTGCTGGCCGGCGCAGCCCTGTCCCTGTGCGGCGCCGTGATGCAGGGCTTGCTCCGCAACCCTTTGGCGGACGGCGCGACGCTGGGCGTTTCCTCCGGCGCGTCCCTGGGCGCGATGCTGGCCATTTTGCTTGGCGTCAGCCTGCCGGGCATCCCGCTGGCTGGCTCCGCGGCTTTCGCGGTGCTGTTTGCTTTTTTGTCCCTGGTCATGGTGCTGTCCCTTGCCTTCGCGCTGGATCGTTCCCTGGCCACCAGCACCATCATCCTCATCGGTGTCATCTATACCATGTTCATTGGCTCCCTGATGAGTTTGCTGATTGCCTTTTCCGGCACCAAGCTGCGCTCCATTACCTTCTGGACACTGGGCTCCCTCAGCGGCACCAGCTATACTGATGTGCTTTTCTTATTTGGCACGCTGCTAATATGCGGCTTGGTACTGTACAACAATTCCCGTGAGTTGGATATCTTTGCCACAGGGGAGGAAAACGCCCACAACGTGGGCGTTTCCGTGCGCCGGGTCAAATTGACGGTCATGGTGTTTGTGTCCGTGTTGATTGGTGTCACCGTTTCTGTGGGCGGCACCATCGCCTTTGTGGGCTTGGTGATTCCGCACATCGCGCGCTTTATTGTGGGCCCTTCCCACAAGCGGCTACTGCCTTCCAGCATGATTTTGGGCAGCGTATTTTTGCTGTATTGTGATTTGCTGGCGCGCACCATCCTAAGCCCCATCGAGCTGCCCCTGGGCGTGGTAACCAGCCTGATTGGCGCAGCCTTCTTTATTGTCATCCTTGCGCGCAGCCGCAGAAAGGCGGCCTGATATGCTGCGTGTACAAAATCTGGGCGTTGCCTACAAAGAGTATGAGGCAGTAAGGGATGTCAGCTTTGCGCTGCGCCCGGGGGAGTGGCACATGCTGGTCGGCCCCAATGGTGCGGGCAAGTCCACCATCATCAAAGCGGTGTCACAATCCCTCGAATACAAAGGGGAGGTCACGCTGGATGGGCAGGACATCAGCAAACTGCACGCTCGCCAGCTGGCAAAAAAAATGGCGGTGCTGCAGCAATCGCACGCTGTGGGCTATGCTTTCACGGTGGAGCAGTTGGTGCGCTTTGGCCGCTATGCCTACAAAAGCGCGTTCTCCCGCGTGGATACGCAGGGCGAACGTCTGGTGGAGGAGGCGATCGAGGTCTGCGGTTTATCGCGCATCCGGCATCAAAATGTGCTTACCCTGTCCGGCGGGGAGCTGCAGCGCGCTTTTTTAGCGCAGGCTTTTGCGCAGGACGCGCCGCTTTTGCTGCTGGATGAACCGGCCAGCCACCTGGACATGGCTTACCAGCAAACCTTGTTTGAACTGGTGGAGACCTGGCGCAAACATGACAAGCGCTCTGTGCTATCCGTCGTTCATGATGTGCAGATGGCCCGGCGCTATGGCACCCATGCCCTGCTGTTAAAGGATGGCAGGGTGACGGCGTCCGGCGCTGTGGATGATGTGTTTACGCGGGAAAACCTGCAAACAGTATACGGCATGGATGTGAACGCCTGGCTGACTTGGCTGCACGCTCCCTGGCTGGATGGACAAACTGGCACTCATTCTGTATAATCAACGCGAATGGAAAGGGATGGTGTCAAATGAGGTGTCAGTTTTGTCATTGTGAAGACAGCAAGGTAGTGGATTCCAGGCCCACGGATGACGGCGCCAGCATCAGGCGGCGGCGCGAGTGCATCAACTGCGGCAAGCGCTTCACTACCTACGAAAAGGTAGAGACCATCCAGCTGCTGGTCATCAAGAAGGACCAGACGCGGGAGGTGTTTGATGCGGACAAGATACGCGATGGCATCATCCACGCCTGCCATAAACGCCCGGTGACCGCCAAGGACATCGACGCCCTGGTCGCCCAGATTGAGCAGGTTTGCTACAACAGCCTGCAGCGGGAGATTCCCACCCACAAAATCGGGGAAATGGTGATGGAAGCGCTGCGTACCCTGGATGAGGTGGCCTATGTCCGCTTCGCCTCTGTGTACCACCAGTTTACGGACATCCCTACCTTCATGCATGAGTTAAGCCGGCTGATGAAGGAAAACCGCGCCAAGGAGCAGGAAACCGGCGCGAAATAGATTGTGATTATTCAAGAAAAACGGGGCAGCGCGCCCCGTTTTTATGTATTGTGCTTATCTAATTAGATAAATCCGCCGTCTACGCCCAGCACCTGACCAGTGATAAAAGAGGCTTCCTCGCTCAGTAAGAAGGCTGCGGCCTTCGCTACCTCTTCCGGCCGGCCAATCCGGCCCAGCATGGCGCGCTGCGCCAGGACGTCTTTTTCTTCATCCGTATAGTCTGCGATCATATCGGTTTCAATCACACCCGGCGCCAAGGTATTGACCCGGATACCGGATGGGCCAAGCTCCTGCGCCAGGGACTGCGAAAGCCCAATGATCCCCGCCTTGCTGGCAGAATAGGCCGCCTCACACGAGGCACCGCGCTGGCCCCACATGGAGCTGATAAACAGCAGCTTTCCGGCTTGCCGGCTGACCATGTGGGGAATAATCTGTTTTAGCATAATAAAGGTGCCGCGCAGGTTTGTATCCATCAATTGATCCCAGGCTGGCACGCTCATCTCGCTCAGCAATCCGCTATAGCTGATGCCGGCATTGAACACCACCGCGTCAAGGTGCTTCAGCTGCCGCAGCGCCCCTTGTACAAGCGCTGCTGCCTGTTCTTCCTGGCTGATATCGGCCGCAAGCGCGATGGCGCCGGTCTGCTTTTGAAGCGCCAGGGCTTGCTCTTTTGATTGATGGTATGAAAAGGCCACCTGCCAGCCTTTTGCCGCAAGCGTCCGCACCATCGCGGCACCAATCCCGCGCGACCCACCCGTGATGAAAACTGTCTTCACAAATGCCTCACTTTCTGGGCTTACTGTACGGGAGAACCTGGCCTTGTGTCAACCGGTTTGCTTTACAGCAAGCGGGATTATGGATATAATGTCGCTATTGCAGCGTAAGGAGGAAAGGCCGTGTTAAAACGACTGTTCTGGCTTGGTTTGTTTTGCCTTGCCTTCTTTTTACTGCTGGGCTTGATGGTGCAAGACGGGGATTCCCCGCTGCTGCGCCGTGTGGAAGCGCAGCCATACAGCGCGCAGGTGGTCATACCAACACATCAACAGGAGGATGATCACGCGCAAACGCCGGTGCTCCATCACGCGTACAAAGCGGATCAGCCAGACCGCCAGATGGTCACACGCGCTGCGCCCCTTGTGCTGCGGCCCTACTATCAGCAAAATTATTACGCTTTTCATTATCCGGACAAGGCTGGGTGACGCATCGCTCCGGTCTGACCCAATAATGAAAAAGGATGAGAAAAATGACAAAAAAACCACAAAGTAAAAAAGTTACTGTGAATCGCAAAGCGATTGCCGCTGTGACGCTTGTCATCGCGCTGGCGCTCACCGTGGTCTTTGTAACCCTGGGCGTCACCGGCAGAAAGATGGATGCCCAGGGCTTGTACAACCTGCTGCCTTGGCTGCCCACGCCGGGGGAGAACTACAACTGGCGTCAGGCGCTGGTGCCGGGCGCGGGCCTGGACGAGGGTGTCCTCACCACGCTGGAACCAGTATCTGAGGAAGTCAAAGAGGATGAGCTCCAAACCGCGGCCAAGGTGTTGATGAAGCGCCTGTCCGACTTTGGCTGGTCCGATACCGCAGTTGAGGTCAAGGACAACCAGCTGCTGGTTACCCTGCCCAAGAGCGCGGATGTAAATTACCTGAAGAACATCCTCACCGCCAAGGGCGAGTTCACCTTCACCACCCCTGAAGGCGAAGTCTTCATGACAGGGGAGAACGTCACCCAGGCCGGCTTTGGCTATGCCGATCAATCCGGCACCAACATCGCCCTCTCGCTGATGTTTGATGGGACAGGCAAAGAGGCCTTCGCGACCAAATCCACCGAATTATCCGGCCAGAGCATTTCGCTCAGGCGCGATGGCGTGGTCATCACCAGCCCCAGCATTGGCGAGCCCATCACCCAGGGCACCGTGTCCATCCCGGGCTTTACCCTGGATGCCGCGCGTGAAAACGCTGTGCTGCTGCGCTCCGGCGCCCTGCCTTTTGCCTTAACGCAGGAAGGGGAGAGCGTGCCCACCAAAGCGCTGCTGTTGAACGACCAAAAAGATTTGCTCATTTACGCGCTGGCGGCAGTGCTTGCCCTCATCGCGGTGTACCTGCTGGTGCGCTTCCGCCTGGGTGGCCTCGTCGCTGTCTGGATGCTGCTGGTCCAGTTGGCGCTGTCCTATTTCTTCGCGGCGCTCATTGGCGCGGGTTACACCGTGCTGACTTTAGGCGCCATTTACGCCGCGCTCCTGGTCTCCTTCTTCGCGGTGGTCAACCTGTTTATCGGCATCCGCGATGACGTGCGCCAGGGCCGCTCTGTGCGCCAGGCGCTGAAGGACAGCTATGCCACCCGCGGCCACGCCTCCCTGGACGTGTACGCTGGTCTGCTGCTGCTGGCCGTGGTGTTCATCATGATGGACCAGGGTATCATCCGAATCTTTGCCGAGGTCTTCGCCCTGGGCCTGCTGCTGGGGCTGATCATCATGCACCTGCTGCTGCGCCTCTTGCTCAATGAAACCATCCACCTGTTTGGCGGAAAAACGGGTCTGTACGCCGCCAACGCGACACAAAAGAGGGAGGACTAAGCCATGCGTATGCAAAAGTCCGCTTTAAATACATTGATCCTATCCATTCTGATCATCCTGGGCGCGCTGGTTTTAACCCTGGTTGGTCAGGGCATGCGGTTTAGCTTTGGCGCTGAAGCCACCATGCAGTACATGCCCCTGGTTTGGGCCATCCTGGCCGCAGTTGGGGTGTCCTTTGTGTTTGGCTGGGTGCGCTATAGCTTAGCTGGCGCGGTTACCTTAGCTGCGGCAGTGCTGCATGACCAACTGCTGTCCCTGGCCCTTTGTGTCATCATCAGCCTGGCCTTTGGCCTGTCCTCCTACCTGCCCGCCCTCTTGATGGCAGGCCTGGTGGCAACCTACGCCTTTACCATTCCCCAGATCCGCACCGCGCGTGTTCTGGTGCGCGGCGGTTCCAGCCGCGGCCTGGCACGGGACGAGGCCGCCTCTGAGTCCCGCAACCAGCACCGTCCGCT
>JAAYFC010000099.1 GCA_012728435.1 Clostridiales bacterium | reverse complement strand
TTCTTCCTGCTTTGGCTGCGCGACCGCTGCTACAGCCGTGGACAGGGCTTTGTGCTGCAATGGTATTTAATCTGGTATGGCCTGGTCCGTGTGGTGATTGAAGGCCTGCGCACCGACAGCCTGATGCTGGGCAGCCTGCGCATCTCCCAGGTTGTGAGCCTGCTGATGATCGTCATAAGCGGCACCATCCTTATGCTGCGCTTGAAGCGCACGCCTGTGTATATCGTCAGCCTTGTCATCTGGATGGCACTGTTTGCGCTGATCGCGGTGGGGGTGGTGCGCGGCGTCGTTGTAACCTACCTGGCGCTTGCAGCCTTCGCAGTGATGGTGTTGTGCCTGTTTATGAGGGAGACTTCAAGGAGACAAATCACATGAGCCGAACCCAGCTCTACCGCGCTTTGATACGCCTGCTGCCACAACAGCGCATCCACCTGCGCCCTTTTGCGCAGCGGATGAAACCTGAGCAAATGGAAGCCTATCAGCGCATCCTGCGCCGATATAAGGCAGCAGCCGGCGCGCTGGCGCTTTTTGATGTAAGCGGCGTGACCGATTTTTTTACCTACGGGGATGCCCGGCCAGGCCTGCCCGTGACGGAGAACACGGCTTTCCGCCTGGCTTCGGTGTCCAAACTGGTCAGCGCAGCGGGCATGCTGGCGATGCGGGAGAAGGGGCAGTTGGATCTGGAGAAGGACGCGGACATCGGCCTGCCCTACAGCCTGCGCCACCCAAAGGCGCCGGAAAGCCCTGTCACCCTGCGCATGCTGATGACGCATACCGCGGGGATATCTGATGGGCAAACCTATTTATCGGGCATCGAACACGGCAAAACAGCGGAGGAACTCCTAAAAGGTGACAGCCATACGCAGCACCTGCCCGGCTTAGGCTGTGAGTACTCCAATTTCGGCGTGGGCTTGGCCGGCTGTGTGGTGGAGGCGCAAACAGGCCTGTCCTTTGAGCAGGCGATGCAAACGTATCTTTTCCAGCCGCTTTTTATGAAGGCTTCCTATTACCCGCAGCTGCTGGACAGTGTTGTCGCAAACGCCAAGCGCATCTTCCCGCCAAAGAAACATATCAATTTTAATGGGGAGGAGCGC
The DNA here is from genome assembly GCA_012728435.1 of Clostridiales bacterium. Taxonomy (GTDB): domain Bacteria; phylum Bacillota; class Clostridia; order Christensenellales; family Aristaeellaceae; genus UBA6115. Next base: position 15,309 of record JAAYFC010000099.1, on the reverse strand, counting down.
CAGGCAAAACCCAGGACCGGGTGGGATGCAAGGGACGCGCAGACGCATCATCTCTACGCCCATGGCAGCTGCTGCATGGATGTTTGCAGCCTGGTCAAACTGGGACAGGCGCTGCTGAAACCCGGATTCTTTCGTGAGGAAACCTTACAGGAGATGCGCAGCCCGCTGGCCAGCCTGCATGGCCGCGACCCTTCTTTGACACAGGGTTTGGGCATGTTTATCCTGGAGGATCCGCACATCTCCAGGGATCCTCTCTACGGGCATCAGGGCATGGCCTATGGAGCGGTGCATATGTTGTTTTTGGACATCAAGCGCGGCCGCGGCATCATCAGCCTGACCACCGGGGTCTCAGAAGCGAGGGAGTATATTATGGCGGATGTTAACAAAGCGCTGCTGAAGGAATGGGCGCTTCATGCTTGAGCAGATAACGGATATCAAAAAACGCGTCGGTCACCGCCTCGTGCTGTTGGCAAGCGGGGAGGCGCTGACCGTGCCGCACGCCCTGTTTCGCTTGCACCCCCTCAAAGTGAACGAGGAAATTGATGTGCAGGCCTACGCGCAAATAATCAGCGCGGCGGAAGGGCGCTTCGCGCTGGAAGCCGCTGTGCGCATGCTGGAAACACGCGACCGCAGCCATCAGGAAATCATCAACAAATTAACGGAGTTTGGCTTTTCGCCAAAATCCGCGGAGCAAGCCTGTATCAAACTGCAAACCCTTGGGTATTTGGATGATGCGCGTTACGCGCAGATGACGGCAAAACGGCTGGGGAAGAAGTACGGCGCCATTCGCATCCGCCGCGAACTGCGCAACAAAGGCATTGAGGAACAGCTTATTGAGAAGGTGTTGCAGGAGTCAGACGAGGAGGACCAGCTTGCAGCTGCCATCAGCATCATCAGCAAGTCCTACGCCCGCTCAAAGGGTGAGCCGCAAGCCCGTTACCGCCGCGCCTACGCTGCCTTGGCAAGGCGCGGCTATCCGCCGGAGGTGGTCAAGGCCGCTTTGGATGCCGTCATCGCGGAGATTGACTTGGAGTAATCAGATGCTTGATGATGTCGCCTGCCATCATCATCCCGGCGACTGGCGGCACAAAGGCGACGGAGCCCGGCGCGTGCCGTCCATGGCGCGCTTCCACCATTGCCTTCACCGGCTCCTCCAGTGAATACAGCACCCGCAGCGCGGGGATGGCCTGCTCCCGGCAGGCCTTTCTCATGCGCCGCGCCAGCGGGCACACGCTGGTCTCATATAGGTCTCCAATCCGCAGCTTCATCGGGTCTGTGCGGTTGCCGGCGCCCAGGCAGCACAACAGCTGAAGGTCCAGCGCGATGCAGGCTTTGGCAATCAGCACTTTGGAACTGAGCGTGTCCACACAATCCGCCACCGCGTCAAAGCCGGTGAAATCAATCTGATCCCGGCTGTCCTCATCATAAAAAAGCGGGAGAGCCCGTATGTTGATGTCCGGATTGATGTCTTTGAGCCTCATCGCGCAGACTTCCACCTTCAATTTCCCCAGGGTGGAGTGCAGGGCGATCAGCTGCCGGTTGAGGTTGGTGATGGACACCCTGTCATGGTCCACCAGTGTGATGCTGCCCACGCCGCTGCGCGCAAGCGCTTCCGCGCAGGCCGCGCCGACGCCGCCTACGCCAAATACGGCCACATGCGCGTTTTGCAAGCGCAGGAAGGCAGGCTGTCCAATCACGCTGATGGTCCGGTCAAAGGGATGTTCCGTTTTGGTATTCATGCGTTTCTCCTGGGGTTCGCAATGGCAGCGGTCAGCAGATAAACAGCCTCAGCGCCTGAAATCATCAGCACACGCGCGCATTCCCGCACAGATGCGCCGGTGGTTCGCACATCATCCACCAGTAGTATTTCCATTCCCGTGACTGGTATGGCCAATCCAAACGCGCCTTGGACGTTCTTTGTTCGCTTTTCGGGCGGCAGACTGGACTGGCGGACGGTTTTCTTCATCTTTTGAAGGGCATTTAGCACCGGGATGCCCGTGTGCTCGTGGATGATGTCGCACAGCAAGCGGGACTGATTAAATCCCCGCTCCCGCTCCTGGGTCTTGTACAAAGGGACGGGGACCATCGCGTCAAAGCGCATGCCGCTTACGCACAGGGCCATCTCATCCGCCAGCGGCTTGGCTGCCAAGGCTGCGCCGCCAAACTTTAAGCGCACAATCAACTTCTGTGTGATGTCGCGGTAAACATAAGGCGCATAAGCCCGGCGGATACCCACCATGCCGCCCTGTGCGCAATACGCGCAGGGCGTGTTGAAGCGCGTGGGGGATAGGCAGTGATCACAGACATTTTCCCGGATGCGCAACTGCTCCAGCTTTATCTGACACTCCGTGCACAAGGCCTCTCCCGGCGTCATCCTGCGCGGCTCATCACAGGCTAAGCAGCGCGCTTGCGGCAGCAGCAAATTCACCGCCTTTTTCAGCAGCAGGCTCATCTCAAACCCTGCTGGAGGAGAGCAGGTGCAGCCAATGCGACAGCAGGGAATAGCGGCGGCGCTCCAGGTTGTTGTTGACCATCATATTCAACACCTCCTGCCGGCCAACCAGCACCACCAGCCGGCGCGCGCGGGTGACACCGGTGTAGAGCAGGTTGCGCGTCAGCAGCATCTTAGGCCCGCCCACCATGGGCATCACCACCGCGGGGAACTCGCTGCCCTGGCTTTTGTGGACGGACAGGCAGTAGGCCAGGTCCAGCTCCTCCAAGTCCGCGTACTGATACATCACATTTTTTTCGTCATCGTACAGGACGCTCACCATCCGGTCTTCTTCTTCAATCTTTGTGATAAAGCCGATGTCGCCGTTGAAGACGCCCTGACCGTTTGCGCCGTTAATCGTCTCCCATTCCAGCTGGTAGTTGTTTTTGATGTGCATCACCTTGTCGCCCTCGCGCAGAATCAACTCTCCATACTGGATGTCATTCCTGCGCGGGGATGCCGGGTTGAAGGCGGTTTGCAGCAGGCGGTTTAAGGCCTGCACGCCGCAGACACCTTTGCGTGTGGGGGAGAGCACCTGGATATGGCGCATGCTGTCCTCCACCATCAAATACTGCGGCAGTCGCGACATGCACAGCTGCACAATGCTGTCCGCGGCCTGCGTGGCGTCCTGCTGGTTCTCAAAAAAGAAGTCGCTGCCGCGGCTGTTCATGACCGGGCTTTGCCCTTGGTTGATGCGGTGGGCGTTCACCACAATCATGGAGTCCTCATCCTGGCGGAAAATCTCCGTCAAGCGCACCTGCGGCAGGCTGTCCATGGTCAAAATGTCCGCCAGCACATTGCCCGGCCCCACGCTGGGCAGCTGGTCCGCGTCACCCACCAAAATCAGCCGTGTGCCCGGCTGCAAGGCGACCAGCAGGCTGCGCGTCAAGAAGACGTCCATCATGGACACCTCGTCCACAATCAGGCAGTCGCAGTCCAGCGGGTTATCCTGGTTGATCTGGAAGCTGCCTTCCTCGCCCCCGTATTGCAAGAGGCGGTGGATGGTGCTGGCGTCCTGGCCGCAGGCCTCGCTCATGCGCTTGGCAGCGCGGCCGGTGGGCGCGGCCAGCAGGATTTTGCTGCTCGTGCCCAGCACATGGATGATGCAGTTAATCAAGGTAGTTTTGCCGGTGCCCGGGCCGCCCGTGATAACGGTAAAGCCATGCTCCGCCGCGGTTGAAACGGCCTGGCGCTGCGTTTTGCTAAACCGGATGCTGTGCGCGCGCTCAAAGTTTGTGATGCTGGCTTTGATGTGCTGGGGGAAAAACTGCTGTGAGGTGCCGCAAAGCGCCAGTAGCCTGCTGGCGACGTCCACCTCTGCCTTGCGCAAGCTGGGCAAGGAGATGAAGCGCGTGTCCTCAACCACATCGGCAAACAGATGCTTGTTGAGCGTCAGCTCATCCATTAGCCGCCTGATCTCCGCTTTTGGCGCGTTTAAGAGCGCGGCTGCCTTCTCAAGTAGCTCCTCCTCGGGCAGGCAGGTGTGGCCGCCAGCCCCGGATGCCTCCTGCAGCGCGTATTTGATGCCCGCCCGCAGACGGAACACACTGTCCTCACTGATGCCCAGGGAAAGGGCAATGCGGTCCGCGGTCAAAAAGCCCACGCCGTTTATGTCGTCTATCAGCCGGTAGGGGTTGTCACGAATCAAGACCTCCGCCTGCTCACGGTAGGCCTTGTGTATTTTGGCAGCCAGGGCCGGGGAGACGCCATATTGCTGCAAAAAGATGTAAGTACTGCGGCTGGCCTGCTGCTCCATAAAGCTTTCGGCGATGCGCTTCATGCGCACCTTGCCAATCTTGGGCACCTCAACCAGGCGCTCTGGCTGGGTGCCCATGACTTCCAAGGTCTCCTTGCCAAAGGTGGCCACAATCAGCCGCGCGGTGCTGGGGCCTACGCCCTTGATGAGGCCGCTGCCCAGGTATTTCTCAATGGCGCTTAAGGTCTCTGGCTGTTTAATGCGAAGGGAGGACAGCTTAAACTGGCGCCCGTACTGCGGATGATCCACATAGGCACCTTCCATTTCAACCATTTCGCCGTCCATAATCTCCGGCATGTTGCCGGTGACGGTGATCAGGCCCTCACCCGTGCGGACAGAAATCACACTGTAGCCATTGTCCTCATTGCGAAACAGCGTGCCCGCAATCGTGCCAGCCAAATACTCCATGCGTCCTCGCTTTCTGCACCATTATATCAGCCGGATATCAATTGACGCAAACTGTGGTACAATTTAAGTTGAATCAAGCGTGAGTGGAGGAAACACATGGATTTGCGTGCGATTCGCCAACCGGCGGATTTAAAGGGACTAACGAAAGCCCAGCTGGACCAGCTTAGCGCACAGCTGCGTGAGCGCATCATTCAAATCGTCAGCGAAAACGGCGGCCATCTGGCCAGCAACCTGGGCATGGTGGAATTGACCCTGGCCTTGCACCGGGTGTTTGACAGCCCCAGGGACAAGATCATCTTTGACGTGGGGCATCAGTGCTATGCCCACAAGCTGCTCACAGGCCGTCAGGAGGGCATGGAACGGCTGCGTCAGTACGGCGGCGCATCCGGCTTTCCCAAGCTGGGCGAAAGTGAGCACGACGCCTACGGCACCGGCCACGCCTCCACTGCCATCTCGTCCGCCTTGGGGATGGCGCGCGCGCGGGATTTGCGGGGCGGGGATGAGCATATCATCGCGGTGGTGGGGGATGGCGCCTTTACAGGCGGCCTGTGCTATGAGGCACTTAACAACCTGGGCCATGACAAGACCCGGCTGATCATTGTGCTCAATGACAACCAGATGAGCATCGCCCCCAACGTAGGCGCGGTAAGCAAATACCTCACCTATATGCGCACCAGCAAGGCCTGGATTCACCTCAAGCGCAGGCTGTCCGGCTTCTTTTTAAAGGTGCCGCTGATAGGTGAACCCCTCTTCAAGCTGCTGCAGCGCACCAAGGATTCCTTTAAAAACTTTTTAATCAGGGACCGCTTTTTTTCTTCCTTTGGCTTGCGCTATGTAGGACCCATAGACGGACACCAGATGGCAAGCTTGGAAAAGCTGCTCCAGCGGGCCAAGCGCTTTGATGAGCCTGTGCTGGTGCATGTGATGACCGAAAAGGGCAAAGGCTATGAATACGCGGAGAAGCAGCCCTGGAGTACCCACGGTGTCAACCCCTTTGACCCAGCAACCGGGCAGCCCAAAAACCCATCCACGGCGCGCTCCTTTGGCAAAGCTGCGGGGGAATTGTTGACAGAGCTTGCAGAGGGCGATGAGCGCATCGTGGCCATTTCCGCCGCCATGGTGGAGGCGACAGGCCTGGGGCCCTTCCAGCGTGCGCACCCGGAGCGGCTGTTTGACGTGGGCATCGCGGAGGGACACGCTGTCACCCTGGCCGCAGGCCTGGCGGTTGGCGGCATGCGCCCCGTGGTCGCCCTTTATGCCACGTTCTTGCAACGGGCCTATGACCAGGTGGTCGTAGACATCTGCGTTCAGAACCTGCCTGTTGTCTTCCTGATTGACCGCGCAGCCATCGGCGGCGCGGACGGGCCAACCCATCACGGCGTCTTTGGCACCGCCTTTTTGCGCCATGTCCCCAATCTGTCGCTGTATAACCCGCGAAGCATTGAGGAAATGCAGGCAATGCTGCCGTTCGCGCTTGCCCAGGAGGGCCCTGTGTTCATCCGCTATCCACGCGCGGAAGCCGAGGGGATGAAGGACGTGCCTTACGCCGGCTTCACCCCCGGTAAATGGGAGCTTTTGTCCAAGGAGGGCGAGATCAGCCTGGTTGCTACGGGCACCATGGTGTCAGAGGCACTCGGTGTGAAACAATTGCTGGCTTTGCACGGCATCTCTTCCCAGGTGGTCAACGCCGCCAGCGTAAAGCCGCTTGATACCGGCTTCATCAGGGAGTTAAGCCAAACCCATACGCCTTATTATGTCCTGGAGGAGCAGGCGCTGGCGGGCGGGCTGGGCAGCGCCATCAGCGAATACTGTGTACAAAACAGACTGCAGCCGCCCGAGCATATTTTCGCGGTGCCGGACAGGTTCATCACCCACGGTGCCCGCGGGGATCTGCTGGCGGAATGCGGTTTGAACGCGCAGGGCATCACCGGGCAGATCCTGCGCATGCGGGAGGAGAACACGTGAAGTCCCGCGCTGATGTCGCATTAGTGTCACGCGGGCTGGCCAGCAGCCGGGAGCGGGCGCAGGCCTTGATCCTGGCCGGCCGGGTGTATGTGGATGAACGAAAAATCCTAAAGGCCGCAGAACCTGTATTGAGGGACGACAATCTGCTTGTCCGCGGGGAGGGGCAAGCGTGGGCCTCCCGCGGCGCGCACAAGCTGGAGAAGGCGCTTGCGGCCTTTGGCGTGGATGTGACCGGCCAGGTCGCGATGGACATTGGTGCGGCTGCCGGCGGCTTTACGGATGTGCTGCTGCGCGCGGGCGCCAGCCATGTGTACGCGATTGACGTGGGCTATGGGCAGCTGGACTGGCGATTGCGCCAGGATCCGCGCGTGACGGTGATGGAGCGCACCAACGCCCGCGCGCTGACACGGGAACTGTTTGACCCCCAGCCCACCCTCACGGTGATGGACGTGTCCTTTATCTCCGTCAAGCTGATCATTCCAACTGCGATTGAGGTGATGGGTGAATCCGGCCGCTTTCTCACCCTGATTAAGCCCCAGTTTGAGGCCGGCCGCGGCCAGGTGGGCAAGCACGGTGTGGTACGGGAAGCCAGGACACACGCAAGCGTGCTGCGGGACATCCGGGATTTTGCTGATGGCCTGGGCTGGCAGGTGGTGCGGATGGACTATTCGCCCATCAAAGGCCCCAAGGGCAACATCGAGTTTTTGGCGGACATCCAGCAGGGACTCCAGCCTGTTTTTTGCGATGATACAATTCATCAATTGGTGAACAGAGCCCACATGGATTTACACGCAGAATAAGCACAAAAAACCGGGGAAGCGGCCAAGCACACGCTCCCCCGGTTTATTACTCTACCTTTAATCCGCCCGATAAATGGCGATGGTCAGCGCGCCATCCTGTGACGTGCCGTCAATGCGCACGGGGAAGTCGTACAGGGATTTAAAAATAAGGTTTTGCGTCTTGTTGCCGACTGCCGCGTCCGCGCCATGCGGCAGGTAGGAGGCTGCGCTGGGGCCATGCGCCCTGCGGTGCAGGATCTGAAGCCCGGGCAGTTGCAAGAGTACGTTGTACAGCGTACTGGACACCTGGCAGGTGCCGCCGCCATAGCTTTGCACAACCTCGCCCTTTACCAATGCGTTAGCGGGTTGATAGCCAACAGAGCGGGAATAGGGGCCGATGTGCTTGTTAAAGTCCAGGCGATCACCCTGCGACAAGGTATACAGGGTAAAGCGGTCGCAGGCTACCTGCAGGTTCAACATCCTGTTGATGTTGCTCTCATCCGTCGTGATGCGGTAAAAGGAGGTATAGGCAGCCAGGGGGGCATCACTGCCGGCTGTTGAGGTCTTGTTGATGGGTTGGATTTCGCTCAGACCATTGGTGTTGATGTAGGCATACTGACGGTGGTAAATCAGCCGGCCCCATCCATCTTCAATATCAATCAGCGCCAGTCTCGCGCCATCGTGCATGGTGATGAGAACCTCGGCGTCCGCTTGTGGCGCTGTCAAAATGGGCACGTCACCCGCAACCCAGGCCAGCCAGTCGCATTCCACAGTGCTGTAGGGCGGGGTGGTGACGGGGTTCACCGCGTTCACAGAGGTGTCAATGATGGAGCTGCGCCTGACATAGCCGGTGATGCCGTTGTAGCGGATTTTCGCCCAGGTAGGCTCCACTTCTAAAATCTCCATTGTGCGATTTTTGGCGACGATGCCCAGGCTGGCGGCGTTCTTATCCGGTTTTGCCAAAATGCGGACGTCCAGGCGTGCCTGCCCTAAGTAAATGGCGGGTTCATCTTTTGCAGCTGCGGCTGAAAACAGGGATACAAACAATGCGAGTGCCAACAGCAAGACCAGGTGTTTTTTCATCATGAATCCTTATATATCGCAATGAACAGGGCTCCGTCCTGCACATGCGACTTGATGGTGATGGGGAAATCGTAGTCGTTGCGGAAGATAAAGTTCAGCCCGCCAGAGGAGGCATCCACCCCGTGTGGGAGGTATTTGGCCCCGTTTGCGCCGTGGGGCGCGCGGTTGAGCACGGTCAGGCCCGTAAGCTGCAGCACAACGTTGTACATGGTGCTGGACACTTGGCAGGAGCCGCCGCCATACACATCAAACACCAGTTCACCGTCCACCAGGGCACCGGCTGGTAAATAGCCGTTGCTGGCGCGGAAGGGGCCCACCTCGCTGTTGAAATCCATCCGCTGGCCGGGGGCCAGGGTTTTGCTCATGCGCTGCCCGCCCACCACCAGGTTGTTGATGCGGTTGATGTTGTTCTCGTTGTCGGAAACATCATAAAAGGAGTTGTACACTGCGATGGGGAGTTCGTCTGTGCCTTCCTCCTCCGTGGGCGCGACCATCAGCAACTCATGAAGCGTCCGCGTATCCACATAGCCGTACTGGCGCTTGAAGATTGTGCGTGCCCAGCCGTTTTCCACATCCAAAAAGCCCACATGCGCGCCTTCCTGCAGGCTAAGCAGGGTTTCGCTATTGCTGTCTGGGGCGGCCTTGACCTGGATTTCGTGGGGTGCGATGGTGTAGTAATGGTTCACCGCGGTGCCAAACTTGGGGGTGTTCGCAAAATCTACCGCCACCGGGTCCATGATACGGTGGCGCAGCACATAGCCAACCCGCTTGCCCTGTAATATGCCTACGAAATTGGGCAATACTTCCACAATCTGAATGGGCTGGTTGGGCTTGTAGTTTGTCAGCACCTTGCTGAGCGTGTCGGGTTTTTCATACACCTTGGTGGTGCTGTTGGGGAAGAGCGTGGTGATGCGCGCGTTGTACAGCACCTTAGGCGCGGCCTGCGCTGACAGGCCGCCTTGCAGCAGCAGGACAGCCAGGCAAAGCAGCAAGATGCGGCTTAAGCTACTCTTTCTTTTGAAGCTTTTCATACTCGCCTTCCTCGTTTTCAATGTAGACCATCTCCAACTGCGCCTCAATACCCGCGCGGATTTCCCGGATATACTCCGCGCGCAGGGCAGCCTGTTCAAGCAATTCGTCCTCATTTAGCCCCTGTGCCTTCTGCCGGCGGGCAAGCTCATTGATGCGTTCAATCAGGGTTTTATCCATGCGCTTCCTCCTGCTTTAGCATCAGTATACCCAGGACGGTGGGAACCGCCAAGACCAGCAGGAAGAGGGAGTAGCTAAGCAGCTTGCCCATCTCTGAGCGGTCAATCAAAAACTCCACGCCCACGCCGGCTAAAACGGAGAAGGGGATGGCTAAAAGACCCAGGATGGGAAGCAGCTTTTTGCGGCTTTGGCGTAGCAGCGGCACGGCCAGGGCAATCAGGGTGACGCCAAACAGGGTCACGGCCAGCACCTGCTGCACGCCGATAAAGCTGTAGCGCATGTGGCCGTCATAGCGCAGGCTCTCCATCAGCGTCTGGCTGATGCCATACAGCAAACAAAACAGCTTAAAGGGCTTGCCGTCCCGGGGGTGTTGATGTAGGTAGCGCAGGATGATGATCAGCAGCGCGGCTGCGATGACTGCTTCCAGTAAATAGGTGCGTAAATAGGCGTCAAACTCATCCTGCCGGGCGAGGAAGCTGTTGGCTATCCACTCGGTGGTCAAAGGGCGGCTGATCCCCAGGGCGGTATAACCCTCACCCAGCCGGGCTGGTACTAAAAAGAGGAGCAGCGCAGGCGACAGCAAATCCAGCATCCGTGCCCTGGGCACCCCCGCAAACTTAGCGGCAATCAAGGTTGAAAGCACAGCGCCAATCAAGGCGCCAAACATCGAAAACCCGCCGGAAGAGATATCCAGCACATTGCGCAGGGTAATCAGGGGCTGGAAGTTGGGGTCCAACAGGGCGTACATCAGCCGCGCAGTTATAAAGCCCAGCGGGATGCCGATGACCGCGGTGAGTGCGGCCGCAAAGCGCTCCTGATCCCGCGCGCGGGTCAGGCGGATTCCAAGCGCGACAGCCAAAACACAGCCCAGCATGACCATCAGGCCATAGGCGTAGAGGCTGATGCCCAGAATGTTTACAAAACGGGCGCCATCAGCCATTAATTCCGATCTCCTAAAAGGCTTGCGAAATAGATCATGTCGCTCTGACTCCGCTCGCTGGATTTAGTTCTTTCCTCACAGTAGCCGCCGTTGAACACCATGGTGGCGGAGTTGCCGCCGTCCAGGTTGTAGGCCTGCACGGCGCCCATGTCGCTCATAAACTGGGCCAGCTCTTGATGTGTTGCACCTTTGAAGCCTTTACGGCCCTCGGCCAGCACCATCATGTAGCTCAGTTCACCCATCTGCGCAATGGCCATGCGCGGCTCGCGGCCATTTGGGTTGTAGCCATACTTTTTGCTGGTGGTTTGCATCACACCGTCCTTCACCAGGGTGGGGCCAAAGGTGAAGGCGTTGATAATCTGATGCCCAGCCTTAAAAAAGGCGTCCAGGTCCTTCTGCTTGGGCAGGACAAAGACGTGAAAATCGCCTTTTTCGTCAATAATCAGCAGGTCCTTGGTGCGGTTGATTTTGTTGCGGATTTTTTCACCCATCCGGTACTCAAAGCTGGTTTTTACCGGGTCATTGCTCATGTAATTGGCATTAATGGCCAACACGGCGTTGTATTTTTCTGCCATGGAGGAGATCAGCGCCACGCGGTTGGAGCCAGGCTTGCCCGCGGTCGCGGTGCGCAATTGGCTGGGATGGACGATGGTGACATATGCGACGCGGTATTCCACGCCATCGCGGCTGATGGTTTCCAGGCGCAACTCGATGCTGTCATCCACGTAGCCCGTCTCTGAAAACCCATTGGGATCCGGCTTGGGGCCTTTAGAAAAATCAATGGGCAGCGGGGTTAATGGTTTCTCTTCAGCCGTGGCAGCGGGCAAAAGGAAGCGCAGCCAGCTGCTTTCCTCCTGCTCCTCCTGCGCCCACAGCTCCTCCTGCATGCGGTTGCGGGCCTCATCCAGCAGGCCGCCGGAGGGCAGGATAAAGGGGAGGGTCAGCGTCATCAACAGTGCCAATGCAAACAAGATAATACTTGTTTTTCTCATTTCTTGTTGCTCCTTTCATCAGGGGAGGGAAACACCCAGGTTTTGGTAATGCGGTAGTTGATAAAGAACAGGACGGTGTCCACAATGACCTTGGCAATGCCCTTGTCCATGCCCAGGCTGACGTTGAGGCTTTCCACAAAGAAGGCGGAGGCAAGCATCACCAGGACGACCAGGACAACATAGCGCAGGAGGGATTTCCTGCTTTTATTGACCTTGAAGACAAAATCCTTGTTGACCCGGTAGTTAAACAGGGAGGAGCACACCCGGGCAATCACAGTGGATACCAGGGTTACCTGGGCAAAAAAAGGATTGACATACCGGAAAAAAGAGGGCACCAGCCAGCGGTCCAGCATATTGAAGAGCGCGTGGTCCAGCAGGGTGGACAGGGCGCTGGCGGAGGCGAACTTAAAGAAGTTGGCAAACAACAGTTTATAAATGCGCCAGGAATCATGCAGCGGCCGGAAATGCGTCCCCACGTTGTCGTCAAGATAAATGGTGTCAATGGGCACAATCTCAAAATCAATGTGCCAACCGGCTGCGTGAATCAGCATGTTCATCTCATACTCAAAGCGATTGCCTGGGATATCAGCAATCCTGGGCATCAGCTCCCTGCTGATGCCGCGCAAGCCCGTCTGCGTATCCGGCAGCCAGCTGCCGTACAAAATCTTAAAGAAGAAGGAGGTCGTCCGGTTGCCGAAGCGCGACTTGGGCGGGATACTGCCCAGGCTGAAATCCCGGCTGCCCAGCACCAATTTGTCTGGATGCTTAATCATCGCCTCCCCAATTTTGATGCAGTCATGGGCAGTATGCTGGCCGTCGGAATCAGCGGTAATCACGCCGGCGGCGTCCTTGTAGTGGTTCATCACATGGCGCATGCCATGCTTGAGCGCATAGCCCTTGCCCTGGTTGACCTCATACCCCAGCACCTCGCACGCGGGGTATTGCTTCAGCTCCTCAAAAAAGTGGCTGTAGGATGGCCCGGAGCCATCATCCACGACCACAATTCGCGAAAAGCCATGGGCCAGCAAATCCTTGACATAGGTATGCAGCTTGTCATCCGGGTGAAGGGAAGGGATAAGTATCACCGTGTGATCCCAGTCCATGCCCGCCTTCACCCCCTTGCTTCTAGTTTGGAACAGTATACCTTGATGAGGGACAGATTGCAAAAGAATTACAATACAGATATCTGCACCATAAGACATCAAAAACAGCGTTGCAGGGGTTTTTTTGTGGTATGATGCCTTGTGAAGAGTTTATGAATTTTCAGGAGGTCAGCATGCTGGAATATGGTCCTGCCAGGGTCGCGGAGGAGCCGGCACTGCTTGATTTCGCGAACATGGTGTTCAGCCTCAGCCATGAGCCGACGGATTTCAAAGCCTTGCAGCCTTTTATTTATGGGCAGCCCGGCTTTTCCAAATGGACGCAGGTGGCCAGGGAAGAGGGGCGAATCCTTGGGATGATCTGCACGCCGGACGGGAAGTTGAAGGCTGGACAGGAATCGCTTCAATTCGGCTATATTGGCACTGTTTCCGCACATCCCTATGAGCGTGGCCGCGGCATCATGAAGGAGCTGATGCGGCATACACTGGACACAGCCCGCGCCAAAGGGCTGGATTTTTTAGCCCTCGGCGGACAGCGCCAGCGCTACCAGCACTTCGGTTTTGAGGATTCGGGCGCGAAAACATCCCTGTACATCACACAAGGAAGCATCGCTCACAGCCTGGGAAAGAATCAAGTGAAGGACTACCGCTTTGTGAAGGCGGCGGATGCAGGCGCTGACGATGTCAGGCAGGCTTTGATGCGCCACCAGGCAGGCCAGCTGGTCTGCGAACGCGCGGAACAGGATTTCCCGCTCATCCTGCGCAACTGGGGCGGGCAGGGCTTGATGGTATATGATGCGGAGCATTTTCTTGGCTACCTGTATGTCAACAACAACAGCGTGGACGAGTTTGCCTTCCTCCACGCTGTGTCCATCCCCGAAATTCTGCTGGCCTATCTGCAAACTGTGCGTAGGGATGGGCTTTCTTTGAGCCTGCGCCCCTTTGAATTATCACGCCACAAGGATCTGTTTGCCTGCGCGGACAGCTGGAGCCTTTCACCCTCCTGCATGATTCGTGTGTTTCATTGGCAAGCCTTCTTGCAGACCTTGCTGCGCTTGAAGGCATCACATCAAGCACTGCAGGATGGCAAGCGTGTGTTGGAGATTCAGGGGGAAGGGAAGTACCTCATCCAAGTTTTGGGCAGCGATGTCACGGTCAAGGAAACGGCGCATCAGGCTGACATGACACTGGATCCTTTGGACGCGGTGCGGGTGACCACTCAGGCCCTCTCCGGGGACCTGTATCCCAAGCACCCATTTTACGACTGGTTCCCCCTTCCTTTTGATATTCCAGCGGCGGATGCTTTTTAATACCAGGCGCTGCTTCTTAAGCGTTGATGCGGGCACAGTGCGCTGACGCACTGGACAGTTTAAGACACAGTGTCTCAAAAACAACATATCGTAGAAAACAGGGATGTATTTTATTCTTGTTTTTCTTATAATGGGCACAAAGCAAACGTGCAAGACGTGAGGAGGCCTATGAAAGCGTTCAGCGAGGCGGTTATTCGGCATCGCAAAATCATCCTGATCATCACCCTGATTATGTGTGTTTTAAGCGTGTTTGGTATGCAGGTTGTTGCGGTCAACTACAACCTGAAGGACTATCTGCCCAAGGAAGCGCCCAGCGTGCAGGCCTTGGGGCAGATTAGCATGGAAGTGCCCAACCTGCAGGTGTATCTGCCGGGCCTGGATGTATCGGAAGCCTTGGCGCAAAAGGAGCGCATCGCGCAGGTGCCAGGGGTTGTGAGTGTGCTTTGGTTGGATGATGTGATGGATGTGCGGGATACGCCGCTTGAGATGATTCATCAGGACACCCTTGGGCAGTATTACAATGAAGGCCCGCTCTATCAGCTCACCGTGAAGGAAGCGGAGCAGTCAGAGGTGGTGGTCGCGCTGAGGGCGCAGCACCCGGAAGGCCTGCTCATGGGCGCTGCGGCTGATTATGAGCAGGTAACCAACGTGTCCATGATGCAGGTTGCTTCGATCATGTATTATGTGCTGCCGCTTTGCCTGATTGTTTTGACCCTGGCCACCCGGCACTATTTGGAGCCGCTGCTCTTCCTGCTGGTGATTGGTATTGCCATTGTGCTCAACGAGGGCACCAACATCATCTTCGGCAGTGTGTCCTTCATCACAAGGGCTTGCTCCGCCATTCTTCAACTGGCAGTGTCCATTGACTACGCCATCTTCTTGCTGCACCGCTTCAGCGACTGCCGGGATGAAGGTTTAGCGCCTGTTGAGGCGATGAAAAAAGCAATGCGCACCTCCGCTTCCGCAATCACCTCCTCTGCCATGACGACTGTCTTTGGCTTTTTGGCCTTGCTTTTTATGAACTTCCAATTGGGGCGCGACATGGGCCTGGTGCTGGCCAAGGGGGTGCTGCTCAGCTGCCTGTCAGTGATGGTGATCCTGCCCGCCCTCTCTGTCATCCTGGTCAAATGGATTGACAAGACGGCGCACCGCAGTTTCCTGCCCTCTTTTTCAAAGTTTGGGCGCTTTGTTGTCCGCTTTTGCCTGCCGCTGGCCATTGTGCTGCTGCTGTCTTTGCCGGCTGCCTTTCTGATGCAAAAGGGGAACACCTTTATCT
>JAAYFC010000098.1 GCA_012728435.1 Clostridiales bacterium | reverse complement strand
TAGCCATCCGCGTAGAAATTGCCCGTGACCTTCTACGGCAGCGCGGGCATGCATAGTCCGGGTTCGCCCATCCGGCAGGAAGCTGACCGCATCAAGGCAAAATTTGGCGATGACAAGCTGATGCTGCTTTTGGCGCCGGAGGGTGACCGGGCGAAGGAAGCCCGCTTCAGCGAAGCGCTGGCGCAAACCCCAGGCATCACTTCCGTTATGTCCTATGCAAACACTGTGTCAACGGAGATTCCGCCCGAGGTGCTGCCTGAGAAGGTCACGGGCAATTTCTACGCGGATGGCTACGCCCGCTTTATTGTCACCACCAATCTGGCGGATGAAGGCCCGGAAACCTTCAGGATGATTGACCGCCTGCGGGCAGTGTCGGAGGAGTATTACCCAAACGACAGCCACCTGTTAGGCGAGGCTGCGGTCAATTTTGATTTAAAGCACTTTATCACTGAGGACACCATCAAGGTTCTAATGGCCGGCATTTTATCCATTGGCCTGGTGCTTCTGATTAATTTTAAAAACCTGTCCATTCCCGTTATTTTGCTGGTCATTATCCAGGGCTCCATCTGGCTGAATATGGCCTGGCCTTATCTCACCGGCTCCCCGCTTAACTATGTAGGCTATCAAATTGTGTCCTCGCTTCAGCTGGGCGCAACGGTAGACTACGGCATCCTGCTGTCCCAGCGCTATTTGGAAGGCAGGAAGGCGAAGTCGCCCAAGGAGGCCGCAGAGTACGCGCTTACGGCCGCCACCGGCTCCATCCTGCCGCCTGCCTCCATCCTTGTCATCGCCGGCTATGCGCTGGGCTTCCTGGTGCGGGACAATGGCATCATCAGCGAGATGGGCTTCATCATTGGCCGCGGAGCGTTCATGTCCGCGTTAATGGTGCTGTTGGTGCTGCCCCTGGTGCTGGCTTACAGCGACAAATTGATTCAAAAAACCATGCTGCGAAGGAGAAAGAAAACCGTATGAATCACAAGCAATCCTTCTTCATTTTACTTTTTTGTTTCTTCATTTCCCTGTTCCTTCTTGCCTTTGCTGAGGTCTATAAGGACGAGGTGGTCTTTGTCAGCCTCAACGAAGAGGGCCAAGCCCAGCACGTTTTTGTCATCAACGCCTTTGAGGCGGATGAACAGACCGAGGTGACCGACCGCGGCGTCTATCAAGCTGTGCAGCCCCTGGCTGAGGCGGACAATTTTTCCTATCAGGACAATCAAGTCCGCTTCACCATGCCAAAGGGCCGTTTCAGCTACCAGGGCAACCTGGATAACACCGAGCTGCCCTGGGATTTTCAACTGTCCTATGCCCTAAATGGCAAGGAGGTCAAGGCAAGCGAGCTGTCCGGCGCAAACGGCAAACTGGAGGCCACCCTCCGCGTCGCCATCAATGAGGGTCTCCGCGCCTTCGCGGAGGGGCTCTCCCTGCAGATTACCTTTACCTTAGACGGCGCGCGCGTGCTAAACATCCAGGCGGAAAAGGCCACCTACGCCCTGTCCGGCGGCAGCCGAACGCTTAGCTTTGTGGTGTTGCCTGGGCAAAACGCGGAATACAGCTTTAGCTGCGATGTGGTGAACTTCATGATGGAGGATGTCCAGATTGCCGCAGTACGCATGGGTATGGACACGGAGATGTACCAGCAGGTGGCAGCCAATTCGCTGGCTGGTTCGCCGCTGGAGGGTGCGGTGTCCGGCCTGATGGGCAATATGATGCAAACGATGCAAGGCCGCGCGCTGCGCTCCTTTACCGACAAGGAAAACCAGGTGCGCGCGCTGCAGTTTGTCATGATGCTGCGCGGTGTCAAAGCGCCGGATGCAGCCGAGACCACCGCGCCATGACAGCTTAAACACAAGCCAAATTATGCAGGCTTCGCATGAAGCCTGTCTTTTTGTCCGTTATGATATGTACAGGGTATATTTTAGTGATGGAAGGGGGGGAGGTCTTGGCCAGAGGAAAGGCGGATCCGCAGCGGTTTATGGAACTGGTTGCGCCGCTTGAGCGCAAGGTATATTTTACCTGCCTGCATTTGATGACCAATCGGGAGGACGCGGAGGACTGCGCGCAGGACGCGCTGCAAAAAGCGTTTGAGCGCTTCCACACCTTCAAAGGCCAGTCGCAGTTTTCCACCTGGCTGTATACCCTGACCACCCGGGTGTGCATGGACGCGCTGCGCAAGCGCAGGGAGGTCTACTCCCTGGACCTGATGCGGGAGGAAGGCTTTGAGGTGTCCTCCACTGAGGCGGAGATGTATCTGCAGCTGGAAGAAAAGGAGCGCAGGGCGATGCTGCGGGAGGGCATCAAGCAGCTGCCGCCGGATTTCCGGGCGGCCTTGGTGCTGGTGGATTTGCAGGGCATGCCCTATGCTGAGGCGGCGCAGGCGCTTCATGTACCGGAAGGCACGGTCAAAAGTCGGGTAAACCGCGCCAGGAAGGCGCTGTACAACATATTAATGGAAAACCGGGAACTATTTATGGGGGATCAGCGTCTCAATGATGAAAGGAGGAAAAGCCATGACCTGTAATGACTACGAGCTCCTCCTTGACCAGTACCTGTCAGACGGATTGAGTGAAGTTGAGCAAACAATCTTTGAAGGCCACCTAAACACCTGCGCCAGCTGCCGCTTCAAACTCACCGTCCTTCAGGACAGCCGCAGCCTGGATGAGGACAGCGAGGTACCCGCCTCCTTCACCAGCGCGTGGCAGCAACGCATCAAAGAGGAGGCAAATCCCGTGAAACAAGGAAACAAATTGATTCGCTGGCTATCCGTCGCAGCGGTTATGGTGCTTCTAATCGGCGGAACCTATCTAACCGGGCTGGGGCGCAGGTACGCGACGGTATCGTCCGAACCCACCGCGGCGACGGGCTATGGCATGAGCGCACCGGCAGGCAGCCAGCCCATGATGGAAGAAGCCAAGATGTCGATGCGCTCTGTGGGTGACATGGCAGAGGCAGCGCCTGCCAGCGCGCAAGCAAAAAGCCCCGAGAAGATCATCCGTACTGTCAGCATGGAGCTGTCCACCCGGACCTTTGATGAGGACCGTGAGACCATCAAGACCTTGGTTACCCAGGCAGGCGGCCGCATCGAGCAATCCCGGCTTTACACCCTTGGCAGCAACCTGCGCCGGCAGGAGATGACCTTACGGGTGCCCAGCAATCAGCTTGACAGCATCACATCTTCCATAAAAAGTGTGGGGCGGATGGTCTACTTCACCGAGTCCGCCGAAGACGTCAGCGAACGCTATGCGGACACGGCCAACCGCTTAAAGACGCAGCAAACCAAGATGGAGCGCTTGCAGGCCCTTCTGGCTAAAGCCGAAAGCGTGGAGGACCTGATTACCCTTGAGAACAGCATCTCAGACACCCAGTACGAGCTGGACCGCTTAACCGGCCAGCTGCATGGCATGGACAGCAAAGTGGATTATGCCACCCTGGCACTCACCTTAAATGAGCTTGGCCCCATTGACACCTCCAAGGATCAGGAGGAAAGCCTGCTGGAGCGCATCAAAAACGGCATGTCCGCGGCGTTTACGGAGTTTACCTACGTGATGAGCGACCTGGTGGTCTTCCTCTTTGTCGCGCTGCCCTATATCCTGGCGCTGATTCTTGTCATCATCCTCATTCGACTGCTTATTAAAAGGAGAAAAAACAAATGAAAAAACTGATATGCCTCGCCCTCGCCCTGGCCCTGATGCTTTCACTGGCCTTGCCTGCCCTGGCGGACAAGGATGTGGAGGACATGAGCAAGCTTGTCATCACCGGCAACGCGGTCATCAGCCTGGAGGCGGACACCGCCACCCTGGAGGTGGGCGCGCAGACCCGCGGCAAAACCGTGGCCGAAGCCAACCAAGACAACATCAAGATTATTGATGCAATCATTCTTGAGGTGGAAAAGCTGGGCATAGAGAAGAAATATATCACCACCAGCAACTACAACGTCTATTTCGAGCAGGACTATTCCGTTGTGGGCACCGCGCAAAGCCTGATTAATGGCTCCTTCGTGGTCAACAACATGCTGCGCATCAAGATAAACGACATCACCAAGGTATCTGCTGTGATTGACGCGGCCTCCGCCGCTGGCGCCAACAACATCCACGGCCTCAGCTTTCAATCCAGCAAATATGAGGAAAGCTATCTTGAAGCCTTGAAGGAAGCGGTCCTGGACGCCAAAACCAAGGCAGAGGTGCTGGCGCTGGTCAACGGGATGTCACTGGGCCGCGTGCTGAAGGTAGAATCCCTGGACACCAACAGCTACAATTACGCCATGAATTACGTGGGCACCATGGCTAAGGAAGCCATGGACACCACCATTCTCTCCGGCAATGTGCTGGTGAATGCCACTGTCACACTCACCTATGAATTGAAGTAATTACATCTGTACCCCCATCAAGTCAGGCGCAAATGCCTGACTTTTTTTATGGCAGAATTGAGCGGCTATCCCGCATATGCTATACTGTTTTTGTGAATTTGGGAGTGGAGGCCGATTTTGTTCCGACGATTGTTCTTTGCGCATCAAAGGCTGCTGGGTGAGGGGCTGGAGCTGCACCTGAGTGAGCGCACCACGCGGGACCGTAACCACGGCATCGCGGAGACCTTCACCTATGACATCTTTTTGCCAGCGCAGCGCGCCTATGCGGGCTATGTCAGCCTAAGGACGGGGGAGAGCCCGGAGATCTACTACCTGGGCCATATCGGCTACCGGGTCAATCCGCCTTACCGCGGCCATGGGCTAGCTGCGCAGGCGGTGCGGGCGCTTGTACCGCTGATTGTAGATCAGCAGTTCCACAGCCTGTCCATCACCACCGATACGGACAACATCCCTTCCCGAAAAACCTGTGAAAACCTGGGCTGCGTGCTGGAAAACATTGTCCCTGTACCCCGTAAATACAGGGAGTTGTGCATGCACTCGCCCGCCAAGTGTCGCTATATATATTTCCCGCGTCAAAGGGACGCTGAAAGGATTGTTTTGCATGAACCTGCAGGTTGACGGCATCCCCTCCCACGTAGAGCGCGTTGGGCAGGGCCGCCCTGTCCTCTTGCTGCATGGCTGGGGGCCGCGCAGCGTATCGTTGCAAAAGCACTTAATGCCGCTTGCGCAGCAGCTGAAAAACCACTATGAAGTAACCATGGCCGATTTTCCCGGCCACGGGGAAACCAGGAAACCAAGCGGTGACTACGGCGTGAAGGAATACGCGCAGTGGACGCTGGCCTTGATGGATCAACTGGCGCTGCACAAGCCTGCCATTGTCGCGCATTCCTTTGGCGGGCGCGTTGCCCTCTATTTAGCCGCCCATCACCCGGACCGTGTGGGCGCGCTGGTGCTGACCGGCTGCGCGGGGCTGCGCCCCAGGCGCACCTTGAAAGGCTGGGTGCGCCCCCGGATGTACCAGCTTGCCCGTGTCAGCACACAGGCACTGGGGTTGATTCCCGTGTTTACAGAAAAATCAAAGCAGGCGGTGGACGCGCTGCGGGTTGCCTTCTCCTCCCAGGATTATTTGGCGACACCGGCGGAGCTGCGCGCCAGCTTCAACAAAATCGTGCGGGAGGATTTGCACCCCTTGCTGCCGGACATCGCGCAGCCTACCCTTTTGGTCTGGGGCGAGAAGGATACGGCTACCCCGCTGTGGATGGGGGAAATGATGGCAAAGGAGATGCAAAACGCGCGCCTGCTCGTATACGAAGCAGACGATCACTTCGCTTATTTTAACCAGGTCGCGCGCTTTGCGACGGCGGTGGACGTTTTTTTGCAGGAGGTGGCAGAGTCGTGAATATCTTTCATATCCTGGCCCGTATCCTGCTTTGGGGAGCGCCCGCTATTGGCGTATTGTTCATCGCCAAGCAGCTGATGCAGTTTGCACAGCTGGCCAGCTACCAGGCGGGCGGCCTGGTTCGCGCCTTCATCCGCCTGCCCATGAAGGCCGTCTGGCCCGGCACGGTTTTGTCCGCGGTGTGCATCCTGTTTTTGTTCATCGGTTCACTCATCCTGCGTCTGCCAGGCCCGCTGGCTTTCTTGCTGTCTGTTGTGCTATTCGCTCTTATCACGGCCATCGCCTATATGATTGGCTTTTTTGCCTATCAGGAAAAGCGCGTGAAGGTTAGGCTGGTGTATACCACGCGCGTAAAGCGTCTCTATGCCGCGCTGTTTTTAGTGGCGGCGCTTTTAACCTACCTGATGTACCGCGCGGGGTGGGCGTTTGGCACCAACGCACTGGTGCCGCTGCTCACGCCCTTGCTGCTGCTCATGGCGCTAATCATCATCTGGCCGCTAGAGAAGGCGGTGCAGCTGCTCTTTCGCGCTGACGCCAAGCAAATCCTGGAAGCTTACAAGAAAACAGGGCTGCGTGTGATTGGCATCACCGGGTCCTACGGTAAAACCACGGTCAAAAACATTTTATACGCCATGCTTTCGCAAACCTGGCCCACCCTGGCCACGCCGGCCAGCTTCAACACCCCCATGGGCTTGTCGCGCTGCATCCGGGAGGACTTGGGTCAGCAGCACCTGTTCTTCATCGCGGAGATGGGCGCGCGCCACCCCCAGGACATCCGCGTGCTGTGCCGGATGGTGAAGCCGGAGGCCGGCATCCTCACCTCCATTGGTCCGCAGCATTTGCAGACCATGGGCAGCATCAAGCAGGTAGCCGCCACAAAGTATGACCTCATCCGCGCCTTGCCAAAGGACGGGTTCGCCGTTTTTTATGACGATGGCAAGCTGGCGCGCGAGGGCTATGACAAGACGGGAAAACCCAAGGCCATTGTGGGCACAGAAGGTTCTGATGCCTGGGCAGAGGATGTGACCCTGCTGGAGGACGGCAGCCGGTTTACCCTGTGCTTTGCAGATGAGGTCAGGCTGCCTGTCAGCACACACTTAGCGGGCGAGCACAACATCAACAACATTCTTCTGGCAGCTGTCATGGCGCGGCACTACGGGGTGACACCGCAGAAGATTGCCCTGGCGCTGGAGCAAGTGGCCCCCATCCCGTCCCGCTTGCAGATCAACATGCACCACAGGGGGTACAAGGTCATCAACAATGGCTTCAACTCCAACCCCGATTCCAGCCGCAAGGCGCTGGAGGTGCTGGCCAGCCAGCAGGGGCGACTGATTGTGGTGACGCCTGGCTTCATCGAGTTGGGCCGGCAGGAGCATCGCTCAAACCGCCGGCTGGGCAACGACATCGCCGCTGTCGCGGACATGGCCATTCTAATTGGCGAGAAGCATACCCGGCCAATAAAAACCGGGCTGCTTGAAAGCGGTATGGAGGAGGACAACATCAAGGTCTTCCCCACCCTGTCCCAGGCCAACCTGTATATTGAGGAACTCTTTGGCCCGGGCGATGTGCTGCTGTATGAAAACGACCTGCCTGACCACTACGCTTAAAGGAGGATGACATGAAAAAGAAGATTCAGCTGGGCATCCTCTTTGGCAGCCGCGCCTGCGAGCACGAGGTATCCATCATCAGCGCGCTGCAGCTGGCCAGCATGGCTGACCCTTTCAAATATGATGTGATTCCCATCTACATCAGCAAGAAGGGGGAGTGGTACATCGGCGGCGCTTTGTGGAAGCTGGAAACCTACCTCAACTTTGACCCGCGCAAGAGCGGCTTGACGCGGGTGTTCCCTGACCTCAGCGCGCGGTCCCACGCGTTCATGGCGTTTAAGCGCGGCGGGGTGTTCCGCGGCGAACGCCGCTATGCCGCAGTCCGTCTGGATGCTGTGATTCCGGTCTTGCATGGCCAGCACGGGGAGGACGGCAGCGTGATGGGCATGCTGGAATTGATGAACCTGCCCTATGCCGCGACAGGTGTCGCGGGCAGCGCTGTGGGCATGGACAAGATTATGATGAAGCGCCTGTTCGATGGCTGCGGTTTCCCGGTGCTTGCGGACACCTCCATGACCCATAGCTTCTTTGAAAAGGACAGGGAGATGGCCTGCCTTAAGGTCGAGGCTGCTTTGCCCTACCCTGTCTTTGTGAAGCCGGCCAACCTGGGTTCCTCCATCGGTGTGAGCCGCGCAGGCAACCGGGCAGAGTTGATCACCGCGCTGGAACTGGCGTTCACCTTAGATCGCCGGGTTCTGATTGAGCAGGGCCTGGATGATCCGATAGAGGTCAATAGCTCTGTGCTCTGTTTTGATGAGGATGTGACGCCCTCCGTGGTGGAGATGCCGGTGCGCGAAGGCACGCTGCTGGACTTTAAAACCAAGTATTTGGCCTCCTCCCAGCAGTCCGGCATGGCGTCCTTAAGCCGGCTGATTCCCGCGCCCATCAGCGAGGAAGACACACAAAAAGTACAGCAAACAGCAGTCGATATCTTCAAAGCCTTGGATTGCAAGGGTGTGGTGCGGGTAGATTTCATGATAGACAGGGCGGATGATTCGCTGTATATCACCGAAATCAACACCATCCCGGGCTCCCTTGCCTTCTACCTGTGGGAGAAAACGGGGGAGGGCATGAGTTACCGGGCATTGATTGACCGCCTGGTGGATTGCGCTTTCACCGCCTCCCAAATGAAGGAGCGCCTGGTGACATCCTTCCAGTCCGACATCATCGCCTCAGCCATCGCCCGCCGTCAAAGCGGCGCGAAGGGCAGCAAAGGATAAGCAGGAGGAGCCTCATGAACACCTACGTACAAAGTGTGTTGGATGGCCTAAAGCAACGCTACGCGCATGAAAAGGAGTTTTTGCAGGCCGCGCAGGAAATGCTGCAAAGCCTCTCCCCGGTTTTTGACCAGCATCCGGAGTATGTGGAAGCCAACCTGCTGGAGCGCTTTGTCGAAGCGGAGCGCACCATCATCTTCCGTGTGCCCTGGGTGGATGACAAGGGTTGCCCGCAGGTCAACCGCGCTTACCGGGTGCAGCATTCTTCTGCCATTGGCCCGTACAAGGGTGGGATGCGCTTTCATCCCCATGTCAATTTAAGCATTCTGAAGTTCCTGGCGCTGGAGCAGACGCTGAAAAACAGCCTCACCGGCTTGCCCATTGGCGGCGGCAAGGGCGGGAGCGATTTTGACCCCAAAGGCAAGTCCGAGCAGGAGGTCATGCGCTTTTGCCAAAGCCTGATGACGGAGCTGTACCGCCACATCGGCGCCAGCGTGGATGTGCCCGCCGGCGATATCGGCGTGGGCGCGCGGGAAGTGGGCTACATGATGGGCCAGTACAAGCGCCTGGTCAATCAGTACGACGGCGCTTTCACCGGCAAGGGGCTTAGCTTTGGCGGCTCCATCGGCCGCACCCAGGCGACGGGCTATGGGCTATTGTACCTGGTGGACGCGATGCTCACAGCGAATCAGCTGGACATCAAAGGCATGCGGCTTGTCATCTCCGGCTCTGGCAACGTGGCAGTTTACGCTGCGGAAAAAGCCATGGACATGGGCGCCACAGTGATCGCGATGAGTGACTCAGATGGCTGTGTGGTGGATGATCAGGGGATTGACCTGGATGTTGTAAAGCAGCTTAAGTTTGTGGAGCGCGGCCGCATCAGTGAGTATCCGGCGCGGGCAGGCCGTGGGGAGTACCGTGAAGGCGCTGACACCATCTGGCGCGTGCCCTGTGACCTGGCGCTGCCCTGCGCCACCCAGAACGAGCTGGATCTAGACAGCGCCAAAGCCTTGGTTCAAAACGGCGTCAAAGCAGTGGCAGAAGGGGCCAACATGCCTACCACCTTAGCGGCCACCGAGTACTTCCAGCAGCAAGGGGTGTTGTTTGTATCCGGCAAGGCTGCCAATGCCGGGGGCGTTTCTGTCAGTGCCCTGGAGATGTCCCAAAACGCCATGCGTCTGTCCTGGACCTTTGAGGAGGTGGACCGGCAATTAAAGGACATCATGGAAAACATTTTCAAGGCTGTCAGCGAAACCGCCGCCAAGTACGGCGACCCCAAAGACTATGTCATGGGGGCCAACATCGCAGGCTTTTTGAAGGTGGCTACCGCCATGATGGCCCAGGGTGTTGTATAGGTCATGCGCCAAGGGCTTCAGATATGCTGCCATGAAGGCGCGCTTTTGCGCTTCTGCTTTGCTTTGCTCAGTCGACGTAGCTAAGGCTACGCCTCCTTCACTCAGCTTCGCAGAAGGCACATAATTGCATCCCTCCTGTTTGCATTTCTTCAACCCTTTGGCGCTGGGGGGCATATTTCGGGAGATGGGGATTGATTGATACAGTAAGGACAAGGCATTGCGCCAGTATGCTGATGAAAACGGTAGTGCTGGCCCTGGGCATCCTGGGGCAGTGGGCTTCCATCCGGCAGCATCATTTCATGTCCGGAAACCATTTCTTGTACTATACCAATCTCACCAATGTGCTCATCATCCTGCTGATGGCGGTGTTGATGGGATTTGAGTGGAAAGCCCACAGGGCAGAAGTACCGGTGCTTATGCCAGCCTGGCTGCAGCAGCTGCGCTTCATCCTGACCTCGGCCATCCTGCTCACCTTAGTGGGCTTTTCCCTGCTGCTGATTCCCCTGGTGGACCGGGATTACCTGCTGTCCCCCAGCAACCTGCTGGTGCATAACGCCGTACCCCTCCTGGCCTGTTTGGACTATGTGCTGTTTTCGCAAAGGGATGGGAGGCCCCGTTTGTGGCTGTCTTTGTTGGGTCCCTTTGCCTATGGGCTGTTTGCCCTGGCCCTGGCTTTGTCTGGCCACCGCTTCCATGGCAGCGTGGCGCCCTATTTTTTCTTGGACTATGAGAAACAGGGCTGGTTTACCCTGGGCGCGGGAAAGCTGGGGGTCATTTACTGGATGCTATTGATGGCAGCTCTGCAGCTGGCGCTGGCCAAGGTCCTCTCCGGTTTGCGGGCAATGGTTATCAATAAGCAAAAAATCAATAAAAACAACGCTGCCTGATTTCTTCCAGACAGCGTTGTAATTCTGAGATAACAGG
Organism: Clostridiales bacterium; assembly: GCA_012728435.1. Classification (GTDB taxonomy): domain Bacteria; phylum Bacillota; class Clostridia; order Christensenellales; family Aristaeellaceae; genus UBA6115. The sequence continues at coordinate 30,663 of JAAYFC010000098.1, read as the reverse complement.
AAAATACTAAAGTTTTTGCCCAACTTTTTCAAAAAAGTTGGCGTTCCCTCGTTCTTCCCGTTCTACTTCACTTCCTCGCCCAGGATAAACACCTTCACCACATTGCTGGCCACGGCAAAACAATCTCCATCCATCAGCACGATGTCCGCGTCCTTGCCCACTTCCAGCGAGCCTACGCGGTCTTCAATGCCGGAGTGCTTTGCGGGGTTGATGGTGATGGCCTGCAGCGCCTTGAAAGGATCCATGCCGGATTTGACGGCCAGGGCTGCGCACAGCGTCAGATATTCCTGCGGGATGACGGGGGCGTCCGTGATGATGGACACCTGGCAGCCGGCGCGGTCCAGGATGGCCGGGGTCTCAAAGGTGCGGTTGCGCAGCTCAAACTTGCTGGCAGAGGAGAGGGCGGGGCCGATGGCCAGCGGCACACCTTCACGGGCCAGCTCATCTGCAATCAGGTGTCCTTCGGTGACATGCTCCAGGGTGATGTCCACGTCAAATTCCTTCGCGATGCGAAGGGCGGTAAAGATGTCCTCTGTCGCGTGCGCGTGCGCTTTTAGCGGCATCTCTTTGCGGATGACGGGCAGCAAGGCTTCCAGCTTCATGTCAAAACCGGGTGCTTTGCTGGGGTCTTCCGCTGCCGCCTTCTTTTTATCCGCGTATTCCCTGGCCTTAAACAGGGTTTCACGCAGCTTGGCAGCGGTTGACATCCGGGTGGAGTCGCCCTTGTCACGGTAGACGCGCTTGGGGTTCTCACCAAAGGCGCATTTCATGCTGGTCTCCATACGGACCACCATATCATCCGCGCGTATGCCCACTGTCTTCACGGCGACAAAGGTGCCGCCCAGCACGTCTGCGCTGCCAGGCCCGGTGTTGACGGTGGTGACGCCCGCCAGCGCCGCGTGGCGCAGGTGGGGCTGGTTGGGTTTGAAGCCATCAATGCCGCGCAGCTGCGGGCTTAAGATGTCGTTTAATTCGTTGTAGTCCATGCCTTCATAGCCAATCCCGTAGCCGTCCAGGCCCAGGTGGCTGTGCGCGTCGATAAAGCCGGGGTAGACGTTCAGCCCCTTGGCATCCACAATCGTAGCGCCTTTGGCGGTAATATTCTTCGCGATTTTACTGATCTTGCCGTCCTTGACAAGGATGTCGGCCACCTTTGGCTGCCGGTTGATTCCGTCGTGGATTTCGCCGCCTTTAATAATAATCAATTTTCGTCCTCCTTTTTGGGTTAGTTTGCCAGCCGGATTTCCTGGTGCGCGTCGCTGGAATCGTAAATCGCCTGCATGATTTGCGCGGTGATAATCGCGGTGTCGATATGGCTGGGCAGCTTCTCGCCGGTTTTGACGCAGTCCACGAACTCATCAATCTCGCGCTGGAACATGTCCTTGGTCTTGAATGTAGGGGAGATGGTCTGCAGCATGCCGTCCTTGGCTGTGTACAAGGTGTAGTCACCGCCGTACTGCAGCCGGATGCCCGCCTTGTCGCCTAAGAAGTCAATAAAGGTTTCCCTAACACCGATGTTCTGCGCCCAGGCGCCATTCATGGTGATGACGGGCCCTTCGGTGCGGATGAGCGCGGTCACCGCGTCGTCCACGTCGTACACGCCGCCTGGGATGTGTGGGCCAGCCCACATATCGGTATAGGTATAGTTCTCAATGTCCACACCCAGCTTGCAGAAAGCCTCGCCCGTGACGGTCCTGGGCTTGGGGTCACCGCAGCAATACATCACAATGTCCAGGTAGTGCACACCCCAGTCAATCAGGGCGCCGCCGCCCGCAATGGCCTTGGTGGTAAAGGCGCCGCCCAGCCCTGGGATGGAGCGGTGGGCACGGAAGGAGATGTATACCTGGTAAATCACTCCCAATTCGCCGTTGTCAATATGCTGTTTTATGCGCCGCACAGAGTCGTTGAAGCGGTTGACCACGCCAATGTTGAGCGTCTTACCCGTCTCATGCTGCACCCGCTGCATCTCCAGCGCTTCGCTCAGCGTGCGTGCCGCCGGTTTCTCACACAGGACGTGCTTGCCCGCGCGCATGCAGTCAATGGCAATCTGCGCGTGGACGTTGTTGGGGGTGCAGACGCTGACTGCCACCACATCCGGGTCCTTCAAAATGTCGTGGTAGTCGGTCACTGCCTTGCCCACGCCGTAGTCCTTCACGGCCTTTTCGGCCCGCTCGGGGATGATATCGCAAAAATAGGCGATTTCGACGTTTTTGTTGTTCATGTAACTGGGGATATGGGCAGCGTTGGCAATGGTACCGCAGCCAATGACCGCAACTTTCATATAAGGAAAACCCTCCTTGATTTTTTGCCAGTATAGCATAGTTCATCAAGCTGTCACAAGATAAACTGCCCCTTGAAAAGGGGGCGGGACAAAACTGTCCCATCAAATGTTGAGAATTTGTAACGACCAATGAAACAAAACGGTCTTTTGTTTCGTCTTATAAGAGAAGGCTGGTCCTTCTAAATTGCGCTTGAGCGGAAATTCACATACTTGTTAACAAAATGTAAAACAAATCAAACAAGTTGTTACTTAATTGACACAAAGAGGTCGCCGGAATATACTCTAGGGCAGCACCTGTCCGTCACGAACCGGGTATCATCAAAGACAATCAAAAGCCCGGAAGTATGAGGAGGAAACCATGATGAAATCAGTCAAATACAGTCCAATTTTTTTAAAGAACCTGCGCCGCCTGCTGACATTGATGCTGGTGGCGTGTTTGTTGCCCCTGTTGCCCCTATGGGCCGGTGCTGAGGTGCTGGAGCGGGGCAACCTCTTTGGCAGCAGCCTGGTTGATGACGAGGACGGCATCGCCTCGGTGGCCCTGGTGGGGGACACCTTATACATCCGTACCTATATGGCGCTGTACACCTTTGGCCCAGAGGACCAAAGGGCGGTGAAGCGGGCGGAGTTTCAGGCATATGGCTTTGGCAACTATACAGATGGTGCGGACAAACAGGAGGATGATGAACCCGCCATTGCTGTGATTCTCGCCCATGACAACAAATTATTGGGTATAGACTATGTCGCCCAGAAACTATACACCATGACTCTTACGGGGGATACCATCACCTACAGCGAGCCCTTGGCGCTGGATTTGTCGGATTTCATGGAAGGTGAGCCGCCCTTTGTATACATCAACAGCCCTGCCTGGATTAAGGTGCTGGGCGACAGGTTGTACCTGCGTTTTCAAAATTATGAGAACAAAGAGGTGGACCTGTACAGCTTCGACCTGAAAACAGGGGAGCGCAAAGAGCATTCCGCCATCCACTACCAGTCTGCTGCCGCCTACAAGGATGGCCAATTGGTCGCTTTGAAGGCGGACCCCAACAACATGTATGACGAGCAAACAGGCAGGATGAAAGATCCGGTCCTGGTTTTGTACAACCCCGAAACTGACACCGAAACCGCCTTGGATGCCACCCTTAACACCGGTACAGATTCCGGTACCTTCCCGGATATCTGGTATGACGAAGCGCAGGACAGCCTGTACACCTTTTCTGAGACCGATGTCTACCGCTTAAGCGGAGACTTTAAAACCAAGACATTAATCGGCTACCTGCCTATGATGGGCAGCTTTTGGGGCACCCTGCCCGGCAGCCTTCAGGGGCTCCCAGGTGACAGGCTGGCCATTGCTTTTCACAACAATGTGTTCATCCGCCCCCGCACCGAAAAGGGCAAGGAAGGCATCACGGTGCTGACCATGAGCGGCGGGTTGGATGATGATGGTTTGACCAGCCGGATTTTAATGGAGATGGACGACATCACGCTGCGCCGGGTGGAAGGTGTGGAATACAGCTACGTCAACGCCGAGCAGCTGGCCTCCATGTTCTTAACCGGCAGTGCGCCCATGGATATGATGGCCATCAATGCCTATGGCTTTGATCTGGACAAACTCATTCAAAAAGGCTATCTGGCGGACCTGTCTGAAAGCCCCATCATCAAAGAATACCTGGCTACCATGGCGCCCAACCTCAGCAAGTCCTTTGTCAAAGATGGAAAGATCTACTGCGTTCCCGGCAATATCATGCTCTTCCCCATGTCAGCCCAGGTGAAGGCTTTTGAAAAAGTAGGCCTGCCCATCCCAGCCTCCATCACCGACATTGTGGGCTTGGCAGAGCGCTGGATGGACGGCATGTTCAAGGAGCACACCGAGTACAACCTCTTAACGGGTGACACCAATATGAAACGGGGTTTAAAAGACCTGGTCATCGAAAAATACATCTCGAACAAGTTGGGCGCAGGTGAGGAATTGGTGTTTGACACGCCCCTTTTCCGGGATTTAATGACCCGGATTGATCAGATCGACTGGCAGGGCTTTGACCAGGAGCAGGATTGGAGCAACCCGGCAGCCCAGTCCGACATGATGGATTTCTGGCAAAAAACCAGCCTGCTGGGGACCAACATGGGCTTTGAACCCCGCTATATGTCCAGCTTAAACAGGAATCCAAACGAGCAGTCCCAGCCCTTGGTGCTGCCCCTTGTGGAAGGGCAGGATGCCTATCAGGATGCAGATTTTGGTTTGCTGGTGGTGCTGTCCACCAGCAAAAACCAGGAGGCTGCCCGCCGCTTCATTGAGCAGTTTGTGATCAAACAACACCCGGCGGAGAAGGCGGCCATCAACCTGAAAGCCACCGGCAGCATCCCCAACCCCAATCATGAAAAAGAGCTGAAGCAGCTTGAAACCGGTTTATCCCAATTGAAGGCCCAGTTAAAAAAAGCCACAGGGGCAGAAAAGAGCAACCTGGAGGAAATGCTAAAAAACACCGAGGAATACTACCAGTTGAGGAAAGAAACCGGCATGTACTTAATGACAGAGCAGGAGATGGCGGCTGTGCACGCCATCATCGCCAGGCTATTCATCGTGGATGGCTTTAGCAATGCCCAACGCCAGGCTTTGTATGCAGCCCACGAGCTGAGAGATCAGTATTTTGAGGGCGCCATCACCCTGGATCAATTCATTCAGCAGACAGACGACAAGCTGCGCCTGGTGCGCATGGAGTATCAATAAGCGCAAGTGCGGAAAACGCCCCCTGCGTTTTCTTGGCATCAAAAGAAACAAGATGTTGCGCGCACCTTTGCTTACGTCCTGTTCCGTATAAAAAAGGAGGGACCCCTATGAAACCATCTATCAGACAGATCAGTCCGCGTTTAAAACGGGTTCTCGCCCTGCTGCTCATGCTGTGCCTGCTCCCCGTGGGCTTGTCCGGCTCGCTGGCGGAGGACAGACCGCTCACCAACCTTTTTGGCAGCAGCCTGTCTGAGAACCAGGACTACGTCCATACTTTCGCCATCGTGGGTGACACCATTTATATCAAGACCAGCAAGGCCTTTTATACCTACAAAATAGGGGACGAGGCGCCTGTTTTGCACACAGGCTTTGACCCCTATCCCATCCCGCCTACATCGGACGGCCTTGAGAGCCGCGAAGTTACGATCCATCAGCTGGTGTCCGACGGCACACAGCTCTACGCATTGGACTTGTACAAGCAAAGCCTGTATCAGCTGGCGGTGGAAGCGGACGAGCTCGTCTTTTCCAAACCCATTAAACTGGACCTGTCCGACTTTTTGCGGGATGGAAACCCCTTTGTCTTTACAAGCCAGCCTTTGTTTGCCTTCATCCATGAGGGCAAGCTGTACCTGCGCCACCCCAATTACGAAGAAGACAAGGCGGAGCTGCAGCGCTTTGACCTGGCAAACGGCGAAAAAACAACCTTCAAAACCCGCCACCTTCAGCAGATGACCCCCTATAAAGACGGTAAGTTTCTGGCCGTGCGCCATGACCGGATGAATGCCTATGACCCGCAGACCTTTGAGCCCATCGCGCCGGGTCTGGTCATCTTTGATCCAGCTGCGGACAGCGTGGAGGATGTGGGACTGGCGATGGAGCTAAGCGAGCAGTCTGACTCGGTCAGCGCTATTTATTATGACGCGCGGGAGGACAGCCTGTATACCCACAGCGCCACGGATGTACTGCGCTACGACGAAGACTTTAAAAAACAGCGCCTCATCGGCTACCTACCCACCTACGGCAGCATGAGCAGCAGCCTTCCGGGTGGTGTCCAGCCTTTTGGGGATGACCAACTCATCATCGTCTACTACACCAACGTCTTCCTGCGTCCACTGGACGAAACCGGTCTTCAGGGCATCACCGTCCTGACCATCACAGGCAGCCTGGATGACAGCATCATCCTGCAGAATGTCTTAATGGAAATGGATGATGTGGTGCTGCGCCAGGACGATACCTTAAAGGGGAAGTATGTCGACGGGGACGAGCTGGCCACCCTCTTTATCACCGGCGCGGTCAATTTTGACCTCATGATTATGAATGCCTATTCCTTTGACCTGGACAAGCTGATGGAGAAGGGCTACTTGGCGGATCTGTCAGGCAGCAGCGTCATCAGCGAGTACACTAACAACCTGGAGCATGGCATCAAGCAGGGTGTCACCCACAAGGACGGCATCTATGCGGCGCCTGTCACCCTGATGGTGGTTCCAGTGTCCGCCTATGTGAAGAATTTTGAGGCAGCCGGCCTGCCACTGCCCCAGACCATCCCGGAATTGGTCCAGCTGTACGCAGACTGGTACAGTCACCTGGGCAATGACCTGGCTGATTTTCGGCTGACTGATATGAACGCAGAAAACGTCAAGATAGAGCTGCTGCGCATCTTGGTGGGCAGTTACATGAGCGAGATTTTGGCCACCGGACAGGAGCTGGTGTTTGATACCCCTCGGTTTAAGGATCTTTTGCAGAAGATAAACAGCATCAAACCTGAAGCCCAGGGCAAGATCGATTGGCAAACGCCTGAGGGCCAGGCTGCCATGGAAGAGGAAATGGGGAAGAAATTGCTGCTGCAAACCGGCATGGGCTTTGAACCACAGTATTCTGTGGGGCTTAACAACGCCGGCGACCGTCAGTTTGTGCCGCTGATTCTGCCCATGGAGGAGGGCGGCCAGGGCTATGAGCGGGCGGAAATCAATATGCTGGCGGTGCTGTCCACCAGCAAAAACAAGGAGGCGGCCACCCGCTTTATAGAGCACTACCTTAACAAACTCAACGTATTAGAGCGCGCGGCTTTTGACAAAACCTGGACCACGCCCATTGAAAACCCCAAGTACGAGGAGGGGGTTAAGATGCAGGAAACCAGGGTTAACCAGATAAAGGAAAGCATCAAGAATGCCACAGGCGCTGAAAAGAGCAGCCTGGAGGAGAACCTTCGCTATCTGGAGGAGTCGCTGGCAGGCTACCGCGAGAATGGCAAGTTCATGGCGCCGCAGCGCGACATTGACATGCTGAGGGATCTGATGCGCAAGATGTTCATCTCAAACGGCCTGGCCAATGCCCAGTTTATGGCGGTGAATGAAGAATACGAGCTCCTGGACCAGTACGCCCAGGGCGCGATCACCATGGATCAGTTTGTGAAGCAACTGGACGATAAACTGCGCCTGGTACGCATGGAATATCAGTAATCAGCTTGCTTCCCGCTGGCCTGTCCTTTGCCGGCAGGCCAGCGGGGTATGCTATACTATCCCGGGAGGGAACCTTCCCATGAACCTGCGGGCCTTTGACCGCGGGGGAAAGCGAGCAACATGTTCACCAAGAAGAAGAGCTTATGGCTCTTTTTACTGCCGGGCTTAGCGGGCCTTCTGCTGTTTCACCTGGTGCCCTTTTTGGGGGGCATCTATTTCAGCATGACCGACGGCACCATTAACAACAATTTTGTCTGGTTTGCCAACTACCAACGCGTGTTTGCCAACGCGGCCTTCCAAAAAGGAATGCGCAACTCCCTGGAGCTGAGCCTGCTGAGCGCCCCCTTGATCTTCGTCCTCTCTTTCATTCTGGCCATCATGCTCAAATCCTTAAGGGAGCGCAGCCTGCCGTTTCGCAACATCCTTTTGATGCCCTACCTGGTGCCCTCGTCCGCCCTTTTGATTATCTGGATGGTGCTGTTTGACTATGGCGGCGTGGTCAACCGGCTGGTGGATTTGCTGGGTATGAGCCGGGTGATGTGGTTGGAGTCCGGCGCGCTGCGTGTGCCCATTGTGCTGCTATACGTCTGGAAAAACATCGGCTTTTCGGTGGTGATCTTCTCTGCCGCTTTGCAGTCAGTGCCGGATGAATACTATGAGTTTGCCCGGCTGGAGGGAGCCGGCCATGTGCGGCAGGCCACCGCCATCACCCTGCCCCTGGTGCTGCCCACCGCCTTTTTGGTCTTCGTCTTGGCCTGGGTTAACGCGTTTAAGATTTTCAAAGAGGTTTATTTCATCGGAGGGGCCTACCCCCGGGATGAGGTCTACACCCTGCAGCATTTCATGAACAACCGCTTCTCCAAATTAGAGTATCAGGACGTCACCACTGCAGCCTACTCCTTTGCCGTCATTGTGCTGGTGTTTTTCGCCATGCTGTATATGAGAAAGGGGGTGCGTGGGCATGACCGTTAAAGCAAAGCCTATAAAAAAGCGACACATTAAGCCGGGGAAGCTTATCAGCTACACCATCCTGGTCATCATCTGCGCCTTGGTGCTCTTACCCCTGGTACTGACCTTTCTGTACTCCTTTTTCCCAATGTCGGAGATGAAGGCTTTCCTTGACACGCGCAACAACTACGAGGCCGGCAAATGGATGGACATCCTGTTAGCGCCGGCCATGGTGTCCCTGCGCCAGTATTACGACTTGCTCATTGACAAGCCGGTTTACCTGCAATTGTTCATGAACTCGGTCAAATACACCGGGGCCATCCTCTTGGGGCAGATTGTCTTTATCCCCACCGTTGCCTACGCGCTCAGCCGCTTCCGCTTTAAGGGGCGGGAAGTGCTGTTCTTTATGATTTTGATGCTCATGCTGCTGCCCTTCCAGGTCACCATGGCACCCAGTGTTTTAACCATGCGGGCCCTGGGGCTGATGAACACGGCCTGGGCGGTCATCCTGCCCATCATGTTTTCCCCGTTTTATATCTTCCTGGTGCGGCAGTTCATGATTTCCATCCCCGGGGAGATGATGGAGGCCGGCCTGATGGACGGCGCGGGCACCATCCGCAGCTTTTTCCATGTGGTGCTGCCCTTATCCAAACCAATCCTGGGCGCGGCAGCTGCCCTGTCCTTCGCGGACAGCTGGAACCTGGTGGAGCAGCCCCTGATTTACCTGTCCAATACCCAACATCTAATGCCGCTGTCGGTGATGTTCAACACCTTCAGCTCCAATGAGCAGGGCGTGGTCTTCGCGGCAGCCGCGTTGTATATCCTGCCCGCTTTGCTCATCTACTCCTATTTCCAGGAAGACATCCTTCTGGGCATCCAGCTCAGTGACATGAAGTGAGGGCGCAATGAAGAAAAACAAAACCTTGAAGTGGTTGGTGGTGTTTGTGGCCGTGCTGCTGGCTAGCATGTTCTTTTCCCGCACCGTGCAAACCATCACCACGCCTAAAATCCAAAAGATCGCGGCGACGCGCGGCAAGCTGGAGGAGAAGATCCCCGTCACAGCGGAATTGACCTTCAGTCAGGGTGAAGAAATCTACGTCAAAAACGCCAAGAAGCTCAACCTCATCTTCGCGGATGTGCTGGCATCGCAAGGCTATTTTGTCAAAAAGGGTGACGTCTTGGCCAAGGCGGAGATCCCCAGCTTCCAGGAGGAGATGGACAAAATCCAAAACGAGCACGAGAAAGCCGTGCGTGAATTGGGAAACCAGATTGTGAGCCGTGTGCGCCTGCCCAAGGACTCCGAGCATAACCAGCTGCATGAGCACTACTTGGCTTCGCTTCAAAAGTATTACGACATGCGCTTAAAAGCGCAGGACCAGGCAAGCGCCATTGGCTATGAATTGCCTGAGGACATCGAAGCCTGGGGACGTCCGGTCCAACCCGAAGTGACCCCAAAACCACAGACCTGGCGGGCAACACCGACACCGGTGCCGCTGGCGGACATGCCCGGGGAACTAAAGGGCGTCATGCAGGAAGCCTTTGACGCCTGGTGGGAGTCGGACCAGATTTACTCGGAATTGCGCAAGGTCTTTGCCGGAACCAGCAAGGTGCCGCGCACTGCTGACATTACCTTTGAATACATCCAAAAGATTTATGAGGCCAAGCGCGCAGTATCAAAGCACAGCGAGGCGATGGTCGCGCTGAAACAGGAAGCGGAAGGCTTGGACGAGATTGTTGCGCCTCACGACGGTTATTTAATCAAGTTTGAGATCAAGAAGGGCGAGACCTACGACGGCAGCAAACCTTTGTACGTCATCAGCAAGGAGGGAGAGATCCCGGCTCTGAAGGCTGACATCACCGAAGTGAAGAAGACCATTGAAAAGGGCACCAAGGTGGAGCTGGAGAATGTGCGTCAGGAGCTGGCGGTGAGTGAAGTGAAGCTGGAAGCCCTAAACAAGAAGTCTGTCATTGTTGAGTTGAGCGACGCGATCATCACACAGCTGGGCGGCATCAGCGCCATGATGTCCAGCCCGCCGCAGATTACACTGGTATACAAATCCAGCCGTACCACCACCCTGCTGCCAGCCAGCGCAGTGCGCACGGATGCGGACGGAAGCAATTTCATCTTTTCTGTAGAACAATCCTGGGGCGGACTGCTTGGCAACTCACAGTTTGTGCTAAAAAAGGTGCCCATCACGGTGCTGGAAAAGAGCAGCCGCTATGTCTCCATCAGCGAGGAGGTCAGTTACTACCAAATCGCAGACAAGGAAGACCGCGCCGTGCGTGACGGACAGGTCGTCATGGAATATGTGGACTAAACGCATCATTTACCTGCTCATCATCAGCTTGTTGATAGGGGTGTTTGCCCTGCAGGTCAACCGGGCGCCTTCCCTGTTGCAGTATGTCTTTGCCCCCAGCGCTGAGGCCTTAAGGGGCAAGGAGGTGCGGGAAGGGCAGGCAGAAGAAGGCGCGCGGGAACAGCTCAGCCCCTTTGAGGGATTTCTCCTAGGCTGGGATCGCTTTGTTGAGGAGCAGCGGGATAACCTGCACGCGGCAGTCCTCAGCGCGCACTACCCCGGCGTCAGCCTGCAAACGCAGCTTGGTGGCAGCGCGGTTGGCGAACTGGTGGCGTACTACGGGGATCTGCACGCCTTGGACAGCAAGCTGTTGCTCTCTGGACGCCAGCTGTACCAGGAGGAAATCGACGGGGGAAAGCCCGTCGCTGTGATTGACGAGGGCCTGGCCATCGCGCTGTTTCGCCAGGGTGACCCAGTGAATATGAAGTTTGACCTGTTCAACCAAACCTTCACCGTCGTGGGCGTCACCCGCTTTGCCCGCACTGTGGGTGACCGGGCAGAGTATGGGCTGGCCGTGCCGCTGAAGGCCTTTTCGCAGCAGCCGGTATGGGAGGCGATGTCCGCGCAGCTGCGCGCCAAGGGCGGCGCTGGCACACGTTCCGGCCTTGGCAAGTCCTTGTCGCAATGGCAGCAGGGCGGCCAGGTGATTGATTTGGTGAAGGAGAAGTACCACGCCATCCTGCCCCTGCGGGTGCTGCTCTGCCTGCTGGGCATCGCGCTGGCAATCGCCGGCTTGCGCTTTGCGAAACGGACCTCAGGCCGCTTGGTGAGAACCTGTCAGAAGTGGCTGGAGTCGGCCTATGCCTGGGCACTGATGCCGCGCTTCATTGGCGTGGGACTCATCATCCTTTTCATGTATGCCCTGGGGGTGGCCTTGTTGATTTTGGCTTTCACCCAGTTAATCGCGCCGGTGTACGTCTTCCCCGAGTGGGTGCCCGCCATCCTGGTTGAGCCCAAGGAGATATCGGCCACCTTCTGGAACAACCGCACCATGGCCAACGCGCTGCGCGCCTTTCGCAGCCGGGAGCTTCTCTACCTCGACGCGCTGCGTGGCTACATCGCGGTGCTGTGCGCGCTGGCAGGCGCTTTGTTGATCAGACCGGTGGGCAGCTTAATGGATGTATTTAAAAAGCAAAAGTGAGCCTTATATCGACAAAGGCAGCGTCCCCTGCGGAGGCTGCTTCTTTTTTTCGTCCCGGCTGTGCAGATAAGCGCAGGAATACATCAGAATCAGCGCGATGGCCTGTAAAAAGACGCAGATGATGTTTAGCCGGTCAATCCCATACGTCTGCACCACCCAGCCAGCAGCTGAGTTGCTGAGGATGGCGGACAGCGCACCGCTGGCGGTCACCAGCGCCTGCGCGCGCACTTTTTCATTTTGTCTAACGGCGTCATTAATAAAGTAGATGGACGTAATGCCATATAGACCAAAGCAGAAGATGGACAGCACCATCGCGGCATAGATGCCTGTGATGCTGCCAGACAGCGCGATAAGTAGGGATTTTGTGAAATAGGCTGTGAGGGAGAAGGCCAGGATGGCCCTTGCGCGGAACCTGCGGATGAGCCAGGGCGATAAGAACATGGCGGGCATCTCCACGCCAGCCTGCAAAAACATCGCCAGGCCCAAGGCCGCCTCCGTCCCGCCCCTGGACTCAATAACCCGTGGCAAAAACAGCATGTTGTTGCTGCTGCCCGCGCTCATAAAGACGGCAGATAGCAAAAACAGCTGCACCACCCGACTGGCCTTGAGCAGTTGCAGCAGGCTGGTTTTGGGCACAGGCTCCGCCAAGAAAGCGATGGCGCCCGAATCGCTGACCTGTTCAGGCCTGGGCATGATGAGCACCATGATGATTGCGACTACGATGCAGATTAAGCAGATGGGCATGAGAATGGACGCGGAATAGCTTTCCAGCAGCAGGCCCAGCAAATAGGCAAAGATGGCGTACACCAGCGCGCTCACGCCCCGGGGCCAGCCCAGGTTGACGGGGACGCCGGCGTTGACAAACTGGATAATCTGCGCGTTATACAGCCCAGGCAGGCTGCTGCCCAAACCGCCGGTGAGCGCGTAGACAACCAGCATCAGTAAAATGGGCATGGGGATGAGCGCCAGCACGGTGACCAAGCCCAGCATGAACAGATAGATGATGATCAGGATGCGCTTTAGGGGCACCTTTTCGTTGGCGTCTGAAAAAGAGGAGATGAACAGCTGAAAGGCAATGGTGATGAGGGAGATTGTGGAAGCCGTCAGCCCCACCAGTGCGTCGCTGAAGCCGTAATATGACAAATAGACCGCCATGAAACCGGAAAAAGTACACATGGTCATCCAGTAGCTGGAGTGCATACCGGCAAAAATGGATTCCAGGCGGAAGGTGTTGAGAGGACCTTTCGACATCACGGCCTCCTGCTGCGTATTCTCCCTCATGATACGTTAAAGCAGCAGCCTGTCAATAAGGATTCGCGCAAAGAAACATCTTTGAGCCATATGTACATGCATGACAAATCGTTTATAATAAGCATGGATTAAATATTGGATAAGGAGCAGGACATGTCAAAGAGATTTGCGTTTATTGGGGCAGGCAGCTTTGGGTTTACCCGCGGCCTGGTTCGCGACTTGTTGTCCTTCAAGGCGTTTGAGGACGCCACAATCGTCCTGATGGACATTGATGAAGGGCGGCTGAACACCATTACCAAGGCGGTGCAGCGCATTGTGGACGCGGGCAGCTACCCCGCCAAGGTCATCGCGACGACGGAGCGGAAGGAGGCCTTAACAGGCGCAGATGGCGTGGTGACGACCATTCTGGCGGGCGATGTGGACGTTTGGCAGCATGACATCCTCATTCCCAGGAAATATGGGGTGGATATCAACGTGGGTGATACTCGCGGCCCCAGCGGCATCTTCCGCTTCCTGCGCACCGTGAACCCAATTTTGGATATCGCTCAGGACATCGCGCGATACTGCCCGGACGCAGTGTACCTCAACTACACCAATCCCATGGCCATGCTCTGCCGGGTGGTGCAGGAGCGTTATCCGCAAATGACCATGACCGGCCTGTGCCATAGCGTCCAGGGCACGGCAGCCATGCTGGCACGCTGGGTTGGCGTACCGGCAGAGGAGGTCACCTATACCTGCGCTGGCATCAACCACCAGGCCTTCTACCTCAACTTTCTACACAAGGGGAAAGACCTTTATCCGCTCATCGACAAGGCCATCCGCGAGAACAAGGAGGTCTACAACGAGGAAATCGTACGCAACGAGTTGTATTTGGCGCTGGATTATTATGTGACGGAATCATCCGGCCACAACAGTGAGTACGTCGCCTGGTTCCGCAAGCGGCAGGACTTAATTGAGCAGTACTGCCTGCCCGGTACGGGCTGGAACCCGGGTGAATACGCTTATATCCTCAACGAATACAGAGGGAAGAAGCACACCTGGCAAAAGGAAATAGAGGAATGGTTCCGCCAACCTGTTGATTTGCGGCGCGGCGGTGAGTACGCAGCCTCCATCTTTAACGCGATTTTTGGCGATCATGCGATGTTCAAGTTCAACGGCAATGTGCGCAATTTCAACCTCATTGACAACCTGCCCTACGGTTGCTGTGTGGAGGTGCCGGTGCTGGCCAGCCGGCACGGACTGGAGGCCATCGCGGTGGGCAAACTTCCCCCGCAACTGGGCATCCTCTGCTCAACCTCTGCCCAGATCGAGGAGATGGCCGTACAGGCCAGCCTGACGGGCGATCGGGATTTGGTTTACCAGGCCATCTGCTTTGATCCGCTGACCGCGGCTGTGCTTAGCTTGAAGGAAATCAAAGCGATGACTGATGAGATGTTTGCACAGTTTGAACAGTGGCTGCCCCAGTTCCAATAAAGCAGGATGGGGCAGGGCAGCATGCCGAAAAAATATCTTGTATTTTTTCTGTTCTGCCAATATAATGATACTAATACAACGTAAATAGGGGGAAATCATATGATTATTGGTGTTCCAAAGGAAATCATGCACGATGAAAACCGCGTTGCCGCCACGCCCGAAGTCTGCGCCCGTTATATTGCCCTGGGCCATACCGTTTTGGTCGAGCATGACGCGGGGGAAGGCTCGTTTTTCCATGATGAACAATATCAGGCGGCAGGCGCCGAGATGGTGCAGTCCGCAAAGGATATCTACGACCGCGCGGACCTGATCTTAAAGGTCAAAGAACCGCTGTTTAACGAGGAACTGGCCATCCACGAGGTGGACTTGATGCATCCTGGCCAAACCCTCATCACCTTCATTCATCCCGCGGCCCCTGCCAACCACCAGATGGTGAAAAACCTGGCAGCCCGGGGTGTCACTGCCCTCACCTTAGACGGCGTGCCGCGCATCTCACGGGCCCAGGCCATGGATGCGCTCACCGGCATGTCCACCTGTGCCGGCTACAAAGGCACGCTCATGGGCGTGAACCTGCTGCCGCGCTTTGTGCCGCAGATCTTTTCCGCCATTGGTATGATCAAGCCCATCAACGCCCTCGTCATCGGCGTTGGCGTGGGCGGCTCGCAGGCGCTGGCCACGGTCAAACGGCTGGGCGCGCGCGTGTTTGCGGCAGATATCCGCCCCGCGGCACGGGAACAGGCCCAAAGCCTGGGCGCCAAGATTATCGAATTGAATGTGCCGGATGAAGCGGCGGTGGGCGAGGGCGGCTACGCCAAATCCCTAAGCCCCGAGCTGCTGCGCGCAGAGCGTGAAGCCCTGGCGGCGCAGCTGCCGGAGATGGACTTCATCTTCCTGTCCGCCCTCGTGCCTGGCAAACTGGCACCGGTGCTCATCACCGAGGAAATGGTGAAAACCATGAAGCCCGGGGCCGTTATTGTGGACATCTCCATCGACCAGGGCGGCAACTGCGAGTTGACCCCGCCTGGTGAGATTTCCCTCACCCATAACGTCCACCTGGTGGGCATCAAAAACATCCCCGGCCTTCTGCCCGAGTCCTCCACCAGCATGTTCGCGCTTAATATGTTCAACCTGGTGAACTACCTGGTGAAAGACAACCAGTTCAACTTAGATCCCCAGGACGAAATTGTCCAGGGCATCCTTACCACCAAGGACCGGGAGGTGGTCCATCAAGGGGCGCGGGAGGCAATGGGCCTATGAGCAAAGAACTTATCCTGATTTTGGTCTTCATCGCGGCCATGTTGCTGGGGTACCGGCTGATCAACGCGGTGCCCAGCCTGCTGCACACCCCCTTGATGAGCGGTATGAATGCCCTGTCCGGCATCACCATCCTGGGCATCATCGCGGTGACGACCCTGGCGGGCTCGGTGGTGGGCAAACTGCTGGGCGCCCTGGGCATCGTCGCGGCACTGATTAACGTGGTCAGCGGCTTTGGCGTAACCGACCGCATGCTGCGCATGTTCCACAGCAACAAAGGCACGAAGGAGGAGAGCGAATGAGCGATACACTGTATTACATCATCAGCGCTGTCCTTAGCCTGGGTGTCCTGCTGGGCATCCGCTTGATGAGCAATGTCAAAACGGCCGTCTTGGGCAACCGTTTATCCGCGCTGTGCATGCTGCTGGCCATCGTCGCCACCATGGCGCGCACGGACTTCACAGGCAGCCTGACCTACATCATCGGAGCCCTGCTGGTGGGCAGCGTACTGAGTGTCTACATGGCCGCCAAGGTCAGGATGATTCAGATGCCGCAGATGGTCGGCTTGCTCAACGGTTTAGGCGGCCTGGCGTCCAGCCTGGCAGCCGTCCTAACGGTGCTCACCGGCAGCATGTTGGGCAAGTTTGAGCTGGGCACAGCGGGGCTGGCGCTGGGCATTGGCGCCTTAACCCTCTCCGGCTCCCTTGTGGCAGCCAGCAAGCTGCACGGCATCTTCCCCCAAAAACCCATCATCTTTCCAGCGCACAGCGCGCTGACGGGCTTTGCTGCCCTGGTGCTGGTGGTCTTGATGGTGCTGCTGCCCATCAGCGCACAATCCACGCACCTGATGCTATGCCTGCTTCTCTCCTTTGTGGGTTTACTGTTTGGCTGGCTGTTCGCCATCCGCGTGGGCGGGGCGGACATGCCCATTACCATCAGCCTGCTCAACTCCTCCTCAGGCGTTGCGGCCAGCATCGCGGGGATGGCGTTGGGCGATATCCTGCTGGTCTCTGTTGGTGCCATCGTCGGGGCATCGGGATTGCTGCTCACCCTGATCATGTGCCGCGCCATGAACCGCAGGCTAAGCCAGGTCATCTTCTCCAGCGCCGGCAAACAGCCCGAAGCGGTGCAAAAAGAGGTGGCGGACGCGGCGGGGGAACCGCTTATTGGGGAAACAGAATCCACTAAAGAAACTGACACATCAGCAGAAGCGGCACAAGAGGAAGCCCCACAGAAAGCCGCGCAGGAATCCGATTTAGACTCCTGGCTGGGTGAAGCCCAGTCCGTGATAGTTATCCCCGGTTACGGCATGGCCTTGTCCCAGGCGCAGGAGCTGGTCAAGCAGTTCACCGACAAGCTGGAGTCGCTGGGTAAAACCGTGCGCTTTGCCATCCATCCGGTGGCTGGCCGCATGCCCGGGCACATGAATGTGCTTCTGGCGGAGGTGGACATCCCCTATGAATTGCTGTGCGAGATGGACGAGATCAACCCGGATTTCCCCAATACAGACCTGGTCATTGTCATCGGTGCCAACGACGTCATCAACCCCGCCGCCAATACAGCAGAAGGCACGCCCATTTATGGCATGCCCATCCTGGACGCGGGGAAGGCCAAACGCCTGGTCATCTGCAATTTTGATACCAAGCCCGGCTATGCCGGCGTGGACAACCCCCTGTACAACCCGCATGAATCCATTCTGCTGCTCTTAGGGGACGCCAAGGCCAGCATTGAAACCTTACTGAGCAAACTGTAATCAACAGACACACATCAAAAAGCCGGGCACAGTGTATTCTGCGCCCGGCTTCTTTGTAAATAGACTATGGTTCCAACTCAACGGGGGAGGCCAGCAGTGCGCTGTCCCCGGTGAGGGACAACTCATAGCCATTTGCCGGCAGCAGGGCAGTCTGGCCGGTTTGCAGCTTGAGCTCCCCGTCCTCCCAGGCGATCCACATGGGGGAGAAGGCCGTGATGACGGAAAAATGAGCCGGGGTGGACTGGATGCGCAAGTCCTTGCAATCACGCAGTCTGTCCAGCAGGAAATAGGGCGTGTCCAGCATGCGCTCCATCGTGCCGCGCTCATCGGTCATCACCATCCCCGGCACCGCAGGCGTGGGACGGCTGTTTACGTCCACCACTTCCAGCGAATGGTCCAGGTGCAGCTCGCGGCCTTTACCGTCCTTGTCCACACGGCCCCAGTCATACAGGCGGTAGGTGACGTCACTGGACTGCTGGATTTCATACAACACCAATCCGGCGCCGATGGCATGAACAGTGCCAGCCGGGATGTAGTAAATCTCGCCCGGCTGCACATCCACATAGCGCATCAAAGACTCAATTTCCTGGCCTTTGAGGGACGCTTCGCGCAGTTCTTCTTTTGTGACGCCTTCCTTTAGCCCCGCAATCAGCTGCGCGCCAGGCTCCGCCTCCAGGATGACCCAGGCCTCGTTCTTGCCCAGCTTCCCGTGGTGTACCCGGGCATAGTCATCCCCTGGGTGAACCTGCACTGACAATTGTCCCTTCGCGTCAATCAGCTTCAGCAGCAGGGGAAAGGGCTCCTTGATCTTGCGGCCCAACAGGTCGCTGCCGTATTGGTCAATCAATTGCGTCAGCGTCTGCCCTTGCGGGTTCCTGCTTTCAAGGCCGGGAATGGCAGACAGCTCCAGCCCTTCCCCGGCTTGTTCGCCAGGCGTTTTTTTGTTGTACAGCCGGCTTAGTTTTTCGCCGCCCCAGGGGGTCATGGCACCGTGGCGCCAGGCGGGGGTCATCAACATTGGTTTTAACATATCTACACCAAGGTGCGGGTTGCAACCAGGTTCACCCCGGTGCCCGCCACGTTTTCTTTAAGGACATCGCCCAACAAAATGGGGAGATGCAGCTGTAACTGGTTGATTTCGTCCATGCACTCAGCAATCCTGTCCTTGGGGATGGGGGTCTGGGTCTTCAGGCTGATGGGCACAGCGCTGCCAATGACAGGCGCCACCGCGGTCACCATGCGCATGGGCATCACGCTTTCCTGCCGTGCGTAGACCTCCCCGCGCTTGCAGGTATTGCCTGTGACGCTTTCAAACTGGCCGTCCTTAAGTGTGACTGTCATCCGGCAGCCAACGGGGCAGGAAATGCAGGTTATCATCTGGGTTTCACGCATTCCGCAGTCCCTCCTTACCCGCCAGGTTGATGATGGCGTGGGCAAAAATCTTCATGCTCAGCATCAATTTGTCAATGCTGACGTGCTCGTCCGCCTGGTGGGCGACATCCGGGTCCTCCGGGAAGCTGGCGCCAAAGGCCACACCCTCCTGCAGCATCCGCGCGTAGGTGCCGCCGCCGGTGGACAGGGTGGTTTTCTCGCGTCCGGTCACCTCATGGTAGGCGTTTAACAGGCCTTGCACCAGCTCACTGGATGCTGGGACGTAGTGCGGCAGTTTAAAGGAGGTCTGCTTGACCTCAAAGCCTTCCAGGTGCGCCTCCACAATGCGCTGGATGCGCTCGCCTGCAATTAGCAAGGGGTAGCGGATGTCCAGTGTCGCGGTCAACTGGCTGTCCTTCAAACGGATAATCCCCAGGTTGCAGGTGAGCGGGCCGGAGGCCTTGTCCTGCGACTTGATTCCCAGGCCCTCACCGTAGGAATCAGTGCCGATGGCTTCGGCCAGCGTCGCGATGGGACCCCCAGCTCCCAGTTCCTTTAAGGTGATTAGCAGCTGGCCAATGGCGTTCCTGGCGGTCTTGGGATAGGCGGCATGGCCGTTAATCCCGGTGGCTAAAATGCGCACGGCACCGTCTTCCATTTTTGCTTCAACCGGCCACGCATATTTCTTTGAAATCTGGGCAACCTTGTCAATGAAAGATTCATCGCCCAACACCAGCGCGCTGGCCTTGCCCGGGATGACATTCTGGCGCTCGCCCACCTTCAGCTCCAGCACGCGCAAACCAGCATCCGGCACGTTTGCCGTAAGACCCAGGCCAATCATGCCTTTTTCCAGGTTGATGATGGGATAGCTGGCATCCGGGCTGAAACCAGTTTTGGGCATGGTGGCCACTTTTTTATAGTGTTTCATGTCCTCCATGCCGCTTTCCTCATCACAGCCAAAGATGAGGGTGATTTTGCGCTTGAGCGGAATGCCCGCCTTCTTGATGGCAACCATGGCATAAAGCGCTGCGGCCAGCGGCCCCTTGTCGTCGCTTGTCCCGCGGCCGTACAACAAATCGCCTTCAAGCTGGGCGCCAAAGGGCTCCCGCGTCCATCCGTCGCCCACGGGCACCACGTCAATATGAGCCAGGATGCCCAGGGCGTCCTCGTCGCTGCCCTCGCCCATCTTGGCGTCGCCCGCGTAGCCGTCATAGTCCTTTACGTCAAAGCCCAGCTCGCGGCAATCATGCAAGACCTTGTCCAGCATCTCACGCAGCGGCTGGCCAAAGGGCGCGTTTTTAGCGGCCTCCTCTTTCAGGCTGGGGATACGCACCCATTCCTGCAAGGTTTTGACCATGGGCTCTCTCAGGCTTTCCAGCAGCTCGTTGAACTCCTTGTGTGTCATTCCTTATCCTTCCTTTATCGCGTGTGCGAAGCGCTGCACGCCTTCTAATAATTGCCCCTGGGGGCAGCCGTAGTTGATTCGCATGAAGCCCTCACCGCTGCTCTCGCCGAAGAATTGGCCGTTTGTCAGCACCACGCCGTGACGTCGGCAGCGGCCGTCTATGTCGCAGTGCGGCACCTCATAGGGGCGGATGTCCACCCAGGCTAAGAAGGTGGACTCCATCGGGGTGAGCACCGCGTGGGGGAGCAGCTCATTGAGCAGGTCTTTTAACGCCTCCTGGTTGCTATGTAAGTACTGCACCAGCCCATCCAGCCAGTCATCGCAAGCTGTATAAGCCGCGCGCGTGGCAGCCAGGGCGAAGATATTGCCGGTTTGGGCGCCTACGCGCTCCAAGTGCCGCTTGAGCAGGCTGATGATGTCATGGTCGCGGCAGATGGCGGTCGCCTGCTGTAATCCGGCGATGTTAAAGGTCTTACTGGCGGAGACGAGGGCGACAGTGCCTTCCCTGGCTTCGGGCAGGGAGAGGATGGGCACAAATTCCTTGGGTGAAAATACAAAATCCGCGTGGATTTCGTCGGAGACCAACCGCGCCTTGTAGCGATTCAGCAAGGCAAGCAGCGCGCGCAACTCCTCCTGTGACCAGGCGCGACAGACAGGGTTGTGCGGGTTGCACAGGATCATCAGCCGTGCGCCCTGCTGTAAGAAGCGTTCTATCGCGTCAAAATCCATGGTGTAGCGGCCTTCCTGATCCCGCAGGAGGCCGGCATCCAGCACCACGCGGCCGCTGTCCCTGATGCTGGAGATAAAGGGCCCATACACAGGGGTCTGGATGATGACGCCGTCGCCTGGCTGGGTCATGGTTTGCACGCAGGCACGCAGGCCGGTGACCACGGTGGGCATCAAAAGCAAATCCTTTTTGTTCAGGCGCAGTTTGTGCCGGCGCTCCCAAAAGCCAAGCAAGGCCTGCGCGTCCGCATCATCTGGAAAGGTATAGCCAAAGCAGGCGTGCTCCGCGCGCGCTTTGAGGGCGTCCGCAATGGGCTGCGCGCAGGCGAAGTCCATGTCCGCCACCCACAGGGGCACCATGCCCTCCTGGATGAAGCTCCTGGCGCACCATTTCAGGCTGTTTGTGCCTGTGCGATCAATCCCGGCATCGAAAAATGCCTGGTCATACTTCATGCTTTGTCCTCCCGCAAAAATAGATGTGGTAGCCCTTCTTCCGGTTGATGAGGCGAACCTCCTCAAACAGTGTCTGCAGATAGTCCTTTGTGGATAAAGCGCCCTGCTGCTTGCGGATGACAATCGCCAGGGTACCGCTGTCCCTGAGGCGCTGCGCGCTGTCCTGATACAATGAGTATACCAGCTGCTTTCCGGCACGGATGGGCGGGTTGAGCAAAATCCAGTCAAAAATGCCTTCCACCGCCTCAAAGCCATCCCCGCTTACAACCTCAGCTTGCACACCGTTGCGCCTAAGGTTTCGTTTGGCCAATTCTGCCGCGCGCGTGTTGATGTCGGTCATCACAAGGTCTGCTGCGGGCTTGATCTTTTTGCTGATGACGCCCACAGCGCCCCAGCCGCAACCCAAATCCAGCACCCGGCCGGACAAATGCGGCAAGGCTTCCTTCAGCAGCAATTCAGTGCCGTCATCCAGCCCGTCGCGTGAGAAGACCCCGGCATCGGTTTCAAATACAAAATCGGTTCCTAAAAAGGACAGCTTGATTTCCCTCAGTTGATGCGCGGAGACTGGATGTGCCTCGAAATATTGTTCAGACAAGGTTCACTGCCTCCTTCAGCGCCTGGACTTCATCGTCCGTTAATTCTCTGTATGCCCCAGGGGGGAGCGGGTCTTCCAATACGATGGGGCCAAATTTCAGGCGTTTGAGGCTAAGAACCTCATGTCCGCGGCTTCCAAGCATCCGCCGTACCTGGCGGTGCTTGCCCTCCATCAGGCTTACCTGCGCAGTGCTGGCTTCCGCATCTGCCTGCAGGATGCGCAGCTGGGATGGCTGCGCGGTGAAATCACTCAGCGCAATCCCTTCCTGAAAGGCTTGCACATCCTCCGCGTCCAGCTGGCCGGCTACCTGTGCCTCATACACCTTCTCGATTCCGCGTTTGGGGGAGAGCAGCCGGTGCGCCAGCTCACCATCCGTCATCAGGAGCAGCAGGCCTGAGGTGTCCTTGTCCAGCCTGCCCACCGGCATGCATTTGATTTTAACGAAATAGGGCGGCAGCAAGTTCATTACGGTGGGTGCCCGGCTGTCCCTGGCCGCAGTCAGCAGGCCGGTTGGTTTATTTAACAGAATGTACAGCGCGCTGCTATCGCGCAGGGCTTTGTTATCCAGCGTTATACGAAGCGCAGGGTTCACCCTTATGTCCGGTGTCCTGAGCACCCGCCCGGCCACCTGCACCCGCCCCGCCCTGATGGCCTTTTTGGCCTCCACCCGGCTTAGATCGGTGCGGTCAGACAGCAGTTTGTCCAGGCGCTCCATGCTCATTCGCTGTCTTGCAATTGCTCGGTCATCGCGGCGCCAAGCGCCAGTTTGCGCAGGGGCAACAGGGGCAGCCAAAGTACAAGCAGGATGCCCGCGATGGCGATGGGCACGGTGGATGGGAACTCAAACTTGAGCAAATTGGCGGCGGCATTTAAATAATCCAGCGCCAGCATGCCCACACGTGGTAAGGACATCAGGTACATCGCGATGACTGCCGCGACACCGATGATGGCAGGGAAGGTCAGCAGCGCGTTTTTGAATACAGTCTTCCGGATGATGTGCTTTCTTCGCTTGCGCACATCCCGCGCCCGGTTGAGGGAGTGGCCAATTCCTTGCTCTATCACAGCCTGGTGCTCAAAGGCGACGCCGCGTAGCCAGCCGCAGGCAGCCAGGATGGCGGACAGCAAAATGACCAGCACCGTCATGATGGCGCCGCCCAAAAAGCCCTTGCCAATCACGTCGCCAATTTTGGTGATGGCGTTCATGGGCACGGTGAAATCAGGATAGGGCATGATGTAGTAATACAGCCCCGCGCAGACAAAGAAGGGCAGGATAAAGGGCAGCGCGCGCAGCAGGCGGACAAGTGCTGCGCGCAGCCACGCCAGATAGTTGCGGCCATTGATGCTTGCATCCTGCGTAAAGCCATGCAGCTGCGCTTTTTTGGCGGCTGCCTGGAAGCGCAGGGGCATGACCAAAAGCACGTACAGCGGCAGGGAAAACAAAAAGCCATAGGCTATGACATAGTTCTTGTTGAAACCAAAGAATTGACCGGTTATCACCGAATAAATAAAGGGGACAAAGGCGACACCCCGGATGACTAACTGAAACATCAAGGTCAGCAGCACCTGCGGAAACTTGTTTTTGTACACCTGCCAGCCTCGGCGGTGGGGGCTTTTGATGGATGCGTGCATGCAATACCTCCTACAACTCATACCAGATTCACTTGTTGCAGCATTGATGTGCTGGTTTTTGCGTCCCCGCAATGCTTCAATCAGTCCGTGCAGGCGTTCTCAGCCCATCTGTGCATGTGCGCGTTCGTCTGGTATCACCTCAACAGTATACAAAAAAAGAGCTGGACGTTCAAGAAAATCAGCTCTTTTGGATGGATTGTGAATGGATCATGCCTGATCCGTAAAATCAGCTGGTTCCGTCTGCTCAAAAGCCTTGTCACGAGCCAAAAGGCGGATTTCATCCACGCTCAGCGGAGTGTTCCTGGAGACACAGGCCGCGCAGACATAGCCGCAGTCTGGGCACACGCAGGCGTCCCGGGACCTGGATTGGGGCATAAACTCCCCGCAAAAGGGGCAGGCGCAGCGCATTACGATATCCCCGCTTTGCGCAGGTACTCGCCCGTGTAGCTTTGGGGTGACTTGGCAATGTCCTCCGGCGTGCCGGTGGCAATCACCTCACCGCCGCGGTCGCCGCCATCCGGGCCCAGGTCGATGATGTAGTCCGCGGTTTTAAGCATGTCCAAATTGTGCTCAATCACAAGCACCGTGTTGCCGGACTTGGTTAGCCGCTGCAGCACCTTGATTAAGCGCGCGACGTCATCAACATGCAGCCCCGTGGTGGGCTCATCCAGCAGCACCAGTGTTTTGCCGGTTGCCCGACGGGACAGCTCCGTAGCCAGCTTTACGCGCTGCGCCTCACCGCCGGAGAGCGTGGTGGAGGGCTGCCCCAATTTAATATAGGTCAGCCCCACGTCGGCCAGCGTCTTTAATTTGCGTTTGATGGTGGGGTGGTGCTCAAAGAAGGTCAGCGCCTCATCCACCGTCATCTCAAGGACATCGGAGATGGTCTTGCCGCGGTAGCGAATCTGCAGCGTCTCCTGGCTGTATCGCTTGCCCTTGCACACCTCGCAGGGTACGTATAAGTCAGCCAAAAAGTGCATCTCTATCTTCAGCATGCCGTCCCCGCTGCAGGCTTCGCATCGCCCGCCCTTCACGTTGAAGGAGAAGCGACCTTCTTTATAGCCGCGTGCCTTCGCCTCAGGCGTCAACGCATAAACCCTGCGGATTAAATCAAACACGCCTGTGTAGGTGGCAGGGTTGCTGCGCGGTGTGCGGCCAATGGGGGACTGGTCGATGTTTATGATTTTGTCCAGCTGCTCAAGCCCCTTGATGTCTGTGTGCGCGCCGGGGTAGGTGCTGGCGCGGTTTAAGTCGCGGGCCAAGGCCTTGTACAGGATTTCGTTCCCCAGGCTGCTCTTGCCGCTGCCGGACACGCCGGACACCGCACAAAACACGCCCAGGGGGAAGGTAACATCCTGGTTTTTCAGGTTGTTGGCGCGCGCCCCCTTGACTGTCAGCCAGCCGGTGGGCTTTTTGCGCTTGGCGGGCACCGGGATATACTTGCGCCCAGCCAGATAATCCGCCGTGATGGACTCCTTGCAGCCCGTCACCTCTTCCAGCGTGCCCTGGGTGACGATGTACCCGCCCATTTGCCCGGCACCCGGGCCAATATCCACCAGGTAGTCGGCGGAGCGCAGGGTTTCCTCGTCATGCTCCACCACAATCAGCGTATTGCCCAGGTCACGCAGGCGGCGCAGGGTGCCCAAAAGCCGGGCATTGTCCTTTTGGTGCAGGCCGATGGACGGCTCATCCAGGATGTACAGCACGCCCACCAGGCCAGAGCCAATCTGCGTCGCCAGCCGGATGCGCTGGGACTCGCCGCCGGATAAGGTAGCTGCCGCACGGGACAGGCTTAAATAGTCCAGCCCCACATCGCGCAGGAAGGTCAGCCGCGCGCGCAATTCCTTGATGATCTGCTCGGCAATCATGGCGTGCGTCTGGCTTAGGTTCAGGCTTTCCAAAAAACGCTGGGCTTCGGTCAGGTTCAGGGCGCTTAAATCGGCCAGGTTCATCCCGCCCACAGTGACAGCCAGAGCCTCTGGCTTAAGCCGCTTGCCGTGGCAGGCGGGGCAGGGCTCCTCCCGCATGAAGGATTCGTACATTGCCTTGGCTGCATCGCTGGTGGTTTCCCGGTAGCGGCGCAGCAGGGTCGGGATGATGCCCTCATAGCTCACGTTGTAGGTGCCAGAACCGGAGATGCTCTCATACCGCATGGGCACCTTCACGCCGCCTGTGCCGTACAGGATGATGTCCAGGATGTTCTTTGGCAATTCACCCACCGGGGTATCCATACTGAACTTGTATTTTTCGCTCAGGCCTACAAACATCATGTGGGCCATGGAGCTCTCATCGCCGCTGCTGTTCCAGCCCATCGCGCTGATAGCGCCTTGGTTTAGGGACTTGCTCATATCCGGCAGCACCAAATCCATCGGGATGTTTTTTAGCACCCCCAGGCCAGAGCATTCCGGGCAGGCGCCATAGGGCGAGTTGAAGGAGAAGGTTCTGGGGGCCAGCTCCTCGATGTTGATGTTGCAGTCCGGGCAGGCGTAGTTCTGGGAGAACAGCATGCGTTCGCCGCCTGTTAGCGGCTGGACAGCCATCAAGCCGCCTGCCTCTTTCAGCGCGGTCTCAATAGAACCGGAGAGGCGCGTCCTGATGTCCGGCCTTACAATCACCCGGTCCACCACCAGGTCGATGTCGTGCCGCTTTTTCTTATCCAAAGCGGGCAAGTCATCCAGGTCATGGACAGTGCCATCGATTTGTACGCGCACAAAGCCGGATTTGGCGGCGTTCTCAAGCAGCTTGGCGTGCTCGCCCTTGCGCGCGCGCACCACGGGGGCCAGGATAAACAGCCGCGTATCGGGCGGCATTTGCAGGATGGCGTCCACCATCTGGTCCACTGTCTGCTGGCGGATTTCCATCCCGCACTTGGGGCAGTGCGGGATGCCGATGCGCGCGTACAGCAGGCGCAGGTAGTCGTGGATTTCCGTCACCGTGCCCACGGTAGAGCGGGGATTGTGCCCCGAGGTCTTTTGGTCAATCGAAATCGCGGGGGAAAGGCCGTCAATGGAATCCACATCCGGTTTCTCCATTTGCCCCAGGAACTGTCGGGCATAGCTGGACATGCTCTCCACATAGCGGCGCTGGCCTTCGGCATAAATGGTGTCAAAAGCCAAAGAGGACTTGCCGGAGCCCGACAAGCCTGTGAATACAATCAGTTTGTTGCGCGGCAGCGTGAGGTCCACATTCTTGAGGTTGTGTTCCCGCGCACCCTTGATAATCAACGCGTCCTTCATACAGTCACTTTCTCATTGGCGTATCGTTCGCTACATGAACCAGCTAATAATAGCACATATGTTCGCCATGCTCAAGCGGTCACTTTCAGCCGGCGGTTGCCCAGCATCGCGATGAGGGAGAAGAGCAGGAACATCGCCGCATTCACCAGCACCACGCTGGCGCCGGCTGGGGTAGACAGCAAATAGGAGATGGACATGCCGATGAAAAAGCTGACCAGGCTTACGCCCGCCGCCGTCAAGGTCACTGTCTTAAAGCTTTTGCACAGGCGCATGGCGGTCAGCGCCGGAAAGATAATCAGGGAGGAAATCAGCATCGCACCCATCAGCCGCATACCCAGCACGATGGTGACGGCGGTGAGGGTTGCGATTAAGGTGTTGTACAAGCC
This sequence comes from Clostridiales bacterium, assembly GCA_012728435.1. Lineage (GTDB taxonomy): Bacteria > Bacillota > Clostridia > Christensenellales > Aristaeellaceae > UBA6115. Next base: position 3,217 of record JAAYFC010000098.1, on the reverse strand, counting down.
AGCGTTAAGCCCGGTCGCCCGCGCGAAGGCTTCGTCAAAGGTGACGGTGAAAATACGGCGATAAAACAGGACAAAAAGCACCAGCACCGCCCCTCCCAGCCACAGGCTGATGGTGACATCATCCTTGGACATGACCAGAATGCTGCCAAACAGGTAGCCGGAAATGTCCGCGTTGGCATTGCGCGCCAGGGACAGAACCATCACGCCGATGGCCAGGGCAGCTGTGGCAATCATGCCGATGGCGGCATCCCCCTTGATTTTGCTGGTTTCAGACAACCGCAGCAGCAGCAAGGCTGCCACCACCACCACAGGAATGGTGAAGGTGAGGGGGGCTATGCCCAGGACCAGGGCCACAGCCAGCGCGCCAAAGCCCACGTGGGATAAGCCGTCTCCAATCATGGAGTAGCGCTTCAGCACCAGGCTTACGCCCAGCAACGCTGCGCATAATGACACAATCATGCCCACCAGCACCGCGCGGGTGATGAAGGCATAGGAAAACATCTCAAAAAACCAGTTAAACATCGCAAATCCCTCCTGCAAAGCACTGCCCGTGGTAGGTTTCAAGGTACTCATCGGGCTTGCCGAAGAACAGGGGCGTTTGCTGCAGGTGCAGGATGCTGCTGGCGTAGAAGGCAGCGGTGTGGACATCATGGGTGATCATGATCACAGCGATGCCCTGCTCACGGTTGATGGTCTCAATGGTTTTGTACAGTTCCCGTGCCACCACGGGGTCCAGTCCGGCTGTAGGTTCGTCCAGCAGCAGCAGCTTCCGCGTCGCGCATAGCGCCCTTGCCAACAGCGTGCGTTGGCGCTGGCCGCCGGAGAGCTCCATAAAACTGCGGTGCTGCAAACCGGTAATCTCCAGCAGGCCCATCATCTCCTGCGCGCGCGCTTTATCCGCCTTGTTTAAAAAGAGGCGCTTGCTTCTTATGCCCGACTCCACCACCTCCAGCACGGAGGCGGGGAAGTCCCGCTGGGTCAGGTTTTGCTGGGGCAGGTAGCCCACCTCGTCCTGCATCAGGCCGTCCCCCAGGGTGATTTTGCCCTTCACCGGGTCCAAAAGGCGCAGCAGCCCCTTCATCAGGGTGGATTTGCCGGAGCCATTCTCCCCTACGATGCACAGATAGTCACCTTGGTTAACCTCAAAGGTGACCTGGTCTAAGACCACCTGTCCGTCATAGGCAAAGGCGGCGTCCTTCACAGTAATCAGGGCCATCAGTTCAGGGCCTCCTTCAGGTTGTTCAGGTTTTGTGTCATGATGTCCAGGTAGGTGATGCCAGCGTCCAGTTCCTCCTGGCTTACGTTGTGGGCGGAATGGAGGAGGAGGGGCTTGGCGCCGGTTTCGGCAGCGATGACCCGGGCAGCCTTCTGGCTGGAAAACTCGATGTAAAACACCACAGGGATCTCTTCCTTTTTGATGGTGTCCATTAAAAAGGCGATGGTTTTGGCGGAGGGCTCGGTTTCAGCGGCGCAGCCGGGGAAGGCAGCATAGTAGGACAGGCCGTATTCCCGGGTGAAGTAGCGCATGGGGAAGCGGTCCCCCAGCACAATGGTGCGGCGCTTGGCCTCCGCCACCAAATCCCGGAACTGCACATCCAGGTCATCCAGCTTGGTTTCAAAAGCCCAGAAATTTTCATTATACTGGCTTTCATGGGCAGAATCAAGGTTGATGAGCGCTTTGGTGATGACCCGGCTGATTTCAATCGCATTTGCCGGCATGGTCCAGACGTGCTCGTCCAACTCCCGCGCGTCATGGCTCAGCCCGTGGTCGTCACCGTCTTCGTCTTCATCATCATGGCCGTGGGCATGGGGCGCATCCTCCATCCCTTCCACCAGCTCCTCCACCACCGTGTCCACCACGCTCATCATAGCCAGGGAAGCGGGGGCATTGTCCCCCAGGGAAGCCAGCAGGTTCTTCACCCAGGCTTCCCCGTGGCCGCCGTTGTAGATGACGAGGTCGGCCTCTTGCAAGGCGATGACATCCCGGGGGGTAGGCTCGAAGCTGTGGGCATCGGTGCCCGGGGGCAAGAGCATGGTGATTTGAGCGCGGTCCCCGGCCACCTGGCGGGCAAAATCGTAAGCCGGGAAGTTCAGCGCCACGATGGACAGGGGCTTAGCGGGTGTTTGGGCCACAGCGCTGCCCGTTACGAGCAGGAGGGCCATCAGGGCAATCAGCAGTTTTTTCATAGAGTAACCTTTCAAAAATCAATCGGTGTGTTTCAGACAATCGGCGCACAGTCCGGGCAGCATGCATTCTTCCTCCAGCAGGCTGAATCCATGGTCCTCCTGGACGTGTTGTTCAAAGGCGTTCACCGCTTCGCATTGAAGGGGCGCAATCAATCCGCAGTGGGCACAGCGCACGCTGATGTGCCCGGTGTCCTTGCCCTTGTGCTGGTAACGCTTGGAGGTCTCTGTCACCGTGTGCAGGTCTGACAGTTGAACCAGGGATCCGCTTTCACACAGGTGGGCGATGGCACGGTACACGGTGGTGCGGCCGATGGCCACCCCCTGCTGCTTCAGCAGCTGATACACCTCCTGGGCAGTCAGCCCCTTCTTTGGATGCTGCTCAAAGCAGGCCAGGACAGCATCCCGCTGCCTGGTTGCGTACTCCTTGCGTTCCATCTGTTTCACTGACCCCTCCAAATTGAAACTCAGTTTCAAATTATAAGGTCAATCCATGCTTTGTCAAGCGCGCTGACGAAAAATCAGGCCCTCATAAAAAACACGAACAATACAAGAATAAAGAGCGAATTCGTTCAGAAATTTCTTGACAATGGCAGCTTGCCCATGCTATTATCCCCAAAGCGCCGGGAATCATCCCCAAGGAGGCACAGATGAAACAGCACAGGTGGGGCACAACTGCTCACAAGGGGCTGTTTTTTCTCATTGCCGGCGATGCTCGGACCTAATGAAACAAAAAGGAGAGCAAGTATGACAAAACCATTTGCTACAAATGCCTACCTGCCGGATGAGCGCCCCCCCCTTGGAAGACTGTTGCTGTATGCCCTGCAGCAGGTGGTGGTCATGTTCCCGGCCACGGTGCTGGTGGCCCTCATCACGGGCTTTCAGGTATCTACCACAATCTTTGCTTCCGGTCTGGCCATGTTGAGACGGTAGTATTGATGTCAAGGGTGGAAAAGTAAGAGTGTAGAAATGTGAGTAAATAAGAGCTTTCCGTGATTTGAGCTCTGGCTTCAAGCCGGAAGGATAATCACGG